>NZ_JAUSYO010000001.1:634348-951523 GCF_030816935.1 Arthrobacter sp. B3I9
AGGCTGGAAACGAGAGGGCCGCCGCAGATGGTAGACTGGTGGAACTTGATGTGCAGTGATGCCCACTTTGGTCTTGAATGATCGGTCCGGTTCATCAACCGGTTCCCCTGCTGGATTCCTCCGGAATCAGCTGGCGGAGTGGGCTTTTTTCATGTGAGAGGCACATCCTGCGTCGATGAACGCGTTCTATTTGGTCCCGACCGCCGCTGCCGCAAGGCTGGTGGAGGCCCGGTTGATCACCTGACTTTTCTTCGGCGAACCCCCTTGCCAACCGGCATCGGGGCCGATATCCGCACGGATACCGCCTGAAAGACCTTTGACTATATGACTACTTTTGCTGCCCTCGGCACGCCCAAGGCCCTCGCCGACACCCTCACCGCCCAGGGGATCGAAACCCCGTTCCCCATCCAGGTCAAGACCCTTCCGGACACACTGGCAGGACGCGACGTCCTGGGCCGTGGCCGCACCGGCTCGGGCAAGACGATCGCTTTCGCCATCCCGCTTGTGGCACGACTCGCCGAGCGGGAAGCCAAGCACTTCCGCAAGCCCGGCCGCCCCATGGGCCTGGTCCTCGCCCCCACCCGCGAACTCGCCACGCAGATCAACGCCACCATTGAGCCGATGGCCAAGGCCATGGGGCTGAACACCACCGTGATTTACGGCGGCATCTCGCAGGCGCGCCAGGAAAAGGCCCTGCGCGCCGGCGTCGACATCGTCATCGCCTGCCCGGGCCGCCTGGAGGACCTGATCCGCCAGCGCATCCTGACCCTCGAAGCCGTCGAGATCACCGTCCTGGATGAGGCCGACCACATGGCCGACCTCGGCTTCCTGCCTGTGGTCAAGAAGCTCATGGACATGACCCCCAGCCAGGGCCAGCGCCTGCTGTTCTCCGCCACCCTGGACAACGGCGTGGACAAGATCGTCCAGCGCTACCTGTCCAACCCGCTGACGCACTCCGTTGATGATCCGCAGGCCGCGGTGACCACCATGGAGCACCACGTGCTCGTGGTCAACGACCAGACCGTCAAGAAGCAGCTGATCGTCGAGCTTGCATCCGGTGCCGGCCGCCGCGTGCTCTTCATGCGCACCAAGCACCACGCCCGCAAGCTGGCAAAGACCCTCACCGATGCGGGGATTCCCGCCGTCGACCTGCACGGCAACCTCTCGCAGAACGCCCGTGACCGCAACCTGGCCGAGTTCTCCTCCGGTGACGTCCGCGTCCTGGTGGCCACCGACGTCGCGGCCCGCGGCGTCCACGTCGACGACGTCGAACTGGTCATCCACGTGGATCCGCCCACGGAGCACAAGGCATACCTGCACCGCTCGGGCCGTACCGCCCGTGCCGGCTCCGACGGCACCGTGGTCACGCTGACCCTGCCGGAGCAGCAGTCCGACGTCAAGAAGCTGATGAAGGCTGCCGGCGTCGAGGTCAACTTCGAGCGTGTCACCGCGAACTCCCCGCTGGTAGCCGAACTGGTCGGTGAAATGGCCGACAAGATCGATCCGCGCACCCGCGCCGCGCTGCTGGCGGCCAAGTCCAACCAGGGCGGCGGCACTTCCACCGGAGCCAACGCCGAGCGCAAGCGCGCCCGTCGCCAGGCCTCTCCCACCGCGGGTGGCCGTGGCGGCCGAGGCGGACGCGGACGTGTTGGAGCCGAGGCTCCCCGCACGGACCTGCCCCGTTCCGAGCGCCGCGCCGTGGCCTACGAAGGCCAGGCCGCAGCCCGCAACGCGGCAGACCGCGTCGCGGAGCAGAACCAGGACCGTGCCGACGCCGAGCGCGCTGCACGCCGCAACGCCCGCGGACGGACCACGGCCTACGCGCACCACAACGATGTTCCGGCCGCAGGCGGCCGCGCATCGGCCGGCCGCGGCTCGGATGGACGCACAGACTCACGCATTACCCGCAGCGACGCTCCCCGCGGAGGCACCGGACGCCCGGCTTCCTCCGGCGGACAGCGCGGCGGACGCCCGGCAACCGGCCAGCGCGCCGCCGCGGGCGCGGGTGCAGGCTCGCGTTCAGGCGGCGGACAGCGCTCCGCCGGCGCCGGTGCGGCCAGCGGCGGCAACAAGGCTGTCTGGTCCTCCAACACCGGCGGCACCTCGGGCGGATCGTACTCCGGCGGCGGCAACGGCCGCTCCGGCGAGGGCCGTCCGGCACGCAGCGGCCCCCGCCGCGCATCCGCTCCGGCGTCGAACGAACGCCGCAGCCGCTAATCCCCAACCGCTCCCTAACCTCGCAAGCTCGGTCAGGGAACCCGGCCGTCGTGGCCCCAGCTTAACCAGCATCGATTGCTCCGTAACCGCCGTTTAGAAGGTTCATAACGGCGGTTTGGGCCCACGCCGGCAGGGTTCCCTGGCCGAGCTTGCGAGGCGAGGGGGCCGGTGGGGAGCAATCGATGGGGTTTTTACCAGCCGCGGGCGCGCCACTCTTCCAGGTGCGGGCGCTCGGCTCCGAGGGTGGTTGGCTTGCCGTGGCCCGGGTGCACCACCGTGTCGTCCGGATAGATCTCGAACAGCCGCTCGCTTACATCGGCGAGCAGCTGGGCGAACCGTTCCGGATCCTTCTGGGTGTTGCCGACGCCGCCGGGGAACAGCGAGTCGCCGGAGAAGATGTGCGCCGGGCCGTCCGGGTCGCGGTACACGAGGGCAATCGAACCCGGCGTGTGGCCGCGCAGGTGAACGGCCGTCAGGTCGAAGCCGTCGAAGTGGACGGCGTCGCCGTCGTTGACCAGCACATCCGCCGGCACCGGTAGCTCCGGGGCATCGTCCGTCCCGGCCGCCGTCTTCACGCCGGTGGCCTCCACAAGGCCCGGCAGCGCGCGGACGTGGTCCCAGTGCTGGTGGGTGGTGGCAACCAGCTCCAGCTTCGACGTCCCGGATGTATCGGCGGCGGCGTCCCCAAGCAGCCGCTGGATGGCGGCCAGGTCATCGGCCGCGTCGATCAGCAGCTGGGCGCCGGAGGCCTTGCCCGTGAGCAGATAAACGTTGTTGTCCATCTCGCTGACCGAGATCCGGCGGATGGTGATGTCACGTAGGTCGTAAATGAGCGAGTCCATGGGCTCCAGTCTACGGAGGCGCTATTCCCGGCCCTCAGACACCCAGTTGGGATCCGCCGAGCGGGACCCCACGACGGCGTCCGCGGCGGCGTCGAGCTGCTCAAGTTGCGCTGCGGTGAAGTCGAGCGTGAGGGCCAGTGCTCCCCAGTTCTCGTCGATCCGGGCCGTCCTGCGCGTGCCGGGAATCGGAACCACGGGCAGTCCCAGCTTCCGGCCCTGGGCGAGCAGCCAGGCCAGCGCCACCTGGGCCGGGGTTGCTGCCTGCCCGTCCACGCTCAGCTCGGCAGCGATGGCCTGCACCGCTGCCACCACACCCTGGTTGGCGCTGGCGGCGTCGTCGGAAAAGCGCGGGATCTTGCGGCGGAAGTCGCCGCTGCCCAGCGCCGAGGTGTCCACGGTGCCGGTGAGGAATCCGCGCCCCAGCGGCGCGTAGGGTACGAAGCCGACGCCGAGTTCGGCCGCAGCCGGAACGACGTTGCGTTCCACGTCGCGGCTCCAGATGGACCATTCGCTCTGGACGGCGGCGATCGGGTGGATGCTGCTGGCCTCGCGCAGCTCCTCGGCGGTCACTTCGGACAGGCCCAGATGCCGGACCTTACCGGCCTGCACCAGCCCCGCCATGGCTTCCACGGTTTCCACAATCGGAACGCGGAGGTCACGGCGGTGCATGTAGTACAGGTCGATGGTGTCGGTGCCCAGCCGTTGCAGGCTGCGGTCCACGGCCTGGCGCACGTAGGCGGCATCACCCCGGATATCGGTATAGCCGGCCGACGGTGAGCCTACGAGGCCGAACTTGGTGGCCAGCTGCACTTCGCCGCGGCGCTCCTTGAGCAGCCGGGCAATCAGCTCCTCGTTGCTGCCGCTGCCATAGATGTCCGCCGTGTCGATGAAGCTGACGCCGGCATCCACCGCGTGGTGCAGTGTCCGGAGGGCTTCGGCCGGATCCACGTCGCCGTACACGGGCGTCAGGGCCATGCCCCCGAAACCCAGGGGACTGACCGTAAGGCCGTCGCCGAGCTGGACTGTTGCTGCCGTCATCTGGGGCTCCATTCGCGCGTTGAACAACTCCGGGTAGTTCCGTCCCTGCCAAGAACCCCGGGACGCGCGAGGCTATTCCGGCTCCGGTTGTGGCCCCTGCTGGCAGCGGTTTCCCCACCTATGGTTTGTTGGGCTGCGGGTACGACGGCGTGTCCCGGGCACACGCCGTCGTACTGCCTTAAAGGTGGGGAGGTTCCGGGGAGGCGGGCGGCTTCTGCGCCACCGGGTCCGTCTGCTCCGCCACCGGCAGGAGCTTGAGGCCTGCCGCGCAGCCAACGATTCCGGCGATGAACAGCAGCTTCAGCGGACTGGCGGGTTCGGCACCGGTGGCCATGGCCCAGCAGACCGTCAGTGCCGCGCCGATCCCCACCCACACGGCATACGCCGTGCCGAGCGGGATGCGTTTCACGGCCACCCCCAGACCCACCATGCTGAGGGTGGCGGTGGCGGCGAAGACGACGGTGGGCAGCGGCCGGGTGAACCCGTCGGAGAGCCCCAGCGCGGTGGCCCAGACTGCCTCCAGCACGGCAGAGCAGAGCAGGATGGTCCAGGAAAGCGCCGACGGACGGGACATGCTCAGGCCACCACTTTCAGGCCGGCCACGCAGGCAGTGATCCCGCACAGCAGGACTATGCGGGCGGCCGTCGGCCGTTCCACCTTGGCCGCGATTGCGTAACCGGAGGTCAGCACGACGCCGACCCCCACCCACACGGCGTATGCCGTTCCGGTCGGGATTGACTGCATCGCGACAGCCAGGCCGGCTGTGCTGGCGGCGGCGGCGATCAGGAAGACGAAGGCCGGGACCAGCCGGCGCGAGCCCCTCGCCTGTGCTGCGCGGTGCAGGGCGGCGGCCCAGACGGCTTCCAGTGCCCCCGAAAGAACGAGGATCAACCATGACATGACGGCTCCTGTGGCCAGTCTTGTCGCGTGCCGGGTACTGAACCGTCGTCCGGAGGCCGGGGGAGGAGGCCTTGGTCCTATGTTAACCCAGAAGGGTCACAACCCGCCCGCCACCTGGTCAATGGACACCACGGCCAGGAACCCCCGGCCCAGGATCTCCGGCGTGGCCGTGTCTGAGCCGACGACGGCGTCGTAGCGCTCGAGTGTCTCCGGCCCGGCAGGCAGGTCCGTACCGCTGGCCGATGCAGGGTCGGGTTCCGCCCCGGACCCCGCGACAGCAATGCCCGGGCTGACTGTGGCCTGGCCCTGGAGCAGGATGCCGAGCTGGCCTTCGAACACGGGATGGGCCCTTTTCTTGGAAAGCTCGACGATTGACGTGTATCCCTTGAAGGCGCCGCTGCGGGTGATCACGTTGAGGTTGCGGACATCACCGGTGGGCAGGGTACCGGAGGAGGCGGCGTCGCCGGAAAACCGGAACGGGCGGTACTTCTCGAGCGGATGCTCGACGCCGTCCACGCTCAGGAGCAGCAGGTCCCCCTCGATGACGGTCAGAACGCGGTCCATACCGGGAAAGGGGGAGAACGGGCCAGCCTTGGAAACGTCGGCGATACTGACCCGCCACTGCCAGCCGGCGTCCTGGCCCCGGACGGCGGGCGCGGCGCCGATGTCCGCCGGAGCCGCTGTGTCCGCTTCAGGGGAGCGGAACGCGGCCACTTCCCTGGTCACCCCGCCGCCGTTGCGCCACGGTTGGGGTTTCAGGCCGGCGTAGCGGATGATTTCCATCGCTCCAGCCTAGCCGGACCGCGGAGAACGGCCCGATCGCCGGGGGTATGGTCGGCAGGCCCTGCTACAACTTGCTAACGTCGAGGGAGGAACCCTTTAAAAGGAGTCGAATGTTCGTCAAGGTGTGCGGCCTCAGCACCCCCGAGTCCGTCCTGGCCGCTGTCGGAGCCGGCGCGGACGCCGTCGGTTTTGTCCTCACCCCCAGCCCGCGTCAGGTGACCCCGGACCGCGCCAGGGAACTCCTGGTACACGTTCCCGCGGGTGTCGCCGCGGTGGGTGTCTTTCGGCACGAGCCGGCCTCGGATGCTGTCGCACTGGCCCGCTCTGCCGGTCTGGCGTGGGTCCAGCTGCACGGCAAACGCACTCCGGACGATGTTCGGGCCGTGCATGAGGCCGGCCTGAAGGTCATCCGGGCCGTGACCATGGAGTCAGGCCCGGAGGCGTTCAGCAGCTGGGGCGAGGAGCTGCTTTTGATCGACGCTGCGGTGCCGGGGTCCGGGGCCGCGTGGGATTATTCGTCGGTCCAGGCGCTGGGTCTGGCTGGACGCGAGTGGCTTCTGGCCGGTGGGCTTGCCCCCACCAACGTTGCCGACGCCGCGGTGCAGGCGGGAGCGTGGGGTGTGGACGTATCCTCCGGCGTTGAAGCGGCCCGAGGCGTCAAAGATCTGGACAAGGTCCGCGCCTTCGTCAACGCGGCGAAATCGGTCTAGGCTCCGGCCAGCATCCTCTAACGCTTGATGGTGACGTCATCGATGAACTCGTCGCCCTTTTGCCGGTTGTGCTCGGCCCCGAGTTGGACTTTGCTCAGGCTGGTGGCGTTGATGTTGACGGCGCTGCTGGAGTACTTCAGGGCGCCGTCCAGCCACACTTGAACCGTTGACTTGGAGCCGTTAGTCGTGACTCGCATGGCCACGCGGTGCCAGGCCCCCATAGAGACGCTTCCGCTTGTCAGCTTCGTGTACACGAAGCCGCTGGGGGACGTTACGCGCAGCCACATCTGCCCGTTGCTGTTGTACCGGTAAGTGTCGGCAATCCGGGTGGTGCCTGAGAAGAAGCGCAAGTACGGCACGTTGTTGCCGCTGACGCCCGCGGTGGTGATGTTGAACCAGCCGTCGGCGTAGACGGTCTTGGTTCCCGAGGGGAACGCGGGCGTCGAGAGGTTTGCGATGGAGCCGGACGTGTCAGTCACATGCAGCTTGGCGGAGCGGGTCCCGGAGTTTCTCTGGGAGGTTGACATGGTGGCGGTGCCGTCTCCTCCTACCGAAGGCTTGAAGTCGCAAAAGCCGTTGGTTTCAAAGCTCGTGGCCGTCGAAACGGTTCCCGGAAAGGAGTTCGCGGCCACGGTACCGCAAGTGGTGGCGGAGGCCGACTGGGCGGAACCGAAAACGAGTGAACCGGCAACGAGCAGCCCGAGGGAGCCTGCGGAGCCGAGGGTCTTTATTGTTCTCATTTGATCTACCTCAGAATCTGTTGGGGATTGTTTTGAGTAGTCCCGGAATATCTGGGGACGGGTTCAGCGGCACGCAAGCTGCGTTCCGCTAGAGAAGGCGCACCAGCTGCGCCACAACAGAGATGACCACTACCGAAAGGAGGGCGGCGGTCGCATAGGCCGCAGCCCGGGGGAGCGGCTTTTCCGGGTGGAGTACCCGGAACACGTCACAGGTAACGAGCGAGGTTATGGCGGCCAGGCCGGTGAGGATAACTATCATTTGGCACCTGCCAGGGAGGCCCCGGCCCGCTTGGCCTCAAGCGCCAGCAGGCCGAGCGTGAGGAGGGACAGGATGCACACGCCCACGGGTGGTGACCAGAGGCGCGCGTAGATCATCGCCGTCGAGACGAGCGTTGACATCGCAAGGCTGAAGGCGATGGCGACGGCGATGGCAAGCGGCACCGCTCCGCCGCTCTCCGCAGTGGGCGGGGGGCCAAACCTCAGCAGCAGAACCAAGGCTGTTCCCGGACCGGCGAGCATTAACAGCCCGATGACGGCCAGCCGGAGGCCATCCGGACCGAAGAATGACAGCGGTATTGCGGCTATCGCTATCGCGGCCGTGGCGTAGCTTAGGTAGCGGTGTTCAATGGCCATTTCCTGCTCCTTGGATGTGGAAAACTACGCCGTCGTCATTCTCGGCAATCCTCGTCCAGCCCGGGTTCGCGCTGCAAGTAGAGACAAAATTCCGAAGGTCCCCGGCGGGTGTCGACCCGCGGAGTTCTGCGGCGTGAAGCTGGCTGACTGTGACGATCAGGTAGGCGCCGGTCCGGCCGGCGATCTGGTTGGCAGCATCACAGGTCAGCGGGCTCGCGCCGGGCCGGAATTCAGCGGGGACCAACGCCCGGTAGTCGTAGCCGGCGTAATGCTCGAACTTCCAGGGGGTGTTGTGGACCGCTTCGATCAGTTTGGAACCGGGTGGTGCCAGATCGTACAGACGGTTTACCAGTGCGACTTCGTCGGTGGTGAAACTCTCCATGATGTCGTTGCCGTACCTGGTCACGATGGTGGTGGTGGAGAGAACGGCACCGAGCACGAAGAGTGCGACTGTCCGCGGCAGACCCAGGCTGCCTGGTTTGTCCGACATCAGCGGCAGCACGGCCAGGCACACAGTGAAGGGCAGACTGAAGAGGTAGATGCGCAGCAGCAGCTCGCCTCCGTAGGGCTGGACCGGGATGAGGACCACCACCGCCACTGCGCCCGCGGCCGCCGTGAGCCATGGTGCCCCGCGCCGGCGGCCCAGAACAGCCCCGGCGGCAGCGAGCAGCCACAACACCCCTACTTCGGCCAAGCGGGTGTAGACGACAAACTGGTGGGAGTCGCTCCCGGACACTCTGGAACCCAGGCTGCCGAAGGCGTTGGCTCCGATGTTGCCGAAGGATCCGAACAGCTGTTCGTAGTGGCCCTGCAGGTAGGTCGAGGCAGCAAATACCAGCCACCCCACCGGCAGCATCACCGCCAGCACGGGCAGAAAGCGCAGTCGCAGCCGGCCTGTCAGCAGGAAGGCGGCCAGGATCGGGATTGCCGCAAACGGTGTGAGCTGGTGGGAAGCGGTCATGGCCAGAAGAAGGACCGCGCACACCACCACCAGGACGGCGCTTTCTGCCCTGGGCGGTCCGGGCAGGCCGTGGGGAGGCATGCTGGGGTCAAGTTTCCGCACGATCCGCGCCAATGCGGTGGTTAACCGGTTCTGGTCGGTCCGCCAGGCCCACCCGGTAAAGCTACTCAGGATGCACGCGAGGAGGGTGACCAGCAGGATGAAGGCGTAGGCCTGGGGGGCGAGGTAGTCCTGGCCGACCCAGCTCGTCAGGTAGAAAAGCCAGACGGCGGTCCAGGCGTGGCGCCGGTGGGCGGTCAGCCGGGCTGCCAGTGCCAGGAGCGGGGCCAGAAGGAGGACGTTGATTCCGACGGGAGCCCACGTCGCCAGACCAGCCAGATCCTTGGCGCCGGTCGAACCGGAAAGCATGCCCAGCAGGTCGAAAAACCCTGGCCAGTTAAAGTACGCGTCCAAGGCGGGGTTCAGCTGGCCCGACTGGGATATGGTGTCCGCGATCCCGAGATGCCGGTAGCTCGCCTCGAGCCGCGGGAGTCCGTGAATGAGGGGGTCGGCGCCATGCAGGATAAATACCGTCACCAAAATCTGCCACGTCTGTAGGGCTGGATAGATCCGGGGCAGGCTTAGTGAGGCGAGGAATCCGCCCAGACTCAGGGCGAGCGCAAAGAAATAGATGGGCGGCAGCACCCCGATCAGCCCGGCCCCTCCGATGCGCCGGGGATCCACGCTAAGCAGGCCCCAGGTTCCGAGGGTGAGGGCTACGGCGGCCAGGGCGGCGAGTAATACTGCCTGCCACCCTGGCGCCACGCGGGGTTTGTGGCCTGCCGGGGGTTCCGTACCGGATCGGAGAGTGTCCTTCGGGCTGCGCCCCGTCATGACGGCTACTGTACTGGTCGGATCGTGTGTCATGGTGTCTCCATCTGGGTCGGCTCTTGGCCTGCGGACGAAGGAACTTGGGCGGCCCGAGGGGACGCCTTGGTGCGGGTCAGTACGAACAGGCGCCAGCTGGCGATCAAGGCAACCGCGGATTGCGCCAGGGACCACAGCGTGGAGACACCCGCGAGGCCAAATGTATGTGCCACTGGCGGAGCGGGTGCCAGAACTAGGGCCGCGGCGCACACGGCGAGAGCTGTGGATTCAAAGAGTCGGCCCTGTGCCCGGCACAGCCCGTAGTAGACCTGCGTGATGCAGCTCAGGAGGAGCGCGGGAACGAGGATGGGAATCAGCACCCATGCTGAGGCGTAATCCCGGCCGAGGAAACGGAGCAGGAAGGGGCCGACAAACACCAGCATCCCACCGGCCACCAGCGTGAGCAGAAGACTGGCTCGGATGGCCGAGGTGACAAGCCCGGGCCGGGAACGCGTACCCGCCAGCGCGGTCTGGAGCGAAAACCCGGCCGACTGCGGCACGAAGAACACAGCCGAGGCCATCATCCACACGATGTACCAAGCTGCTGTCGCTGCGGGTCCCAGGGTGGCTGCGACGATCAGGGGAAGAAGGTATCCGGGCGCACGGTCAGCAAGCATCAGGGCATGGTTGGGCAGCCCGGGCTTCAGGATTTTGAGGGCGTGCCGTGACCGTAGCCCATGCCGCCAGTCGGGGGAGACGTGGGCCCGGCGGAGCTGGCGCAGCCCGACGACCACGCTGGCCAGCGCGCCGGCAGAGACCGCGGCGATCACGACCGACAGTTGATGGATTCCAAGGATAAAAGCAGCCGCCACCACGGCGAGCTGGACCACGCTTTGAACCACGCTGCGGATGAGCGCCCGGTCAGCGCGTTCCTGGGCAAGGCCGACGTGGTCCAGCTGGTAGGCGACGGCGGCAAGGACTGCTGTGGCGAGAAACAACACCGTCACCGCGGGGTCCTCCCACGCCTCCCCGACGCCCGAACCGAATGCATTTGTGCCGGCCGCGAGCCCGAGAGCCGCAGCGAGGGAAAAGGTCGCCACGGTGAGCAGACTCGTGGCGATGAGGCGACGGCCGCCGTCGGTTTCGCCAGGCAACAGCGTCAACGTGGCCGGACCCACTCCGAACATGCCCAGCTGCACGGTGAGGAGGGCCGCCGAGATCACCACGGACCCCAGGCCGGTCTGCGCGGGAGGCAGCACGAGGGCCACCAGGGCCCAGAACAGGAAGCCGGCCACCATCGGGGCCACCCTCGCCGCGGCCAGCCACGCCGCGTTCCCGCCCACAGATAGCGGCTGTCCGGCAGGGCGCAGGATTTCGCTGGCCATGGAGCGGTAGTTGAAGAGGAAGAAGCCCGGCCAGTACGGCAGGAAGCGGGGTGCCCTTACCAGCGACATTCCTACGCCGCGGACGGTAGCGAGCAGGGGGAGTACCACCATCCAGCCAGCGCGTGCGGGATGTTTGCGGATGGTTCGGGCGATTCCCGAACCGTCCTGTTCCCACTGGTCGCGTGCCCCGGCGAAGGTGTCGGCAAACCGGTGCCGCACTACGGTCGACGACGACACGCCGATCCGGTAGCTGTCCTTCTCGAGACGAATCCGCAGCTCAACGTCTTCCCCGGAGATGAAGGAGTCATCGAATCCCATTGACAGCAGCAAGTCACGGCGGATGAGCGTGGCGCAGACTCCGAACCAGGAGCGTACCCGGCTGTGGTTGTGGTGCCAGGCCAGGGCCGACCCCCAGTAGCCGGGCCCGTCGGCCTCGCTGGCAAGCCCGAACTGGAGGCCGTCAAAACCGCCGGCCTCAAATTCGCGAATGAGCCGCTCCAGGCTGCCGGGCGGCAGGACGACGTCAGCGTCTATCAGCGCGACCAGGTCGCACTGAGCGCTCCGGACGCCCAGCATCCGCGCCGTGGGCAGCCCCCGGCCCTCGTCGGAGAGGACCCGGGCCCCCAAGGAACGGGCGATGGCCACCGTGTCATCGGTCGAACAACCGTCAACCACGATCACCTCACGGGGCCCCTGCCCGGTAATGGACTCCAGGCATTCGCGCAGCCAGGCAGCAGCGTTTCGGGCCGGAACAATAACCGAGACGTCGAGTTGGACCACGTGCGCTCACCTCACCCGTCAAGCTTTGAGCGCACCATGTTTGCGACGAAGTCTGAGGCCTGGTCCGCGGACCAGGAGGCGGGCAGACGGAGCAGCGAGCACGGCACGTCGTCGAGGGCACGGCGTACGACGGCGGCTTTCTCCCCGAAGTGTTCCGCCAACGGAACCAGGCCGGACGCACCCAAGGCTTCGACGAGGCGACGGGAAACCATAGGCAGTTCGGAATGGAAGTTGCCCACAATCCGGGACGTCATCCAGTCGGCGCTGCGGGGTTCGAGGCGTGCCTTTGCCCCGTCGTAGCGCTCCAAGAAGACGGCAAGCCGGGCCGGTGCCGCTGATGAGATCCGCTCGGGCCCGAAGACCTGTTCAGGGTGCACCATCCGGTGCTCCGGGGACCAGCGCCTGGTGAAGGCGGCCGTCTTCGGATAACGCACAATCACCGGGTGGACAGCTGTGGCGAGGTGGGCCACCGGAGTCGTGAGCCAGCCCGGAGCCAGGGGTTTGCGGGCTCCCTGGAACAACTGCGGGTAGATAACCCGGTGGTGGGGTTTGATGAACATCGGCTTCGCGTAGCCCTTGAGCATGCCGTTTGCGCCCAGGAAGGCCCAGTCATCTGCCATGAAACCGACACCGGGCGTGGCAACGAGTTTGGCCACCGTGCTGGTCTTGCCCACGCCCCCCCAGGCCGGAAGCAGGACTCCGGAGCCGCGGAAATCGACGACGGCGGCATGGACCATCGCGGTCTCTTCAAGGACGCAGAGCCTGTCCAGCAGGGGAATAACCGCGGTCAGCAGCTCGCCACTGCCCTGGATCCGGTAACCCTCGGCCGTTTCAATGATCTGGACGCGGTCCGCGGGGAGATAGAGCGAGTTCTCGGTGAAGCGGTAGGCGTCCTCCGCGTAGGACTGACCGGTAACGGGAGATATCGTTCCGCTGATGGAAAGCCACCGGGCAGCGGCGGATTTTCCGAGAAAGGGGGCAAGCATGTCCCGCAGCTGCGACTCCCCGGGCGTGCCCGCAGCAACCTCGATTCCGACCACACCATGGATGTCGAATCCGGCGCCGCCAGCGGCGCCCGACTGCTGGACGACGCCTTTTTCGGACTGGCTCATGATGGGAACTTCCTGACGTCGTATCGGCTGCGGCAGCACATTATGGGGGCCCGGTGCTTCACTGGACTTCCCGCCACAACTCGTCCGTCGGCGTCGGGGCTGTTTTCGCCACCGGAACTGCACGCAGGCGGCGGCCCCGCAGGTAACCGGTTGCGGTTGCGGCAAATACGGCCACGATCGCCCCTGCACGCTCCAGGCCTGCGGGGTCATCGCCCCGGAACCAGCCGCGGATACCGGCAAAGACCGCCCGCGGCAGCACCTGCCTGATGTAGCGGCGTTCAGGTCCCAGAGCGCGCTTGTGGCCCACGATCCGGCTGACCTGAGCCTTGGAGATCCCCTCCGACCAGGAGCGCGACAGCATATAGCGGAACGTACCGCGCACGGCCGGAACGTGGTGCTGCACGACCGCTGCGGGTTCGTAGACAACCCGCGAGCCGGGGGCACCAAGGACGGCCCGGATGCAGAGCTCCGTCTCTTCACAGCCGAGGGGCAGGGTGTTTTGGCGTCCCAGCGAGGGGTTGAACCCGCCGACGCGGTCCACGACGTCAGCCCGGAAAGACATGTTCGCACCAATGACATTGCGGACTTCAGCCGCGACCTTGGGCATGCCCCGGTAGGTGCAGCCGACAATCCAGTCCAGCTCTTCCGCGAAGTACCCCGGCCGGCCGGCCTCCCAGCGCGGCTCAACCCGTCCGCCAACTGCCAGCACATCCGGATCGTCATACATGGCGGCGAGGCGTTCGATCCAGTCCGGGGCTGCTTCCGCGTCGTCGTCGAGGAAGGCCACCACCGTAGCCTTAGCGACGGCGGCTCCAGTGTTGCGGGCACCGGAGAGACCCTTCGGCCCGTTGTTCTCGACGATCACCACGTCGGGGACGGTGAAGATCAGCCGCTTGTAGAGGTCCATGTTGTAGTCGACGACGACGATCGTCTGCTGCGGGGGGCGGGTCTGGGCCCGGACGGAGTCCAGCGCCCCCATCAACCTGTCCCAACGGTCCTCAGTGTAGGAGCAAATGACCACGGAAATCGTGGGAAAGGCTGCGGCGTGGGACATCTTAGGCCCCCGGCCGCAGGCCCAGGACACTCTGGGGATCAGTTGGGATGTGCGGGAACATCTCGCTGGGGTACTTGTATTTGACCCGACGCAGGGCTTCGGGGCGGGCGCCGGCGGTGGGCGCCTCCCAGAGAACGCGTTCCCATGGCGAGGGTGCGCAATACCCGCCACCCGTCGCGGAAGGTGTGCAGGTTGGACTTTCCGGAGATCCTGCACAACTCGTGGCTGGGGACCTCGGCTATCCGCAGCCCTGCTCTTGAGGCCCGGACAATCAGCTCGGTCTCGATTTCAAAGCCGTCGGACTGCAGTTCCAGGATCTCCACGCATTCCCGGCGCAGGGCAATGTATCCGTAGCAAAGGTCCGAGAAGCCGCTGTGCAGGACGGCGTTGGCCAACTTGGTCAGCACCCGATTGCCGGAGCTCCGCAGCCTGGTCAGGTCATCCGAGCCGCCGCCGGTGACGTATCGGGAGGCCTTGACGAAATCGTATTCGTGCTGGAGCGGCGTGACGAGCCAGCCGATTTCCTGCGGATCCATGCTGCCGTCGCCGTCGAGCATGACAATGATGTCGCCGGAAGCAGCGGCAAATCCCGCCCGCACGGCGTTGCCCTTGCCCGAGCGAGGTTCGGCTACAACCACGACGTCCATCCGCAGGGCACGCGCAACATCGACGGTGCAGTCCAGGGAACGCCCGTCGACTATGACCACTTCATCCACGTATGCCGGCATCCGGCGGAGCACCCACGGCAGGTTCATTGCCTCATTGAGGGTAGGAATGACCACGCTTACTGAAGGACCAGTCGGCGGAGGCGTTGTCTGGGGGCGCAACTGTGGTTTGAGATTCGGGATGGACATCGGCCTCACCACTCAACGACGTAGTCTGCTGCCCCAGCCACAGCTTGCCCGAGCGCGAACCGGCAAGCACAGCCGTAAGGCTGGTTGATTGTGGGCATTTAGGTACATTTCCCCCGGCTAAATACTGCTTCCGTCACCTTCCGGAAACCTTGGGTTAAGTTGAACCTTTGAGTGCCTGAATCCAGGAGTTGCGCTGAAAACTGGCGCCGGGGCCGGGAAAGCCTGTTGATTGCCCGGCTTTGGACGTGCGAGACTGACCCGATGCGGACATCCGTACGACGCGCTGCTGGACGAACGAGGCTCCGAAGCTCCCGGTTGGCGCTTGTTCCTGCCGTCGTACTGGTTCTCGCGGGATGCGGGGAAGGGTCCGCTCCCCGGCCCGAGCGTCCCTTCGGCGCGGAGTCCGCGTCGCCCCCGGGCACTGCATCGGCCACGCTCCCGCCCCCGGGCACTGCATCGGCCACGCTCCCGCCGCAGAAGCCTGCGGCGCCCCGTGCGCGCACTCCGTCCCCCAACTCCGACCGCACTGCCGACGTGAGCCCGGTGGGCGACCTGCCCGGGTGGAAGCAAGTCTTCATGGAGGATTTCACCGCGGGCGACGTCCCGCTCGGCGCCTTCCCGGGGCCGTTGTACGAAGAGCGTTGGACTGAGGGTTACAAAGACGGCACGCCGGACACTGCACGGCAACTTTACGGCACCAAAACGGGCTACTACCCAACCAAAGTGCTCAGCGTCCAAAACGGAATGTTGGACTGGTTCCTGCACTCCGAAAACGGGATCATTATGGGGGCAGCGCCCGCCCCCAAGTTTCCCAACGCCAGCATTAACCCGCCGCGCGCCAACAGCCTCCTTTACGGGCGATACTCCGTTCGCTACCGTGCTGACCCGATGCCCGGGTACAAGACGGCATGGCTCCTATGGCCTGACAGCGGCGTCTGGCCTCGGGACGGTGAAATCGACTTTCCCGAGGGTGATCTCTCCAGGATAATTTACGGCGCGTTTCACTTTGCTAGACCCGTTGATGCCTTCGCAAAATTTGACTCTGACCAGTCAGCAAGTTCGTGGCACGTCGCCACAACGGAGTGGAGCCCAGGGCGGGTTGAGTTTTTCCTTGACGGTCGGTCCCTCGGCGCAAGTACCACCGACGTGCCGTCGGCGCCTATGCACCTCGTCCTGCAGACCGAATCCTGCCTTACGGGATGCCCCGCCCCGGAAACCCAGGGCCACGTCTATCTGGACTGGATCAGTATCTGGGTGCCGGCCTAGCCGCCGGCACCGGCCAAGCGGGCGCAGCCGATCCGATGCCGGATCCGCAGCCTCAGCCCTATCCGCGCTGGATCGCGAATGAATCCTTGAGGCTGTAACCCTTCGCGGGAACGAACCTGGCAGTGAGCTCCTCCGCCGTCGCCTTCACGTCCAGCGTGCCGAACGTGGGGTTGCGGTTCTTGCCGGATGTCATCGCGAAGTAGCCCATTTCGGGGTCCTTGCTGTTGATGTCGTACAGTCCGATGCCGCCCGTTCCGACGGTTGCAAAGACCGTCCCCTGGCCCTGCCGCATCGTGCCGTCTGAATCGGCCAGGCAACCCCGCGAGAAGGCGGCTGGCTTGAGCCCCGGGCAACTGGCGCCCGTGCTCAGCTGGTGGGTCCGCTGATAGACGTGGTCGTGGCCGGAAAGCACCAGATCAACCTTTTTCTCGATCAGCATGTTGGTGAATTCCTCGCCGGCCTGGCAGCCGTATCTGCCCACGCTGAAGCAGGGGACGTGCATGCCGACGACGGTCCACGGTATACCTTGTGACTTGGCCGAATCGATGGCGTCGGTGGTCCAGCGCCACCGCTCGCTGCCCTTCGAATAGTCGAGCGGGCCGTTCCGGAAGTCGATGCCAGGGGACACCAGAACGAAACGGACAACGGGATCTTTTTCGGGGACATCGGCGTACCACTGCGTTCCGTATTCGCCCTGCAGCCCGGGAAGTTTGTTGGGCAGGCAGCGGATGTAGTTCTCGATGTCCCCTTCGTGGCCGTCGCTCTCGTGGTTGCCGGTCACTAGCTGGTACGGCAGGTCGGTGCCCAGTTTGCCCGTGACCATGTCGCAGAATTGCTCCTCGATGCCGGACTCGTAACCCAGGTCCCCCAGGGCCAGGTTCAGCTGAGGTTTTAGTTCCGCGATGGCGTCGAGCACTTTCTTTGCTCCTGACCCGATCCCGACGTCTCCTTGCGCGGTGAAATGGACCGTGCCGCTCGGGCCCGGCTGGGACGGGCTGGGCGGCGAGCTGGACGTGGAAGGCGACGGCTGCGATGAATCCGACGGGGACGGCCGGGGAGGCTCGGGCTGGCAGGCCGTCACGAGCAGTCCCGCCGCCAGCAGGCCTGCCGCGAGATTGAATTTCGTGCGTCGTCGCAGCGTTCCGGCCATGATGCCTCACAAGAGTTGATGGATCAGGCTTCTACCAATACGGGGTCATTTTTACAGGCCAGACTAACGGTGCACCCCGCAGGGCACCAGATACCAAATGCCTTGGCGTCGGGGCACCGCAACCGTAGGTTCCGCAGCCCCTCGTTCCGCGGCCGCGCTCCCTAGCCGGGGACCAGCCGCCCCGTTAGCATGCTCATTAGGGGAGTACCCCGACGACCGGCGGGTATGGTCCGCCACCCTGAGCCGAAGGAGACCGTTGTGACTCTGCCCGAAGGTTTGATCCCCGGCGTCTGGACGCTGGACATGTCCCACAGCGAAATCGGATTCAGTGTCCGCCATGCAGGCATCAGCAAGGTCCGCGGCCGCTTCAAGGCGGCGTCCGCCGAAGCCCGCGTGGGCGACTCCCTGGCCAACTCCAGCCTGCACGCGAGCGTTGAGACTGCCAGCTTCGATTCCGGCGACGCCAACCGGGACGCCCATGTCCGCGGCCCTGACTTTTTCGACGTCGAGAACCACCCGGAGATGACCTTTCACGCCACGTCCATCCGGGGCGACGGCGAGGACTACGTCCTGACGGGTGACCTCACCATCCGCGGCACCACCAAACCGGTGGACCTCGAGGTCGAGTTCAGCGGCGTTGCCGTGGATCCTTTCGGCGCCACCCGCGCAGGGTTCAGCGCCGAGGCGGAAATCAGCCGCAAGGAGTTCGGGCTGACCTGGAACGCCGCCCTCGAAGCCGGTGGGCTGCTGGTCAGCGACAAGGTGAAGATCAACGTCGAAGCGGCCATGGTGAAACAGGCCTAACCGGCGGCCAGTCGGTGCTCAGAACAGCAGCACGACAAAGCCGCCGACCGTCGCCACGGCACCGGTACCGGTCAGGATCCAGCCGACGATCCAGGCGGCGTGGTCCCGTTTGGGCGGCGCCAGCCCCCAGCGGGACGGATGGCACACGTCATAGAAGAGGACGACGTCGGCCCCGTCCACCAGGCCTTGCGCCTCCGCGGCGGGCAGAAGGGAGCGGTGGTCCGCGTCGTCCTGGTCCGTCCAGCGGTAACCCTTGAACCCTCCGGCGCTGATCACGGTGCCCGTTGTTTCGGCCCACACGCACCGGCGCCGCAACGATATCCAGCCCCAGGCCAGAAGCGGCAGCCCCAGGACGAACCCGACCCAGGTCATGACCTCGAGAATAGGCCCGACGATGCCCGCAATAGCCGTCACCGGATCACCCCAAGTTCCCGCGGCGGCAAGGTCAGGGAAAGCAACAGGTACGCTGGCATGCTCCAAGTATCATTTCCGATCCGGCGCAGACCAAGTCCGCCCAATGCGTGACCGTCCGTCGGGCGGGGATTCGGGGACTGCCGGGCGCAAACCCTAGGCGGAATGAGGCAAGTACAGGAGAGAATGGGGCCATGAAGACATTGCTGAACATCATCTGGCTGGTTTTTGGCGGGCTGTGGCTCGCGATCGGGTATTTCCTTGCCGGGGTCGTCTGCTGCCTGCTCATCGTCACCATCCCCTGGGGGCTCGCCTCCTTCCGGATCGCCTCCTATGCGCTTTGGCCGTTCGGCCGCACGGTGGTGGACCGGCCCGGCGGCACGGGTGTGTTCTCGCTGCTCGGCAATGTTGTCTGGCTGCTCGTGGCCGGCATCTGGATTGCGATCGGCCACGTGGTCACGGCCTTCGCGATGGCCGTCACCATCATCGGTATTCCGCTGGCGATCGCCAACCTCAAGCTCATCCCGGTATCCCTGATGCCATTGGGCAAACAGATTGTCCCGAGTGACAGGCCTTTCGTGACGGCGTACAGCAAGGCCTACCGCTAACCGACAAGGAGGAACCGCAATGTCCGAACACGTCAGCCCTGATGCCGCAAGTCCTGCTGGCCAGGGCGCCGGCCCTGAGGCGCTCCCCGATGACCTCATGCTCGTCATCACCCGCGAGTTCCAGGTTCCTATCGCCACAGTGTGGTCGGCCCTGACGGACCTCGATCAGGCTCCGGCCTGGTGGGGGCCGCGCGGCTTCCACACGCCGCGTGAAAGCATCGACGCCGACCTGGAGGTGGGCGGCTTCTACCGCGCCTGCATGATCCAGGGCAACACAGGCCAAGAGCACTGGTGGAGCGGAGTCCATACGGACGTGGAACCGCCGAATTTGTTGGTTTTCACCCACGCCTGGGACAAACCGGACGGCACCCGCGGCTATGAAACCGAGGTCACCTTCGAGCTGGAGGAGATCGACGGCGGCACCCGGATGACGTTTACGCAGGGCCCCTTCGACACTCTGGACAACCGGGACGGTCACGGCGTCGGCTGGCGTGAGTCGTTCGACCGCCTGGCCGAGCACCTCCGCTCGAAGGCGTGACGGGCGGCCTTCCGCTCAGGCGAGCTCGCCGCGTAGATTCCAGTGCGCCGCTGCCAGCCAAAGCTCCCTTGCCCGGCTGGTGTGGAAGAGCGGGTCGAGTTCCAGCAGGTTGCGGACGACGGCGGCGCGGCCGGCCGCGAAGTCTTCGTCGCCAATGTGCGCAAAATCCTGCCGGACGGCTGCCACATAACGGGCGTAGGAGGCCGGGTCCCCGCCGAGGACGGACAGGTCAGCATCGCTGAGGAGGGCGCCGTCGTCGTCTCCGGGCTCCGGGCGGTGGTCGGCGGTCATCCGCACCAGCCGGGCAACCTCATCCACGTCGGCCCCGGGCAGCCCCGTCTTCGGGAGCAGGTCCTCCGCCAGGCGGGCGGACTCCTCTTCATCCTGGCCGGCGATGCCGCGGTAGACGGCGTCATGGAACCAGGCCGCCAGCAGCACGGTGCGGGGCGGTGCGGCCGGTTCGGTCAACAGGTCGAGCGCCTCGAGCACCGCGAGGAGGTGGGTGCGGCCGTGATACCGGCGGTGCTCCTCACCCCACCGGTCCAGGAGGTCCAGGAATAGCGCGTCGTGACCCGGAAGCACCTCGTTCCAGCGGGTCAGCAGGGGAAGCTTGAGTGAGGCGCTGCGGCGCCGGGCCGGGATCCGAAGGCCGCTTCCGATCAGCTTGCGTACCAGGATCCGTGCCTCGACGGGCACGGCACCGGCGGCCACGAGGGCTCCATACCGGGCCTCGGCGACGTCATAATGGTCGCCGTCGAAGGCCCGCTCCGGAATGCCGGCAGCCGCTGCGAAGGCGTGCAGCTCCTCGAGGGAGGTGTCCGAGACCAGGTGCGAGAAGTGGGTGCCGTGGGCAGGCCAGAGCGGCGGATCAAGGTAGACGGCCATGGGTGCAGTCTATTCCGAGTGGCAAGCTCCCGATGCTTAGCCGCGGGCCTTCCGGACGGGGTGCTGGCTGACGATCGAGACCCGGTTGAACGCGTTCATTGCGATGGCGAGCCAGCTTACGGCCGAGAACTCCGCGGCGGAAAGGTGCTTCCGGGCAGCGGATCCTTCCCGCTCGCGTGCTTCGGCGTCGGAGATGGCGGTGATCGCCTCAGCCAGTGTCAGCGCTGCACTTTCCTTTTCAGTGAAGAGGTCCGTGTCCCGCCACGCGGGGAGTACCGCGAGCCGCTGCGTGGATTCGCCGTTCTTCAACGCGTCTCCCACGTGGAGATCCAGGCAGTAGGCGCAGCCGTTGATCTGGGAGATGCGGACGTTCAGCAGTTCAATGAGCGTCCGGTCCAGGCCTGCTTCCTCGGCAGCTTCCTTGGCTTTCAGGCCCAGCCCGTTCAGGGCCCGCCAGGCGGCAGGGTGCTCCTTGTCGAGGAAAACGCTGCGCGTGTGCTGGTGTGCCGTGATCTCGTCCATGCTCAAAGAGTACCCACGGAAAACTCCAAAAAATAACGTGACAGATTTGTCATACCTGTGACAAGATGCAAGAACAGCGGCATCCTGCTGGAGCGGTTCCCCGGCCGCGATGGTGCTGGTCCGCCGACATCGGACCAGTCCCATCAATCGACGGTCGGCTCCTTGGGGGAGCCGACCGTCGGATGGCTTAAAAGGGTCCATTGCTCCCGGCGGGCCGCGGCAGTACGCCCGTCCGGGCGGGTCACGCCGGGCGGAAGTTACCGGGGCGCGACTACGACGCCGCGCGAGCCCTCGTTCACAGGGTTGGCCGTGGCGGAGGGGGCGACCACCCCGAACTCGTAGCCCTTGGCCCGCAGTGCGTCAATGGTGGATGCGAGGTAGGTCCACTGTGTCGAGCGGCAGGACAAGACGTCCTCAGCGTCGTGGAGCAGGATGATCGCGCCGGGTGCCGCCTCCGCCATCACGTACTTCTGGACGCCGGCCGCACCGGGGCACTCGAAGTCGCCGGGGTTGCCGACGTGCCAGCGCCAGAGAACCCCGCCGCTCATACCGAGGGTCTTAAGGTAGCCGTTCGCGTAAGAGGTGCTGTTGCCGAACGGGAACCGCATGAGGCTGGGCGCCTCGCCGGTGATGGCCTTGATGGCAGCGTTGGTGCGGTCTATCTGCTGCTTCTGCTGCGCCTGGCTGATGTCCTGGAAGTTGGCGTGGTCCCACGAGTGGTTGCCGATCACGTGGCCCTCAGCCTTGATCCGGCGGACAAGGTCGGGGTACTGCTGCGCGTGGGTGCCCTCGAGGAAGAATGTCGCCTTGACGCCCTTCTGCTTGAGGACGTCGAGGACGAACGCGGTGCGCTGGGGCGAGGGCCCGTCGTCGAACGTCAGGCCGATCAGCGGCTTGTCGGCGGCCGGGGCTGCCATGGTGGGGCCGCCGGCGAGCAGGGCCACGACCAGTGTCACTGCGGCCAGGGCCGCGACGGAAAACTTGCTCTTCCTCATGGCGCTCAACTTCCCTTCACCAGGCTGTCTGCAACCTTGGGTTAGGAGAGCACCTTACGGCGCCGCTGAGGCGGTGTAAACAACTATTTGCTTGCGGCCGGAAATGTGGTTTCGCCGTGGGCAAACATGGACCGCAGGGGTGTTCCGAACAGACTTGAGCGCGTTAGACTCAAGTTTGATATCAGCACGATTCCGGAAGGAGCTCTCTTTGGACGCCAAATTCACCACCAAGAGCCAGGAGGCTCTTTCCGCGGCCGCGATGAACGCCTCGACGGCCGGGAATCCCCAGGTTGAGCCGGCTCATCTGCTCAAGGCGCTGATGGACCAGCGCGAGGGTGTCGCCGTCGCGCTCCTCCGGGCCACCGGCGCTGATCCGGACGCGGTTAGTGTCCAGGCGAGCACCGCGATTAAGGGGCTCCCCGCCACGTCCGGCAGTTCGGTCCAGCAGGCCCAGCTGTCCCGGACGGCGATGCAGGCCATCAAGAACGCGCAGAACGAGTCGGAACGGCTCGGCGACACCTTCGTTTCCACCGAGCACCTGCTGCTCGGGCTTGCTGCCGGGAGCGACGCCGTCGGCAAGCTGCTGCGCGACGCCGGTGCCTCCCATGAAGCGCTGCTCGCGGCCCTGCCCGGGGTCCGCGGCGATCGCAAGGTGGATAACGCGGACCCGGAAAACACGTTTCAGTCACTGGAGAAGTTCGGCACCGACCTCACGGCGATTGCCCGCTCCGGCAAGCTGGACCCTGTGATCGGACGCGACTCGGAAATCCGCCGCATCATCCAGGTGCTCAGCCGGCGCACCAAAAACAACCCGGTGATCATCGGCGAGCCCGGCGTCGGCAAGACCGCCGTCGTCGAGGGCCTGGCCCAGCGGATCGTGGCCGGCGACGTGCCGGAGAGCCTGCGCGGGAAGACCCTGATCGCCCTTGACCTCGCCTCTATGGTGGCAGGGGCCAAGTACCGCGGCGAGTTCGAGGAACGCCTCAAGGCCGTGCTGGAGGAGATCAAGAACTCCGAGGGCCAGATTGTGACCTTCATCGACGAAATCCACACCGTGGTGGGTGCGGGCGCCACCGGGGACAGCTCCATGGATGCCGGCAACATGCTCAAGCCGATGCTGGCCCGCGGCGAACTGCGGCTGATCGGTGCCACCACCCTGGATGAATACCGCGAGAACATCGAAAAGGACCCCGCCCTGGAACGCCGCTTCCAGCAGGTCTACGTCGGGGAGCCGAGCGTGGAGGACACCATCGGGATCCTGCGCGGGCTCAAGGAACGCTACGAGGCGCACCACAAGGTGGCCATCGCCGATTCCGCCCTTGTCGCTGCGGCCACGCTGTCCAACCGCTACATTTCCGGGCGTCAGCTCCCGGACAAGGCCATCGACCTCGTGGATGAGGCCGCGTCCCGGCTCCGGATGGAGATTGACTCGGCACCGGAGGAAATTGACCAGCTGCGCCGGGCCGTGGACCGGCTAACGATGGAGGAGCTGGCCCTGGCCGGCGAAACCGATGCCGCCTCGATGGAACGCCTCGCTGCCCTGCGCCAGGACATGGCGGACAAGAAAGAGGAGCTCGCTGCCCTCAACGCCCGCTGGGAGGCCGAGAAGGCAGGCCTGAACCATGTCGGCGACCTGAAGGCGAGGATCGATGAGCTGCGTTCGGCCGCGGAGAAGTACCAGCGCGAGGGTGACCTCGAGGCCGCGTCCCGCATCCTCTACGGTGAGTTGCCCGCCCTGGAGCGGGAGCTGAACGCCGCCGCCGAGGCGGAGTCCGCCCGGGTGGCCGGCGGCGGTGCCAAGCAGGAGCTCATGGTGGCCGACGAGGTCACGGCGGATGACATCGCCGAGGTGATCTCTGCCTGGACCGGCATCCCCGCCGGGCGCATGCTGCAGGGCGAGAGCCAGAAGCTGCTGGAGATGGAGCAAGTGCTGGGCAAACGGCTCATCGGCCAGCAGAAGGCTGTCGCGGCCGTGTCCGACGCCGTCCGGCGTGCCCGCGCCGGCATCAGCGACCCCAACCGTCCCACCGGCTCCTTCCTGTTCCTCGGCCCCACCGGCGTCGGCAAGACCGAGCTGGCCAAGGCCCTCGCGGACTTCCTGTTCGACGACGAACGCGCCATGGTGCGGATCGACATGTCCGAGTACTCGGAGAAGCATTCCGTGGCACGGCTTGTCGGTGCGCCTCCGGGCTATGTCGGCTACGAGGAGGGTGGCCAGCTCACCGAGGCTGTCCGCCGGCGGCCGTACTCCGTGCTGCTGCTGGATGAGGTGGAGAAAGCGCACCCCGAGGTCTTCGACATCCTGCTCCAGGTACTCGACGACGGCCGGCTCACGGACGGCCAGGGCCGCACCGTGGACTTCCGCAACGTCATCCTGGTGCTGACCTCAAACCTGGGCAGCCAGTTCCTGGTGGACCCGGGCCTGGATGCAGCCGCCAAGCGCGACGCCGTGATGGCCACCGTGAATGCCTCATTCAAGCCGGAGTTCCTGAACCGGCTGGATGAGGTGGTCCTGTTCGATCCGCTGAGCGTTGAGGAACTCTCCCGGATCGTGGAGCTGCAGGTCAAGGATCTGGGCGAACGCCTCAAGGGCCGCCGGCTCAACCTGGAAGTCAGCGAGGGTGCCCGCGCCTGGCTGGCCGTGACCGGGTTCGACCCGGCCTACGGGGCGCGTCCCCTCCGCCGCCTGGTCCAGCGCGAGATCGGCGACCGGCTGGCCAAGGCCATCCTCGCCGGCGAGATTGTGGACGGTGACACTGTGGTGGTGGACACTGCCCCGGACCTCATGGAGCTCACCATGGGCGGCGCGGCGGACTCCTCGGACCGGCCCGACGGCGGTTTCCCCACCGGAGGCGGGCTGTCGGTGCGCCGGAAGGGGTAGTCCGGATCGTCGGCCGGCGCCGGCGCGAGCGGCAGGCGCCGGCGTAGGGCGCCGAGCAACACAACATAAAAAGGAGGCCGCCCGGGTTTGTTCCCGGGTGGCCTCCTTCGTGTTTGTCCGATTGCGTCTGCAGGGGCTACGGCAGCAGGGATTCCTGGATCACGTTGCCCGTACCCACCACGGCATAGCAGTCCACCCGGCGGTCGCCCTTTTCCCAGCTGGGGGAGCTCGGATAAGCGAGCTTGTAACTGAGGTCGTAGTCGCCGGCCTTGGCCACCAGGGGAGCGGCCTTGCAGGCATCGCGGGCCCGCTGCTTCAGTGCGTCCCGGCCCGGGTAGGCGTCCGCGGCGGCGTACTGCTCGACGGCGACAAGCTGGGCTGAGTGGCCTGTGCCGCAGTCCACCACGGTCGACTGCGGCGCGTCGGGGTCAAAGTCCTCAAGGCAATCGCCCAACCGGAAATCCAGCGGGGCGACGTCTTTGAGCGGAAGCGGTCCCCGGCCGGCGGGAGCCGACGGTGAGGTTGCCGCCGCGCGCGAGCTGTCCGCTTCTGACGATTTGGGGCCGCCCAGCGTGGAGGCAAGCAACCAGACGAGAAGCCCGACGACGACGAGCACGACTGCCGCCGCTCCCATCCGTGGGAGCCGCTGCTGCCGGACCCACCGGCCCAGCCTGGCGGCGTTCGCCGACACCTGCTTCGTTGCGCGGGCCACTGCGGTGCTCGCGGCGGCCGGGGCGGCCGGAGTCGCGGGCGGGACGGTCGGCTCAACGGGCGGTGCAGCCGGAGTCGCGGGCGGGACGGTCGGCTCAACGGGCGGTGCAGCCGGAGTCGCGGGCGGGACGATCGGCGTCGCTGAGGTGGGCGGCGTCGACGGCTTGGGCGGAACGGCCACGGGCGTGGACAGCCCTCCGGCACCTCCGGCAGGGGGAACTCCAGGCGTGCCGGCAGTGCCGGGCCTTGCGTTCTCTTCGGTCACTGAGAATTCACCGCTTTCCTGCGTCTTTTGCCGCGGCGAAGGCCCGGCGTTGTGGTGCTTCCTGAAAGTCCACCCCGAAACTCTATCCAAGAAACCTGCCGGGACTGTATTCCGCCGATCCTTGACGAGTACCGGCACGCGGAAGTGCGCCGCGGGCCCCGCAAGGGCCGGCACCGGGAAGCAGGCAGGCTGCGGTACGTTCCTACCGTGGCCTGCCCGCTAACGCAGCCCGCAGGGCGTCAGCCGATGATCCGCTGCTGTTGATCCGCCAGTCTGTTTCCTTGTTGAAGTTGAACCACGTGACTGCGCTGACGTCGCCCTGGGCCGCGAGGTAGCTGATCAGGGAAGCGTTCCACTCGGCCTTGGATCCGCCCTGCTCTGCCGAAGACGTTTCAGCGATGAGGATCTGCTTTCCGGGAGCC
Source organism: Arthrobacter sp. B3I9 (assembly GCF_030816935.1). Lineage (NCBI taxonomy): Bacteria > Bacillati > Actinomycetota > Actinomycetes > Micrococcales > Micrococcaceae > Arthrobacter > Arthrobacter sp. B3I9. The sequence goes on from NZ_JAUSYO010000001.1 coordinate 660,662, forward strand.
AGGCTGCGGAGCTGTGCCAGTCCTTCCCCGAAGAGCTGGGGAGGGGACACCCAGGCGCTGGTGGCGGAAGCTCCCCAGTTATAACCGTCCAGCGCCACCGCATCCACGTAGGACGGTCCGGGATACAGGGCGCCGAGCTCGGTGGACCCCCAGTAGGGGACATTGGGGTTCCAGACCCAGGTGATATTAGACGCACCGGTGGACCCGATCACATCATGCACGTGGCGCCAGGCGGCCACGAAGTCGCCCGGTCCGTTGGAGTTGAGCTGCTCCGACCACGGATACCAGTTGCCGTTCATCTCGTGGCCGAACCGCAGCATCACGGGATGGCCCCAGCCCCTCAGTGCTTGTCCCCATTGCTGCAGGTAGGGATCGTAGTCTCCGGCGGTGATCCGGTCCAGGGAGTAGGCAGGCTGGGAGGCGCCGCCGCCCCAGGTCCATGGCTCCCAGGTCAGCAGGACCACGGCTCCGCGGGCCCGGGCTGCGTCCAGCTCAGCCAGCGGAGGAGGCTGCTGAAAGTCCTTGTACGAGAGGATGATCGAAGGCGCCTCGTTGACCAGGGCCGTGACTTCGTCGAGTTCGGCCGCCGCCAAGGGACCCCCAGGAGTACCGACGCCAAAGCGCAGTGGGGCGGTGTCCGGTCCTGCGGGGGCGGGTGCTGGCTGGGCGGGGGAGCTGGTGGTGTACGTGAACTGGGCTGCAGCTTTGGACGTGGCCGCGACCGCCTGCACGGACAGCGTGGGACCCGCAGCGGCTGGAATTACGACGTCGACGGCGAAGAATCCGGAGGCACTGGCCGTGAATGCCGCACTCGCGGTTCCCGCTTTGACAGTGCCGGCACTTTTCTTGGGGAATCCGGTCCCCGTCACTTTGACCGTCGTGCCCGCCGGTCCGGAGTTGGGGCTGAGGCTGATGGAAGCGGCCGCGCCTTCCGATGCGGCAGTGCCCGTCGTCAGACAACCGGCCAGCAAGGCCAGAACACACAGTGACAACCTCAACAGCTTCATGAAACCTCCGCGGGGGATAGCCGGCGGCCTTGGCCCCGAGGGCCCCGGACTGCACGGCAACCAGCAAGGTGGCTTGTTCCACCTCCTTCAAGTGTCCGGCAAGAGCAGATTCCGCGAAGCCGATAGGGCCGAGGTCGGGCGCAGGATCAGCGCAGGATTGTTGCAGGGCGCGTGACAGCTACCCGGCCGGGGCCATCACGGGGGACTCTCGGGCGGAATTCTTCACGCTTCCGAGTACGCCCTGCTGGGCGTCCCGGCGAACGGCGAGGATGGTTACGTCGTCCGGGTTTGCCCGTCGGGAGGCGCGTTTGCGCACTGCGTTTACGAGTTCCTTGGCCGAGCCGGCGGCCGTGGCGAGCCGGGCAATCTCGTCGATCGCGCGCAGGGTGCCGTCGTAAAGGTCCAGCACGCCGTCGCTAAAACTGACGATCATGTCGCCCGGGCCAAGGTGGACTTCGAAAGAGCTCCACGTCGCTTCCGGGAGGAGGCCGACGGGTAGTTCCCGGGAGGCAAGCCGCTCCCAGGAGCCGTCCGCCCGGACGAGGAGTGTAAGGCCGTGGCCCGCGTCCGAAAACAATACGCGTCCGTCGGAGGCGCGAAGCCTCGCGTGGAAAAGGGTGGCGAAGGCTGCCGCTTGACTGAGTTCTGTGGCAAGGCAGTCCGAGGTCAGTGCCAGGGCCGTGACGGGGTCTTCGCTCTTCCTAGCACTGCGGATAACTGCTCGCGTCGTCGCGGCGATCATGCCCGCACCGGCGCCCTTGCCCATCACATCACCGAGGGTGAAGCCCAGGCCGCCCTCGATGGGGTACCAGTCAAAAAAGTCGCCGCCCACAGCTTTCGAAGGCCTGCACGCACCGGCCGTTTCGTAACCGGGAAGCGGCGCTGCCTCTTTTGGCAGAAGGAAACGCTGGATTTGAGCGGCACGGCTCAGTTCCTCACCGGCCGCCGCGGCCTGCTCACGGGCTGCTCCCAAACGCCGTCGTGCCCGCGAAGCAAGATTGTTAACAACCCAGCCTGTAACTGCAAAAATGATTGTGCTGTAGAGGCCGCGCAGCAGTTCATTGGGATTGTCCTGCGTCTGTGCGCCGAGGGCGAAGGGCACCAGGATAGCAACGGCGGCCCCCAGGGCGCCGTAAAGGACGTAACGGCGTCCCTCCAGTGCGGCAAACCAAAGGACGGGCAGGAGCACGAGGGAAGCATAGATCGAATGGCTCTCGCCGGTGACGTGGCGCAGGCAGCCGGCGGCGAGGAAATCCAAGGCCGGGACAATGGTGGCGAATTTCAGCAGGGAGGCCCGGCTGAGGACCGCAGCCAGCAGGGTCGCCGCGACGATCAGGGCGCAGCCAAGGACCAGCGCCGGCCCGAAACTGACCGTCAGGGTTGAAATGGAACTGCTCATGACCAGCGCTGCGGCGAAGAGAGCGAAGATTGGCACTTGCTTCAGCAGTGGCGAGACTTCGTCGACTCCCGCCAGCCCTTCACCCGGGTTGAACGTCATTGCCCTGAGGACCTTTCATAGCTGTTCATTTCGTCATCGGTCCCCACGGAAGTCCTGCAGCGGCCGTCGCCGCTCTTCCTCCCGGGGTCACTCAGGGTGGGAATCCCGCGACAGAACCCACGTGTTGGTCCCGTCCTGGCGGAGAAAGGTCACCGTGGTGACGAGGGCCCGGATGAGCGCCAGCCCCCGCCCGGACTCAGCGTCTTCGTCCGGCATCTCGGGTTCCGGGTTCCCGAGGTGCGGGTCGGTAGCGCCGAAGGCACTGACTTTGGCCCGCAGGCTCTCCTCCCGGACGCAGATGTCAACGCCCAGGTCAACGGGATCAGCAGTTTCCGGGACGGCGTGCTGGACGACGTTGCACGCTGCTTCAACGACCGCCGTGGCAAAGGTCATGCGGTCAATCTCCGGAACGAAGGACGCGTCCTCCCACAGGGAGTCCAGGTGGACGTGCACCGATTCGATAGCTTCCGGCGTAGCCCTCTCCCGGAAGCGGCGGCTGGCTAAAACGTCACCCATTAGTAAAGGCCTCTGCGGCAGAAGCGTAAGACGTGAGCACCCGGTCCATGCTGGTCAATTCAAGGACCATCTTCACCTGGGGCTGCACACCCGCAATCCGCAGGTCGCCGCCGGCCTGCCGGGCAGCCTTGAGGCACCCGATCAGGGCGCCGAGCCCTGAGGAGTCCATGAAAGCCGTATCACTGAGGTTCACCACGATCCTGTTGGACCCGGCGGCTACCACCTCGGCCACAAATTCTCGTAGTTTTGGTGCGGAGACCATGTTGAGGCGCCCTGCTGCCGAAATTTCGGCGTATGAATCCTTGATCTCGTAACTAAGCTCCACTGTGTTTCCTCTCTTCGGCATAACGGTCGTCGGTCAGCAGGGGGCCGGCTTCGGAGGCTGGTCCAGAGGGCTGGAACCCTTGGTACAGGACGGCCCGGACGAGGATGCTCATGACCACGATGTCGAACACCACCCAGATGACGTTGACCAGCGTACCGATCGGTTCGGACAAACCGGTGGCAAGGCGCGCGATTCCCACGACAGCGGCGACCACGAGGAGAACAGTCACGATGAGCTGGGGCCGGATCAGGCTCCAACGGGGGCCGCCCGCCTGGCGGTCCTTTGGCGTGACTGCGAAGCCCAGGGGGCGCCCGAACCAGACGTTGCTGGCCGCCGTCGTACAGGCTTTGATCCAGGTCGGAAACAGGGCAAGGCTGTATTGCTGGCCACGCCAGGTGGGTATGCCCCGGCCGGCGACAGCGAACAGCAGCTGGTTGACGATCATGAAGGGGATGAAACGGATGAAGAAATCCGAACTTAAGCTGCTGACCGGAAGGATGCCCAGCAGGAGGTAGACGATCGGCGCCGCAAAGTAGATCACGGCGGCGAAGCCGCTCAAGTACGTCCACATCGTGCCGAAGTACATCAACCGCTGGCCAAGCTTGAGACCGCGCTGCACCAGCGGGTTCTCCCGCAACAGGACCTGCATGGTTCCCTGTGCCCATCGAAGGCGTTGTGTCAGCATGGTCGCAATGTCTTCGGGGGCCAGCCCGTAGGCGAGGATCTCATGGTGGTAGACGCTCTGCCAGCCGAGAGCGTGCAGCCGCATGGAGGTCGCCATGTCTTCCGTCACCGAGATCGTGGCCAGCGGCATCACTGGCTGCGCTTCATCCGCCCGCTCCACCGAGAGGGCATCAAGCACCGCCTGCACCGATTCCATTGCCCCCAAGGGGGACCAGTCCCGGGCGGACATCCGGTGCACGGCGTCATCGGCGACCACGGGGACGCCTGCGTCGCCGAGGTGGGCGAGTTCCATGGCAGCGATCTCCTCGAGATCGGCCTGCAGGGCCGAAACGTCAGCCTGGACCAGGGTCTGGACAGCCTGGTCCACCTTCCGGCGGACCCGGTAGGTGATTTCGCTTATCGCTTGCCCATCGTCCAGCTGTTGCCGGGCGTCCTCGATTGCTGCCTCCACTTCGGCAAGCATCTGAAGTACCAGCGGCGAGTCGGCGTCAGCAGACTTGCGGGCCCGCCGCAGGGCCGAGCGGGACGCGGCCAACGCCCGCCGGACACCTTTTTCGGTTTCCCTGACGTAGCCAACGAGGCCCAGTTGCATGAGAGCTTCGCGCCGGAGCAGGGCATTCGAGCCGCAGAAGAAGGCAGCGTTCCAGCCGTCCTTGCCCTGCTGGATCGGGCCGTAGAACAGCGGTGCCTGGCTGCCGAGGAGATCTGCCGCGGGCACGTTGCTGAAATACTGCGGCGTCTGCACCAGCGCGACGCGCCTGTTGTTGAAGTACCCCAGCGTCTTTTCCAGGATGTCCGGTTCGGGTATCTGATCGGCGTCGAGAATCAGCAGGAATTCGCCGTGCGTGACCATCAGGGCATTGTTAAGGTTGCCGGCCTTGGCGTGCCGGGGCATGTCCGTCCAGTCCTCGCCGCGGGTCACATAGCCCAGCCCATGCTCGGCGGCGAGGTCGCGCAGTTCGCTCCGTGCGCCGTCGTCGAGGATCCAGGTGCTGTGCGGGTGCCGGATCGCCTTGGCAGCCAGGGCGGTTTTCATCACCAGGTCCAGCGGCTCGTTGTAGGTCGCTATGAAGACGTCCACGGTCGCGTCGGCGGGCGCCGCGGGAGGCGGCGTCCGGATCTTCTGCCGCCACACCGTCAGGCCAAACAACAGCACGTCGACCAGGCTGTACGTTTCCGCCGCCACCAGCGGCACGGCGATCCACCAGGCGTCCCAGTTCAACGACGCCAGCCAGCGCCACCCCACGTAGTTCACGCCTAGGATCGCCGTGAGCACGACCGCCAGCCGTGTGCAAAACATTTTCATACCGTCACCTTAAAGTGCGGGAGTGCGGACCTATGAATTTGTCCATTTGTTGGCAGTCCGAGGCCTTCCGTGGCGGGTGATTCCGCGGGCGGCGTCCAGCGGCCTGTGCCAGGGCGGCGCCGTACTGTCCACAGCAGCGGTGCCGGCGAGCAGTCGGGGCCGAAAGCATGTAATCTAGGTGTACGACAAATTGACCAAACATTCCGGGGCCTCACTAACGCCAATGGTGACCACCTCCGGTCCGAGTACAAAAGGGGGTCACGCCATGGGGCGCGGCCGTCAAAAGGCAAAAGCTACCAAGCAGGCTCGGGACATTAAGTACTATTCCCCGAACACTGATTACTCTGCGCTTCAGCGTGAGCTCAAGAGCTCGGAGGTCCGTGCACCGAGTCGCTTCTCGAGCGAGCCGGTGGAGCCGGATTATTCGGCCTACGTGGATAAGTACGCGGACGATGTGGAAGATGACGACGACGAGGTTAACTCCCGTCGCATAGGTTAGTCGACGCTTCTTTCCGGCACCCTGACCCGTTTCAGGTTGCCGACCAACTGATTTCCAGGCCCGCGGGCCGCGCCCTCCTGAGGCGTGGCCGGCGGGCCTTTCCTGTGCCCCGGTGCACCTCGCAGTCCACGTCACACGGCCGCTAAGACGGTTCCGGACCCACTCGACACACAGGGCACGAACGTCTACTAGCGCGCAGGGAACCGTCGAAGCGGCGGAGGAGTTGGGCCGCATGTTGTCCCCGTCCCCGTAGCCGGACTAGGTTGATTCTGCCGGCCTGTCCGGCGTCGAACGTCTTCCCGGAAGGAACACCATGACCAAGCGCACGGGCTTTTCTGAGGGCGAGGTCTGCTGGACGGACCTGCAGACCGGCGACGTAGAGGCAGCCAAGGCCTTCTATGCCGAAGTCTTCGGCTGGCGGTACGAGGACCTGCCGACGCCGGACGGCCGCAGCTACGCCCAGGCTTTCCTCGGTGACGACCTGGTGAGCGTCATCGCGCCGCAGAACCCGCAGCAGCAAGCCGCCGGAGCCCCCGGCCAATGGAACGTGTACTTCGCAACCGACGACGCGCGTGACCTTGCCGACAGCCTCACCCACTCGAACGGCACACTGGAGTTCGGTCCCGAGGCCGTGGGCGACACGGGCGTGATGGTCTTCTTCGCCCCGCCCGGCGGTGGCACCACCGGTTCCTGGGAGGCGGGGACCCACTTCGGGACCGCCCGGACCGAGGAGCCCGGGGCCCTGACCTGGGCGGAGCTGCTCACCCCGGAACCGCAGGCCGCCGTCGGATTCTTCCAGCAGCTGTTCCGCCATGAGGTCACCGAATACCCGCAGGACGACGGCGGGAGCTACACCACGCTGATGGTGGACGGCGCCGAGGTGGCCGGCATCGCCACGGTGCCCTCCGACGCCGAAGGAACCCTTACGCCCGGCTGGCAGGTGTACTTCGGCGTCGCCAGCGTCGCGGGCGCGGTGGCGGCGGCGGTGGCCGCGGGCGGCGTCGTGCTGATCGAACCCGACGAGGCCGAGGGAGGCGAGGCCGAGGAAGCCGGCACCATCGCCACGCTCCAAGACCCGCAGGGCGGCGTGTTCAGCGTGCTCGAGGTCTAAACCAAATCGAGTGCTCCCCGCCGGCCCCCTCGCCTCGCAAGCTCGGCCAGGGAACCCTGCCGGCGTGGGCCCAAACTGCCGTTATGAGGGCTCAAAACGGCCGTTACGGAGCACTCGATGGGGGTTAGGCGTAGGCGTTGACCAGGCGGACGGCGCCGCCGTCGACGCCCTTGGCGCCCTGTACGTAGTCCGGGCCGGTCTTGAGGATCGCGTCGGAGTTTTCCTCCACCGTTCCCATGATCCAGGCGGGCAGGCCGCGGTCGTTCAGGCGGTTCACCGCGGCGTCGGCGACGTCGGCGGAGACGATCGCCACCATGCCCACGCCCAGGTTCAGCGTGCGCTCGAGGTCGGCCAGGGGTACGTTGCCGAGCTCGGCGACGAGCTTGAAGATGGCCGGCAGTTCCCAGGTGGCGCGGTCGACCGTGGCGACCAGGCCCTGGGGCAGGACGCGCGCCAGGTTGGCGGCAAGCCCGCCGCCGGTGACGTGGCTGAAGCCGTGGACGCCGTGGGCCGAGTTCACCGGGAAGGTGCGGGCCAGGTCCAGGCAGTCGGCGGCGTAGACGCGGGTCGGTTCCAGGAGTTCCTCGCCGAGGGTACGGCCGAGTTCGGAGACCTGGCGGTCGAGGGCCCAGCCGGCGTGGTTAATCACGCGGCGGACCAGGGAGTAGCCGTTGGAGTGCAGGCCGGAGGATGCCATGCCGATCACCACGTCGCCGGCGCGGACGCGGTCCGGGCCCAGCAGTTGGTCCGCCTCGATCACGCCGGTGGCGGCGCCCGCGACGTCGTACTCGTGCTCGCCCAGCAGGCCCGGGTGTTCGGCCGTTTCGCCGCCCACGAGGGCGGTTCCGGCGACCGAGCAGGCGGCCGCGATGCCGCGGACAATGTCCGCAATGCGCTCGGGCACCACCTTGCCGCAGGCGATGTAGTCGGTCATGTAGAGCGGTTCGGCGCCAACCACGACGATGTCGTCCACCACCATGCCGACGAGGTCGAACCCGATGGTGTCGTGGATGTCCATGGCCTGCGCGATGGCCACCTTGGTGCCGACGCCGTCGGTGCTGGTGGCCAGCAGCGGGCGCTTGTAGGTGAGCAGCTTCGAGACATCGTAGAGGCCCGCGAAGCCGCCGACGCCGCCGATCACCGAGGCGTTGTGCGTCGCCTTGACCGCGCCCTTCATGAGTTCGACGGCGCGGTCGCCGGCTTCGACGTCGACGCCCGCGGAGGCATACGTGATCCCGGCGGAGTTCTGGGCAGCGTTCATGTCAGCGGCCGGTGAGGCGGAAGTCATACGGGCTCTTTCTTTTCGGCGCCGGGGTTGGTGGCTTCGTGGTGAATCTCGGGCACAAGGTCAGCTTCGGTGAGCAGCTCTTCGAACTCGGAGTCCGGTCCTGGGTCGCAGCCCGTGGCGCCGGCCTTCTCGGCCGGATCGACCTGGGGCGAGATGGCGGTGTCGCGAGCGGCATCGACGGCTACGGGGGCGCCCAGAGGGGCAGGAGTTCCGGGAAGGCCGCCGAGGTCCGTGCGCTCCAGCAGGTTCTTGCCCAGCTTGTCCGCGGCCGGCAGTTCGATCGGGTACTTGCCGGTGAAGCAGGCGGTGCAGAGCCGTGCGCGCGGCTGCCGGGTGGCCTCGATCATCCCGTCTTCGGAGATATAGGCGAGCGAATCGGCGCCGATGGCCTGGGTGATTTCATCAATGGTGGCGCCGTTGGCGATCAGCTCCGCACGGGAAGCAAAGTCGATGCCGTAGAAGCAGGGCCACTTGACCGGCGGAGAGGAAATCTTGATGTGCACACTCGCCGCGCCCGCTTCCCGCAGCATCCGCACGATGGCGCGCTGGGTGTTGCCGCGGACGATCGAGTCGTCCACAACGACAACACGCTTGCCGCGGATTACCGATTCCAGCGCGTTGAGCTTTAGCCGGATGCCCAGCTGCCGCAGCGTCTGGGAGGGCTGGATGAACGTACGTCCCACGTAGGAGTTCTTGACGAAACCGTGCGCGAAGGGGATGCCGGATTCCTCGGCGTAGCCCACGGCCGCGGGGGTGCCGGATTCCGGCACCGGGATCACGATGTCTGCTTCCTGGGTGTTCTCGCGGGCCAGCTGGCGGCCCATTTCGACGCGGGATTCGTACACGGAGCGGCCGGCGATGGAGGCGTCCGGGCGGGCGAGGTAGACGTATTCGAAAACGCAGCCCGCGGGCGTCGCTTCCGCGAAGCGCTGCGAACGGACGCCGTCCTCGTCGATCGCGATGAACTCGCCCGGTTCGATCTCACGGATGAAGCTGGCGCCGACGGTGGCCAGGGCGGACTGCTCGGACGCGACCACCCAGCCGCGTTCCAGCCGGCCCAGGCAGAGCGGGCGGATGCCGTAGGTGTCGCGGGCAGCGTAGAGGGTGCCTTCATCCATGAAGACGAAGCAGAAGCCGCCCTTGATCTTGGGCAGCAGCTCCATGGCGGTCTCTTCGAGGGACTTGCCCTCCTCGCCTTCCAGCAGGGCGGTGACCAGGGCGGTGTCCGAGGTGTTGCCCTGCTTCATTTCGCCGCTGAGCTGGCCGCCGCTGCGTTCCTCGATCATGGCTTTGAGTTCGGCGGTGTTGGTCAGGTTGCCGTTGTGGGCGAGGGCCACCGTGCCGGTCGCCGTCGCGCCCAGAGTGGGCTGGGCGTTCGCCCAATGGCTGGCGCCGGTGGTGGAATAGCGGCAATGGCCGACGGCCAGGTGCCCGGTCAGGGTGTTCAGCGTGGTCTCGTCGAAAACCTGGGACACGAGTCCCATGTCCTTGTAGACGTTGATCCGCTTGCCGTCGCTGGTCGCTATGCCAGCGGACTCCTGACCGCGGTGCTGCAGTGCATACAGCCCGTAATAGGTGAGTTTTGCTACCTCTTCGCCGGGAGCCCAGACCCCGAAGACGCCGCAAGCGTCCTGGGGGCCCTTTTCGCCGGGAAGAAGGTCATGAGAAAGTTTTCCATCGCCGCGTGCCACTGGTCGATTATCTCACGTTGAACGCCAGGACTTCTCCGGGCCCCGGTTTGTGACCTGTAGGGCGGGATCAGGACCGGGGTCCGCTGCCCGTTCCGCCGTCGAACGCGCCGCCGTTTTCCGTCCCCGTTTCGGGCACGCTGTCCTCAACGGGCTCGACGACGGCGTGCTCCGCTCGGCGGATGCTGAGGCGGTCCAGCACCAGGGCGACGACGGCGCCCAGGACTGCGCCGCCGGCGGCGCAGGGGACCAGGAAGAAGCCGAAAACCGTGGCGGCGTCGTAGCTCTCATTGCCCGGGACCGCGTAGGCGAGGATGGCCGCGACGGCGAAGCCCAGCAGTGCGCCCAGGATCAGGAACGGCACATATTTCGGCGCCCGCCGGACGGTGACTTTGCGCCGCCCGGACGCGGGAGATTCTGGGGAAGACATGGCATTAACCCTACTGCCCCGGCTGCCTGCCCCGTGCCGCTGTGCGAAGTCATTGATCAGCCCACGGGAGGGGCGCACACTAAGGTCTGGGGGCCGACAGGTAGGGACAAGCTTAGGAATTGACATGTCAGCCTCCGCCGACGCGATCCGTGACCAGCAGCGCATCATCTGGGACGAGTTCTCCGCCGGATGGAGGAAATGGGACGCCGAACTTCTCGGCTGGCAGGGGCCGTTCGGCGACGCCTTGATTCAGGAAGCGGAGCTGCGGCCGGATGCTGCTGTGCTGGATGTCGCGGCCGGTTCGGGTGAGCCGGGACTGACCGCGGCCCGTCGGGTACCGGGCGGCACCGTGGTGATGACGGACATCTCCGAAGGAATGCTGCGGGTTGCCCACGAGAAGGCATCGGCCGCCGGCCTGGACAATGTGCGCTTCGTCGTTTGCGACGCGGCCGCCCTGCCGTTCGAGGACCGCACCTTCGACGCTGAGTTCTGCCGGTTCGGCTTCATGTTGTTTCCGGAGATCTCGGCGGCGGTGCGCGAGATGGTGCGCACGGCCAAGCCCGGGGCCCGGATCAGCGCCGCCGTCTGGAGCAGGGCGGCCGAGAATCCCTGGGCCAGCCTCATTCTGGGAACACTCGCCCGGCACACCGAGCTGCCGCTGCCGCCGGCCAACACGCCAGGGTTGTTTCGCTGCGCCGCTCCCGGCTCCATGGCCCAGCGGTTCAAGGACGCGGGCCTCACCGAAGTCACGGAGCGGAAGGTCAGCGCCGAGCTGGTGCACGGGACGCCCGAGGAGTACTGGGAATTCATGACGGAAATCGCCACCACGGTTTCCATGCGGCTGGCCCGGGCTGACAGGACATCGCGGGAGCTGATCCGCGCCGACGTGTTCGAGCTGCTGGGGCGCTATGAGCACGACGGCGCCATCCGGCTGCGGTCCACGGCGACAGTCGTGGCGGGGACACGCGTATAGCCCCTGCGCGGGCCGGAACGTACCCCGCGTCCTCACGCCGGAGTCATCGGACCCGCGCCGTCAGCGATGACGGGGCGGAAACGGCTAGACGCCGAGTTCTTCCTTGAGCGCGGCGACATGGCCCTGGGCCTTGACCTGGTACTGCGCGAGCTTCACCTTGCCTTCGGGGTCGAGGACAACAGTGGAGCGGACGATGCCCTCGGTAATCTCGCCCTTGACCAGCTTCTCGCCCCAGGCGCCGTAGGCGAGGGCCACCGCGTGGTCCTCATCGGCGAGCAGCGGGAAGGTGAGGTCGAAGTCGCCGGTGAACTCGGCGAGGGCCGACGGCGCATCCGGGGAGATCCCCAGGACCTCATACCCGGACCCCTGCAGGGAAGAGAGGCTGTCGCGGAAGTCGCAGGCTTCGGTGGTGCAACCCGGCGTCGCGGCCTGCGGGTAGAAGTACACAATGACGTTCTTGCCCCGGTAGTCGGCGAGCGATACCGACCGGCCCTCGGCGTCAGGCAGGGTGAAGTCCGGCGCGGGGGTGCCGGGCTGGAGCTTGACGGTGACATTCTGGCTCATGGAGTTCCTTCGGCAGATGGGTTGCGGTCTGAGGTGGACAACGCCACGGGCCATCAGTGTATTCCGCCGTGGGTGCGCGGCCCGGGGCGCACCCGGCCGGTTCAGGCTACTGTGGAAAGTGGTCCCGTTCCCTCCGCGAAAGGAAGTCCCATGAGTGATCCGCAGGCAAGCAGCAACGATCCGGCTGAGCTGCGCGGGCCGGGCGACCCGGACGCCGTCGAAACCCCGCACCCCGAAGGCGAGACGGCCCAGGCCGGGAACATCCGGGAGGAGCAGCTGACCCACGCTGCGGGGACCGTTCCCGCCGCTTATGTCGGATCAGGGGATCCAGAGGCGAAGGACAAACCGGAAGAGGCGGCCGGGGCCGGCATGTGGGACGAAGACGCCTGAAAACGCGTCCGGGCCGCTGGTGACAGCGTGTTCATAGCCCGGGCACAGGCTGGCTGGCTAACGTGGAACCACCATGGACGAACGCGCACCGCACCTATCAAGCCCTTATCAGGGCCGCCACTTCCGCCGCGCCCGCCGCTTTCCTGGCATCCGGGCCTCCCTGCTGGCGCTGGGCGCCGCGGTCCTGGCGGTGGCGGTCGCCGCAGGCGTCCACTCTGCCGCCGAAGCCCGCCCGGCAAGGGGCCCGGTACCGGCCGCTGCGGCCGCCGCGGCTGCGACCAAGGGAACACCCGGCCCGGCGGCGTTGAACGGAACTGCGTCCGGCGGCGTTGACGCCCAGCTGGACGCGGAGATCAAGCGCATTATCGATGACAACGGCGACTACCAAATCGGCGTCGCGCTCCTTGACCTCTCGGGTGGGCCGGTCCACGGATACGGCGTTGAGGACCCATTCGTAGCCGCCAGCACGGCGAAGGTCTTGGCGGCGGAGGCGTACTACAGTCTGGTCGAATCGGGCGAGGCCTCCCTGGACGATCCCATGGGGGACTACACGGCGGGGTTTCAGCTCAAGGAGATGATCCAGCAAAGCGACAACGACTCCTGGTCGCTGATCATGGATGCCGTGGGCCACGCGGCGTTGGCGGACTATGCGGCCTCGATGGGCGTGGACTATGACCCCGAGTCGAACGCCCTGACCCCCGCGGGGATGGCCCGGATCCTGGCCGGCCTGTATACCGGGGAGCTGCTGGACGCGCAGGACACCGCCGAGCTCTTGTCCTACATGCAGGACACCAACTACGAGGCGCTCATCCCGGCCGCGGTTCCGGCCGGTGTCACCGTCTTCCAGAAGTACGGCCTGCTCGGCGGGGAACTGCACGACGCGGCGATCCTCGAGAAGGACGGGACCGCGTATGCCTTTGTCGTCTTCACCAAGGGCGACGACCTGGCCTCGGTGCCGGCACGCACTGAAGTCATCCACCAGCTCACGGAGGCCGTGACAGACGCCTTGTTCTAGGCCACTCGGGACGCGTCACCGGTAAGGCTCTGCCCGTGGAGTTGCCTGCCCAGTAGCGGCGGCTGCCGGCCCATGGTCAGTTTCGGGATCCAAAGTAGCGGCTGGTGGCGGTCGGCATGGTGGACTTATGATGCTTCACGCGTTCCTCAAGAACACGGGTCGCCAGCCATCCCGAAGGGAGCGAAGAACAGGCGAAGCGCAGCCACCGGGCGTCCCCGTAGGCTATGAACCGGTCCGGGCTCACCTGCAACTGTTCGGCGACGGCCATCACCTCCGTGTGGGCCTTGAGGTATCGCGACGGCGTCAAGTTGTTGCGACGCAGGCGCCGCTCCAGATGGAAATCCAGGTATGCGAGGTCACGCGCCGCCTCTGCCTGGGCTGCATCGTCGAAGTCAAGCAGCCCGAAAGGGGATCCGTCGTCGGCGCTGGCGATGATCTGCCGGTCATGCAGGTCTCCATGGGACCACACCAGCGGGTCCGGTGCCGTCCCAAGCAAGTTCGTGGTCACCTGCTCTGCCATGGCCACCAGGATGTCGCGTCGGGTGGACAGTGCCGGAACCTTTTCTGAATGCTGGAGCCAACGTTTCACCCAACGGGCCGCGGACTTGGCTTCCACCTCCGGTGAATGGACCGGCAGCGCGCTTAGAACGGTTTGTCTGCTCGGGTCAGACGTCGAGCTCAGCTGGGCGACCCACGCGCGGGACCACTTTTCCCAGACGGCGGCGAACTCTTTGTCCCCGATCGTGGTGTAGTCCTCGCCGATTTCGCCCAGCGTCCGTCCGGGGAGTGCGCTGAGAACGAGGGTGTCCGGGGAGCTCTGGATCACCTCGGGTGCCGTAAAGGCGCCGGTGTCCAGCAGGATGTCCATCTGGGCGCAGCGCGCAGCGGGGATGACGGCGCTGCCTGGCCGGAAGATCTTGATGTAACGGCCTTCGGCCCTGATGATCGCCCGCGTGTGGGGCCAATGGGAGATGATTTCTCCGAGCTGCCTTTCCGTCCGAAGGGCCGGCAGCTCCGGGTCATCCTCGGGCAGGAGCTCAAAGTGGCCTTGGTTCAGCTGGGCTCCCCGGACGCCCGGCCATCCTGCGGTTTGGACCTCCAGCAGGTATTTTCCGGGTTGTCTGTCGCGCCACGCTTTGTGGACGCGCCACGCGGTGCCAGCGTCGTCGGTGTAATTCCAAAGCGGCAGGTGTCCGGTCATGCGATCAGCTCCAAAAACCGGCTGGCTGGCTGCCCGTCAGATTCGAGGATCCAAAGGGCTGTGGGCGTTGTGCTCGCTCCTCGAGAACGCCGGTTGCCAGGGTTGAGCGCGCGGGGAGCGAGGAACATGCCAGTCGGATCCAGCTGGCGTCGGAATAGGCGTCGAACCGTCCCTGGCTGACCTGCAGCTGTTCTGCAGCCCGCATCACCGCGGTGTGGGCCACGGCGTAACGCTCCGGGGTCAGGGTGCTCTGCCGCAGGCGCAGTTCCAAGTGGACGTCCAAGTTGGCCAGATCACGCGCAGCCTCGCCCTGGGCCGCGTCGTCAAAGTCAAGCAGGCCAAACGGCGGCCCTCCGTCGCGGACGATGACCTGCATGTCGTGGAGATCCCCGTGGTTCCACACCATCGGGTCCGGCGCAGCCTGGAGCAGGTTCGTTATTATGCGGTCTGCGCTGGCGCGCAAGGCCTCCCGTTGGGACGCCAGTGCCGGTACACGCTCGGCGTGGTGGAGCCAACGCTTCAGCCACCTGGCCACGACAGCGACTTCCTCCTCCGGTGAATGGACCGGAAGGGTGCTGAGGACCTTGCGCCGGGTTGCGTCGGAGGCGGCGGTCAGTTGCGCCACCCACGCCCGGGACCATGCCGTCCACGTGGCGGCGAAGGCCTTTTCGTCGACAGTGCTGTGGTTTTCGCCAATTTCGCGCAACGTCGGTCCGGGGAGGGCCCGGAAGACCAGGGTGTCGGGGGAGTGGTGCAGGATCGCGGGCGCCGTGAAGGCGCCGGCGTCCAGCAGCAGGTCCATCTGGGCGCAGCGTTCCGCGGGGACGTCGGCGCTGCCAGGCTGGAAGACCTTGATGTAGCGGCCGTCCGCCCGGATGATGGCCCGCATATAAGGACGGTAAGCAATGACCTCCCCGTGCTCCCTTTCGGCCCGGAGGGCCGGCAGCTCCGGGTCGTCATCAGGTAGGAGCCTAAACCGACCGTGGCTGATCTGGGCTCCTCGGACCCCGGGCTGCCCGGGAGCGAGGACCTCCAGAACATAGTCCGAGGGTTTCTTGTCGTGCCAGGCACGGTGGACGTGCCACGCGATGCCGGCGTCATCGGTGTAAGTGGGAAGAGGCGGATGCCATCCCATGCGATCAGCTCCCAAGCTTGGCGGTTGTGCCATTGGGTGTCGGCCGGCCGGTCGTTAGCCGCAGGTCCCGCAGCACGCTGCTCATGTTGGCACCTCGAACAGCTCATCCGGTTGCTTGGCCCGCTGCCGTCGGACCCACCCGGAGAACCGCGAGCCGGGATCGGCCAGCAGTAACTGCGGCGGCCCGTCTTCGACAATCTCGCCGTCTTCGAGCCAGATCACCCGGTCGCATGACTGCGCAGAGTTGATGTCGTGGGTGATCGTTATAGAGGTGCGCCCCTCAGTGAGTTGATCGAGGGCGCTGAGCACCGAATCGCGGGAGGCAGGGTCTAGGCCCGAGGTGGCCTCGTCCAGAATCACCACCGGTGCCTTCCGAAGCATGGCGCGGGCGACGGCCAGCCGCTGGCGCTGGCCCCCGGACAGGTCGTTGGCGGACTCGCCGAGGACTGTGTCGTAGCCTTCAGGCAGGGCACGGATGAAACTGTCGGCCTGGGCGAGGACGGCAACGGCCTCGATTTCCTCGTCGGTGGCGTCGAGACGGCCGAACCGGATGTTTTCCCGCACCGTGGTGCCGAACAGGACGGAATCCTGGAGCAGGATTGAGACGTGTGATCGGACCGAAGCGATCGTCACGTCCCGCAGGTCCTTGCCGCCGAGGCTGACGCTCCCCTTCCCTGGGTCCACCATCCGAAGGACCATGCTGGCCAAGGTCGATTTTCCGGCGCCCGAGGGCCCAAGCAAGGCGCAGTGCTGCCCCGCCGGTATGGTCAGGTTGATCCCCTTTAGCACGGTGGTTCCGTCGATGTGTCCGGCCCAGACGTCGTCAAAGACGATGTCCGGATGCGGGCAGTCCAGGGCAACGGCGTGGGGTGCTTCGGGCAGGTCGCTCTGGGCCTCTAGAAGGTCGGCTACCCGTTCTCCGGAGGCGGTCGCGCGGGCTACCCGGCTGGTGTAGCGGGCCACATCCTTCAGCGGCCTCATTCCGGTCTTGAGGTAGAAGAGGAAAACAACGAGATCCCCAGGCGTCATTGCCTGCTGCATCACCCGCCACCCGCCGGCGGCCAGGACGGCCGCCGTCGCGATCCCTATCAGGACATCGGTTTTCCGCTGGAGGCTGGCGGCCAGCCGGAGTGCGACGACGCCGGAACCCAGGGCGGCCTGGTTGCTCTTGCGGAACCCGGAGCTGATGGTGTCTTCAAGCCCGTACGCCTGAACTTCCCGCATGGCTCCCAGGGTCTGTGCGGCGGTGGTTGCCAGGGCACTCTCTCCTTTGCGTGACTTGCGGGCCGCCGAGGTGATGGAGCCGGAGCTCTTACGGGACAGCAGGACGAAAATGCCGATGGCAAGGAGAGTCACGAGGGCGATCAAGGGATCGAGCCAGATCATAAGGAATGACATGGCAATCAGGGACACGGTGTTGCCGATGAGAGGCAGTCCTGCGGTGACGGCTACTTCCTGCAGCCGCGATACGTCTCCCACCAGACGCTGTACCGTATCGCCCGTTGAGGCATGGCTGTGGTGCCGCATGGACAGGCTCTGCACATGGCGGAAGGTCCGGGCGCGCAGCTCGGAGGAAATCCGGGTGCCCACGAGGGCAAACGAAATTGCCGAAAAATAGCCTGCGATGGCCCGGATAACACTGATGAGCACCACGGCGCCGGCGCAAAGAAGTAGGAGCTCGGGGCTCGCCTGCACACTGAACGGGGTCTTGCGCACGGTGGCCCCGAGTGAGTGTGAGACGGCATCGAGGACGACCTTCACGGGCCACGGCTCAAGAAGCCTGAGGAGAACTTCGGCGGCCATGGTGATAAAGCCCCACGTGATGAGCGCCCTGTGCCCGTGCAGATGGGGACGGACACAACGCAAAGTCCGCCGCAGCGGTGATGGTGCTGCTGGCGTCTTGACCGGGGACCTTCGCCAGAAGGTCCGCCACCTCCGTCGCGGTGACTGCTGGGCTGGTGTGCTCATTGGGCGGCCAACCTCCGAACGGGTGGCAGTGAGTGGGTGATGCGCGTGAGCACACCGTCCCAGCTGAAGCGCTGCACGGCTTCTGCCCGTGCCGCAGCCCCGAGCCGTTCCCGCAGGTCGGAATCCTGGGCGAGCCGGGCGAGGGCCTCAGCTACCGCGGCAGGCTCCCCGGGTGGCACGAGGAGGCCGGTACGCCCGTGCTCCAGGATGGAAGGGATCTGACCCACGGCGCTCGCGATGATCGGTAGCGCTGCCGCCATGTATTCGTAGACCTTCAGCGGAGAGAAGTAATCGGCCTGTCCTTCGATCTCAGCCGGGTAGGGGGCAGCGGCGGCATCGGCGGCGTCCAGCAGCCCCGGCACGGAGTCGGGCGGCACGGCACCGGTGAATTCGGCCTCCACGCCGAGACCGACGGCGAGCAGTTCGAGGTCCTCCCGGACAGGGCCGTCACCGACCACGAGCACACGCCAGCAGCGTGCGGGGTCCGGTGTCTGGGCGTTGGCCAGAGCAACACCGTGCAGCAGCCCAGGCACACCGTGCCAGGGCTTGAGCGTGCCGACAAAGGCAACTGTAAGGCGGTCCGGGTTGCGCCTGCCGGGCCGGCGGGGCGTGATCCGGCGGACGTTGACGCCGTTGGGCACCAACACCGTCCGGGCGGTTGGAACCCGCTCCCGCACCCAACGGACCACCGGTTCCGAGACGCAGGCGACGACGTCCGCCGTTCCGGCATTGCGCCGCAGTACGGTTTCGGCTTTCCTTACGTCCACCAGCTGGCGGTACCGCTGCTGCTCCTCGATCAGCGGGGCGTTGACTTCGAGCACCGACGGGATATCCAGCACGGGGGCAAGAACAGACAGGGCCGGACTAAATAGCGAGTAGCGTTCGTACACTAGGCCGCAACCGCGATGGAGCACGTCGTCCACTAGGGCAAGTGCGGCGTCCTCGATGGCTTGTTCGCGGGCCGCCCCAACGGGGGTTGAGGTCGGTCGGACTTCCACGACGTCCAGATCAACCAGATCGGCAGGGATGTCGGTGCCGCGGTGGGTGCAGTAGACGGTAACGTCGGAGCCGGTGCCGCGCCACGCCCGGACGATCTCCTGGACATGGACCGAGGAGCCCTTGGTGCCGAAGACAGGCACTCCCGGGTCGGCGCAGAGATAGGCTACGCGCGTCATGCGACTTGCCTCTCCGGGCGGGAGAGGGCGCGGAGCAGCCCGGCCTGGCGGCGGACGTCGTAGTCCTCCTCGACCAGTGCACGGGCGCTGCGGGCCAAGGCAGCCCGGTCCGTGCCGGGGGAAGCGAGCGTGTGGACAGCGCGGGCCAGCGCGTGGGGATTCCCCGGCCGGACCAGGACACCGGTGGAGCCGTTGCGGATGGCTTCTGGGATCCCGGTGACCGAGGTGCTGACGCAGGGGACTCCGGTGGCCATGGCTTCGAGCAGAACAGTGGGCATGCCGTCAGCGTTGCCGTCGGCGCCCACCACGCACGGGGCCACGAACACATCGGCCGAGTCGAGCAGTTCGTGGATCTGGTCCTGGGTCTGGGGCCCGAGCAGGCGGACGGTGTCCTGCAACCGAAGCTGCCGGATACTTGCCTCCAGCTCCTCGGCCAAAATGCCGGTGCCTGCGATGCGCAGCTCCAGCTTGATGCCCTCGTCCCGTAATTCGGCGGCAGCCGGCAGCAGATGCTGGAACCCTTTCTTTTCCACCAGCCGACCCACCGCGGCGAGGCGCAACGTCGTATCGAGCGGTCGCGGGTCGCGGTACGGGAAGCGCTCCAGCTCCAGTCCGTTGCGGACCAAATGCAGCCGCGAGGTGGCGGCCGGGAAGCGGCGGCGAAGGTAGCGCAGGTTGAACCGGCTGATGGTCACGGCGTGGTGGGCCTGTTGGAGCTTCAGCTGGAGGTCATCGTCACGGACCGACTCGTGGAAGATATCCACGGCATGGGCAGTGAAGGAGAAGGGGATGCCTGTCATCGCCGAGGCAAGCCGTGCCACCGTAGTGGCGCCGGAGGCGAAGTGGACGTGCATGTGCCGAATGTTCCGGCCCTGAAGGACGGTGGCCAGATTAATGGCCTGGACGGCGTCGTCGGCTGTGGCGGCGGCGAGTTGGCTAAGATTCCGGCCAATGGCGGGCGTAAGTCCGGCCGCGACCGCGGTCTGCAGGCTCTCCCACAGGGCCACGGTCTTGATGGGCCGGTCGATGTAGGTCACCGGTGCCTGGACCCGGGCCAGTTCGGCGTGGAACCGGGCATCGGTGGTAGGCCGCAGGGAGAAGATCTCGATCCGGTCCCCGGCGGCTTCACGTGCCAGGATCTCGGAGACAATGAACGTCTCCGAGAACCGCGGATACATCTTGAGGACGTACGCCGTCCCCGGTTCAGACGGCAACACGGGCGGCACTTCCTTTCGCAGCTGCAGGGACCTCAAGCGCGCTTACTGCCGCTTCGTCTGCGGCGATACCGGCAGCCACGGCAGGCCCAAGCAGCCCAGCTGCCAGCTGCGGTACGCGGATCAGCCCGTCCAGGACCGCCCGCCGGCGGTCCACGGTGGTGCCGCGCCGCGTGTCGAGCCACTCGGCTAGGATCTCCGGGGTCAGCGTGCTGATCTCGTGCTGTTCCAAATAGCCGGCCGTGGCGAGGGAGTTGGCCCGGATGCGCTGTTCAGCGCGCGACTCCGTGCGCGGGACTATGAGGGCGGGGACGCTGGTGCTCATGATCTCGCACACGGTGTTGTATCCCCCCATCGCCACTACGGCGGCCGCATGGCGGAGGTGGAAGACGACGTCGTCCAGTGCCGGAACTACCTTCACACCGGGGCGCGCGTGGCGAACGAGGTCCTCGTACTCCTTTGTGGGCATCTGGGGACCGGCTACGACGAGGTGGCCCAGCCCGGCCGGGAGCGGGGCCGCGACGGCGATGCGGGCCAGGGCATGGCCGTCCGAACCGCCGCCCACCGTGGTCATCACATACGGGCCGTCCATGCAGCTCGTACCGGAGACCGAAGGACGCCCGGCGGCGAGGTAGCCGGTGTAGCGGATGAGCTTGCGGAGTGAGAACGGGATCTCGCCGGACGCCACCGGGTCGTGGACGGCAGGGTCGCCGTAGACCCAGATCGCATCGAAAAGGGACTTGACCATCCGCGCTCCACCGAACCGGGCCCACTCGCTGAAGGCGGGGCCCGGGGCGTCCAAGACTTCACGCAGGCCCAGCACCACGCGCACGGGACCAGCGGCACGGGCATGCCGCAGGGCGCCCTCCAGTTCCCGGTGGACGCCGGTGGCGTGGCGGTCCACAATCACCAGGTCGGGGCGGAAGCCAGCCAGCACTCCCTGTAACAGCCGCGAACGTAGGGACACGAGCTGGTCCATGGGCAGGCTGAGATTGCGTGGCAGGTAGCCCGCCGGGCTCTTCCCAATTCCGGGAAGCAACACCCAGTCCCAGCCTTCCGGTGCAGGGAAGCCGGGGGCGTGCGAGGTTCCGGTGATGAGGATACCGGTGACGGGGCGGCCGGTCAGCCCTGGGAGCTGGTTGGCGAGCGCGTGTGCCAGCACTAGATTCCGGCGCACGTGGCCCAGGCCCACTGAGTCGTGTGAGTAAAACACTATCCGCAGTGGCTCCACGGTAATCCTCCCGGCTTTTCCTTAGCTACAGCTTGCGGCCGCAGCGTGAGGAACCGATGAGGAGAGGATTAATGATTCTTAATCAGCCGCCTGCGTGGGCTCAGAGCCGGGCTACGACGGATTGCAGCGGGATCCGGATGAGGAAGCGGGATCCGTGGCCGTATTCGGATTCGACGCCGGCCGTCCCGCCGTGCGCTTCGGCGATTGCCGAGACAATCGCCAGGCCCAGTCCGGATCCTTCGTTCCCGCGGCCGGGGTGCGCGCGGCCGAACCGCTCGAAGATCCGTTGTTGGTCTTCTGCGGCGATGCCGGTCCCGGTATCCCGCACCCACAGCACCAGCGTGTCAGCCTCCAACGGCAGGGCATCCGGCACCAACGGGTTGTCCGGACGCGCGGAGCCCCCCGGCGCCGTCGAGCATTCAAGTCGGCTGCCGAGGGCGATGGTGGAGGACGGCCCGGTGTATTTGACCGCGTTGGCAGCAAGTTGGACCAGGGCCTGGGTGAGCCGTTGGGGGTCCGCGTCCAGAACGGCATCGGCTGTCTCGTCAAGCTGCCAATGGCGGTCCGCCAGAACGTGGACTTTTTCCATCACCTGGTGCAGGAAGTCCGGGAACCGGACGGGCTGGTTCCTGAGGAAATCAGGCCGGCCGGCGTTGGCCAACAGGAGCAGGTCATCCACGAGCCGCTGCATCCGGTCCACTTCGTCGAGCAGCACCTCCCGCGTGGCCGTCACGTCGGCGGGATCGTCCACTGACACGAGTTCCAGATGCCCGCGGAGAATCGTCAGCGGGGTCCGCAGCTCATGACCGGCGTCGTCGAGGAACTTCTGCTGCTGCTGTGCGCCTTCGTCCAGCCGTTCGAGCATGGTGTTGAAGGTCTTCATGAGCAACGTTACGTCGTCGGCGCCCCGGCGGACTTCCACCCGCTGTGTCATGTCCTCGGGACCGAAATCCTGGGTGGCTTCGCGCAGCCGCCGCAACGGGTACAGCATCCTGCCGGCCACCGCGCCGCCGAAAATGGCTGCGGCGAGCAGCGTGGTAGTCGCCACGAGGACGTAGGTCTGGACCGAGGCCGCGAGGTGCTCCTTCACATCGTGGGTGTCCCGTCCGACCAACAGATACGTCACCGGTCCGGGCGGGCCTTTCACCGGCACCACGACCGCCCGGAAATGAAGCGTCTGGGCCGTGATCTCGCCGAAAGCTGCGTCGGGAGTGCCGGTCAGGGCCACGGCGCCACTGTACAGCTCTTCGGCGAGGAGGTTCTGGCCGGGGCTGCCATCCACGGTCCATTCGACCTTCCCTTCGGTGATGCCTGCCATGACCTCGTTGCTGCGCGGTTCGATGTCTTCCGCGGCCTCATGCAGCCCGTGCCTGAGGGTTTCCCGGTCGGACCGTTCCTGAGTCGGCACCAGCTTGACCACGGCATGGGCCTTGTCCAGGAGGGCCTGGTCCGTCCTCGCATCTGAGTCCTGGAACTGGACAGCGAAGGTGATGAGCCCCGCAACCACCAGCCCGGCGAACATCATGAGCAGCATGGCCGCCACCACGCGAAAGCGCACCGAATGCGCACGGGCGCTCCAGCCGGGCTGTTCCGGATTGCCGCCCGGCGGTGGAACCGGCTGTGTGGACCGCGCCGCCCTGGCGCTTTCCCGCAGCCGGGTCAAAGTTGCGGTCACGGTTTCTCCTTTCTAGGCCAGACGGTATCCGGCGCCCCGGGTGGTGAGGATCTGGTCTGCGCCCAGTTTCATCCGCAGCTGGCGCACGTACACGTCCACTACGTTGGAGGTGCCGTCAAAGTCGTAACCCCAGACGTGGCTGAGAAGTTGTTGCCGGCTCAGGACCTGCCCCGGGTGGAGCAGGAACATCTCGGCCAGAGCAAACTCGCGGGCTGAGAGCTCCACGGTCTTGTCCCCGATGCTTATGGTGCGGGTATGGAGGTTCAGTTCCAGTCCGCCATAACGGAGGACATTGCCGGCAGGCGGGTCTCCGTTGTCGCCTGGCCGGAGCCGGGCCCTGATGCGGGCCACCAGTTCCTCGAAGCGGAACGGCTTGACCATGTAGTCGTTGGCTCCGCCCTCCAAGGCGGCCACGGTGTCCGCGGCCGAGCCGCGGGCGGTCAGGAAAATGACCGGGATTCCCACTTGGGCCTGCCGCAGTATGGAAAGGACCGTGAAGCCGTCCAGCCGGGGAAGCCCGACGTCGAGCAGCAAGAGGTCGAATTCGCCACTGGACGCGTAGTCCACGGCTTTGATTCCGTCCGCAACGACCGTGGGGGCGAAACCGGCCGCCCGCAGCCCCTTCTCAATGAACCGGGAGATACGTTCTTCGTCTTCGGCGATGAGTATGCGGATCAAGGTGGCCCCCTGGAAAAGCCCGGAGCCGGAAGGCCGGCAAAGCGCATGCTGCGCTGCCGGTATCCCCGGGTCTCTCAGGCCTACTCCAAAACTGCGGCGTCTCCTGCACGTGAGCTGGGAGGTGTCCGAGGCCCCAGCAGCCTCGAGGCGCCCGCGTGGCGGGCGCGGAGCGGACATCGGTGGTGTCCGTGTACAAGCTTTCCCGGGTCCGTCATGTGCGCGTTGGACCCGGTTCCCTTATCTTGCCCCTAGATTGATGCCTGCACCACCCTGCGCGGCAGGCTTTTCCAAGGAAAACCGCAGGTGTGATGCTCCGCCGCCGGTTACCATGCGCTATGGAAACGGCGGAGCAGACGTACCGGTCGGCGGAACGGGAGTACGCGTTGCAGCAAGCGCCGGGCAGGCCCGTCATTGTCCTCCGGCCCGTGCCGGTGACAGTGAGGGCCGTCAGCGGGAATGCGATCGCCTATACCGTCACCCACGTGCTGGTGGAACGGGACGCCGGCGAGGAATACAGTCTCAGGTGGGAAGCCAGCTGGCAGGTAAAGCGGCTGGCGAAGGTTTCGTAAAACGGCACGGCTCAACCCCGTCGGCGAAGACCTTCTTTCTGCCGCCGAGGAGGATCCCTCAGTTCTATGACCCGCGCAGCCGTCTTTCGTCGAGGACGGCGAGGACCAGGGAGAAGCGGCCCCGCAGCGGCGTCGAGGCGAAACGGAGCCAGCGGGCGTCCGAGTAGGCGTGGAACCGGTCCGGACTCACGTGCAATTCGTGGGCAGTGGCCAGCACCTGCGTGTGTGCCGTCCGGTAGCGTTCGGGTGTCATGCGGTTTTCCCGCAGGCGAAGCTCCAGGAAGACGTCCATGCTGGCCATGTCGAGGGCGGCCTCGGCCCGGGCCGTTCCATCGAAGTCCAGCAATCCCAGCGGGGATTGGCCGCCCGTGGCGATGATTTGCTTGTCGTGAAGGCCTCCGTGGGCCCAGACGAGCGGGTCCGGCGTGGTCCCCTGCAGCTCTGCGGTGACGCGCTCCGCTGCTGCCCGTATGGCATCACGCCGGGATGACAACGCCGGGTTGTTTTCGTTGTGCTGCAGCCAGAGGTCAACTGACCGCCACACTTTTCGGGCTTCAAGCGCGGTTGAATGGACCGGAAGGCTCGCAAGAACGTTCCGCGAGGCGGGGCCGCCGGTGCCGCCCACCTGCGCCACCCAGGCACGCGACCACTTCTCCCACGCGGCGGCGAAAGACTCATCGTCTGAAGTGGAGTCGATGTCGAACAGGGTAGGTCCGGGGATGGCGCTGAAATCGACGACGTCTTGGGGCCTCTGAGCCAGAACCCGGGGGGTGGTCAACGTGCCGGCGTCGAGCAGGACGCCCAGTTGCGCGCAGCGCTCGGCGGCTGCGGCAGCGCGGCCGGGCCGGAAAATCTTGATGTAACGGCCCTCCGCCCGGACCACGGCGCGGTCGTAGGGCCGATATGTGATGAGCTCCCCCTGCTCCGCTTCCGCCCGCAGGCCGGGCAGCTTTGGATCATCCGGCGGGATGAGGCTGAAGTGCCCTTGCCGTAGCCGGGCGCCCCGCACGCCGCGCCGTCCTGGCGTAAAGACCTCCAGCACGTAGTCTCCCGGCGTCCTGTGGGGCCACGCCCGCCGGACCTCCCACGCGGTGCCCGCACTATCGTGGGCGGACAAGGGGACCGGGGAGGTCCAGTCCGTATCGTCGCTGCCGCCTACGATTTCCCTTGCCACCTGCGCGGTCTAACCCTTCCGCCAATCGTGCCCCGTGATGTGCGAGCCGGCCTGCGGCCCCATCTGCAGCATGCCGCCGTCCACAGCCCAGGTGGCGCCGGTGACATAGCTGGAGGCCGGGGAGGCCAGGAACGCGATGACGGCCGCCACCTCCCGGGCATCTCCCGGACGGCCGAGGGGGACACCCGGTCGGTCTGTCTGGGTGGGGTCCTGGTCCGTCTGTCCGGTCATGGGAGTGGCAATCTCCCCGGGGGCGACGTTGTTTGCGGTGATGCCGTGCTCGGCGAGTTCCAGGGCCATGGTCTTGACCAGCCCGCCCAGGCCGTGCTTGGACGCGTCGTAGGCTGAGGAGCCCACCCGCGGCTGGAGTTCGTGGACGCTGGTGACGGCAATGAGGCGTCCGCCCCGCCCCTGCTTGACCATGCGCCGGGCCGCTGCCTGCAGGCAGACGAACGCGCCGTTGAGGTTGGTGTCGAGGGTCTGCATCCAGGTCTCGAAGTCCAGGTCCAGGAAGGCCACGTTGTCGCCCGTGCCGGCGTTATTGACGAACACGTCCACACCGCCCAGCTCCTCCGCGAGCGCGTCAATGGCAGCCGCGGCTCCACGGACATCGGTGGTGTCCAGGCGGCGGACCACGGCCTGGCGCCCCAGGCTGCGGACCTCGTCCGCCGTTGCTTCGGCGCCTTCCTGATCGGAATGCCAGGTGATGCCGACGTCGAGTCCGGCGTTGGCCAGCGCCACAGCCGTGGCGCGGCCTATGCCGGAGTCCGAGCCCGTGACGATCGCTGTGGCAGGCGAGAAGCTGGTGGTGTCTTCCATCGTGCAGCCTTTCGTGTTGGTGGTCCCGAACCGGGAAACGCCTTCACGTTAGGGGCGTTGGCCGCAGCAGGCAAGAGGCAGTGCGGACGCATCCAGGAGCCTCACCTGCCGAACGGCGCGCACGGTCAGTGCGGAACCAGCCGTTCGCGGCCCGGGCCGCCGTGCAGGCGGGCGGTAGGAGTACGGATCTCCCGCGCCAGGAACCGGTACAGATCCACCGTCAAGACCTTGATCACGAGAACCGCGAGCGTGACCGAGCCGGCCAAGAGCAGCAGCAGGCCGATGCCGATAATCAGGGGCAGGTACAAGAGGAAAACGCCAACAACTGCCGCGATGTAGCCGCCGGCGTAGGCAATAAGAGTGCCTTGATCCATCGGAATCCTTCCGAAAAGCACGGGTTTCGGCGGGGGTGAACGGGCCGATAGATGTTTATAGCACCGGCCATCCGGACCCGCAAGAGGCCGCAAAATGGACACCGTGGACCGCCATGACACTCCGAGGATCACGGCTGGCTGCCAGCCAGCCGTTTGACCACGTGCGGACGTAGACTGGCGTTCGAATCACTGTGTGGGACATGTGGCTGGGAGTCCGGATGCTCTGGAAACTGCTCGTCGAATACCTGCGGCCGCAGCGGCGGCTGCTTCTCGCCGTCGTCGTCTTCCAGCTGGCGCAGTCCATCGCCTCGCTGTACCTGCCCACCCTGAACGCGGACATCATTGATGAGGGAGTGGCGAAGGGGAACACGGCGTACATCCTGGGAACCGGCGGCGTGATGCTGCTGGTCACCCTGCTGCAGATCGCCTGCACCATCGCCGCGGTGTACTTCGGTGCGAAGGCCGCCATGGGGATGGGCCGGGACCTGCGCGGCTCAATCTTCAGCCGGGTGGCGGAGTTTTCCGAGCAGGAGGTCACCCGCTTCGGCGCCCCCAGCCTGATCACCCGGTCCACCAATGACGTCCAGCAGATCCAGCAGCTGGTGCTGATGGCCGCCACCATGATGGTCGCGGCGCCCATGCTCAGCATCGGCGGGGTGATCATGGCCATCCGCCAGGACCCGCAGCTGTCCTGGCTGATCGCCGTCAGCGTGCCCGTACTGCTGGCCGGGATCGGGGTGATCATCACCCGGATGGTCCCGCTGTTCCGGATGATGCAGACCCGGATAGACACCGTGAACAGGGTGTTGCGCGAGCAGCTCACCGGTATCCGGGTGGTCCGCGCCTTCGTCCGGGAGGACATCGAGACCGGGCGCTTCGGGCGGGCCAACGCGGATGTCACGGACACTGCCCTGCGCGCCGGCCGCCTGATGGCGCTCGCGTTCCCGGTGGTGATGCTGGTGCTGAACGTCTCGAGCGTGGCGGTGATCTGGTTCGGGGCGTTCCGGATCGAGGACGGCTCGATGCAGGTGGGCACCCTCATCGCGTTCCTGAGTTACCTCATGCAGATCCTGATGTCCGTCATGATGGCCACCTTCATGGCTATCATGATCCCGCGCGCCTCGGTCTCGGCTGACCGGATCGGTGAGGTGCTGCGCACCGAATCCAGCGTCAGGCCGCCCGAGCATGCGGTCCGGTTCCCGGCGGGAACCCGCCGCGGCGAGCTGGAGATGCACGGCGTCGGCTTTGCCTACCCCGGCGCCGAGGCCCCGGTCCTGAGCGGCATCAGTTTCACCGCCCGCGCGGGGCAGACGACGGCGATCATCGGCAGCACCGGCTCCGGCAAGACCACCCTGGTGAACCTGATGCCGCGGCTCTTCGACGCTACGGCCGGGTCGGTCCGGATTGACGGCGTGGACGTGCGCGAGCTGCATCCGGACCTGCTCTGGGGGCACATCGGGCTGGTCCCGCAACGGCCCTACCTTTTCTCCGGCACGGTCCGCAGCAACTTGCTCTACGGCAAACCGGACGCCTCCGAGGAGGAGCTCTGGCAGGCGCTCAACATTGCCCAGGCAGAGGACTTTGTCCGCGACATGGAGGGCGGGCTGGACGCGCCCATTTCCCAGGGCGGCACCAACGTCTCCGGCGGGCAGCGGCAGCGGATCGCGATTGCCCGGGCGCTGGTGAAACGGCCGGAGCTCTACATCTTTGATGATTCGTTCTCCTCGCTGGACACGGCCACGGACGCCCGGCTCCGGCAGGCCCTCAAGCAGCACACCGCCGGCGCCACGCTGGTGATCATCGCCCAGCGGGTCTCGAGCATCCTCGACGCGGAGCAGATCCTGGTGCTCGACGACGGCCGGATCGTCGGGCGGGGCACGCACGAGGAGCTGCTGCAGACGTCTGCGACGTACCAGGAGATCGTGAACTCGCAGCTCGCGGCGGAGGAGGCGGCATGAGCACCACGGATAAGGCGACGCCGCCGGCCGCCCCCGCCGCGGCCCAGACCCCGGCACGGATTCCGCGGCCCGCCGGCGGACCCGGCCGCGGCGGACCCTTTGCGGGGATGAACATCCCGGCGGAGAAGGCGATGAACTTCGGCCCGTCGGCGAGGCGGCTGCTGGGGCAGCTGCGCCCGGAGCGGCAGTGGCTGGCGCTGGTCCTGGTGCTCGCGGTCGGGAGTGTGGCGTTATCGGTGATCGGGCCGCGGCTCCTCGGCGAAGGCACCAACCTGATCTTCGCCGGCGTCGTGTCCAAGGAACTGCCGCCGGGGGTGAGCAAGGCGGAGCTGCTCGCCCAGCTGCGCGCCGCGGGGGAGGACCAAAAGGCGGACATGCTCAGCGCCATGGCCCTGACGCCCGGCACCGGCATCGACTTCACCGCACTGTCCTCCGTACTGCTCTGGGCGCTGGCGCTGTATGTGCTGGCGTCCGCGTTCGGGTGGGTCCAGGCATACATCCTCAACGGCGTCGTGCAACGCACCGTTTACCGCCTGCGCGAGCGGATCGAGGCGAAGATCAACAGCCTGCCGCTGCGGTACTTCGACTCGGTCCAGCGCGGCGAGCTGCTCAGCCGGGTGACCAACGACGTCGACAACATCTCGCAGAGCCTGCAGCAGTCCATCAGCCAGGCCGTCACGTCACTGCTGACCGTGGCGGGCGTGCTGCTGATGATGGTTCTCCTCTCGCCCACGCTGGCGGTCATTGCGCTGGTAACCATTCCCCTGACGCTCGCGACGACGGCGGTGATCGCCAAGCGCTCGCAGAAGCTGTTCGTGGCGCAGTGGAAGCATACCGGCGAGCTGAACGCGCAGATCGAGGAGACCTACACCGGGCACGCGCTGGTGAAGGTTTTCGGCCGGCAGCCGGAAGTGGAGGAACGGTTCCGGCAGAAGAACGCCGAGCTGTACGGGGCGAGCTTCGGCGCGCAGTTCATCTCCGGGCTCATCATGCCGGCCATGACGTTCATCGGGAACCTGGTCTATGTGGGGATCGCCGTAGTGGGCGGGCTGCAGGTCGCATCGGGGGCGATGCAGCTGGGCGATGTGCAGGCGTTCATCCAGTACTCGCGGCAGTTCACCCAGCCGCTGGCGCAGCTCGGGGCGATGGCGAACCTGCTGCAGTCCGGCGTGGCGTCGGCCGAGCGGGTGTTCGAGCTGCTGGACACGGAGGAGCAGTCACCGGATCCCGTTCCGTCCGTGGCGCCGTCCGGCGGGCGCGGGCGGCTGGTGTTCGTGGACGTGTCGTTCTCCTACTCGCCGGACAAGCCGCTGATTTCGGACCTGAGCCTTGTGGCCGAGCCGGGGCAGACGGTGGCGATTGTCGGGCCGACCGGCGCAGGGAAGACCACGCTGGTGAACCTGATGATGCGCTTCTACGAGCTGGACGCCGGGCGGATCACGCTCGACGGCGTGGACGTCGCCGCGATGTCCCGGCACGAGCTGCGCTCGCGGATGGGCATGGTGCTGCAGGACACCTGGCTGTTCGGCGGGACCATCCGGGACAACATTGCCTACGGCCGGCCGTCCGCCACGGAAGCGGAGATCCTGGAGGCGGCGCAGGCGACGTACGTGGACCGGTTCGTGCGGTCCCTGCCGGACGGCTATGACACCGTGCTCGACGACGAGGCCTCCAACGTCTCCGCGGGGGAGAAGCAGCTGCTCACCATCGCCCGGGCGTTCCTGGCCCGCCCGTCGGTGCTGATCCTGGACGAGGCCACCAGTTCCGTGGACACCCGCACCGAGGTGCTGGTGCAGAAGGCGATGAGCGCGCTGCGGTCGGATCGGACGTCGTTTGTCATTGCCCACCGGCTCTCCACCATCCGCGACGCCGACCTCATCCTGGTGATGGAGAACGGCCAGATCGTGGAGCAGGGGACGCATGCGGAACTGCTGGCCGCCGGCGGGGCATACGCCGCGCTGTACGCGGCCCAGTTCGTGGCTCCGGTGGCGGAGGTTTAGGGCCGCTGCTGGTACAAGCGAAGAGGCCCGCAGCTCGGCTGCACGACTGGGCGGCGCACTGAACGATGAGCTCGTGTAGTGCGGTTCGTGCGAAGGGGCCGTCTTCGCGTGAATGGCGTTCGAGTCCCCGTGCAGGGTCGACGTTTTCAATGTGCGGACACCGTTCTCGTCCGCAGCTGCGAAGTTCAACTCCATACCGCAACTGCAAGGGCGGGGCAATGGTTCGCCCTACCGGGCCGTTCTTCGACACAACCGACATGCATCGGCACTTCGCTGTTCCTGTCCGAGGGTTGTTGCACAATCTACTAGATGGGCCTTCTGCTGAGGGTAACAACTACATGGGGATAACGTGCTTCGGCGAATAGAAAATATCAAGAACGTAGGGCTCTTTAGTGACGCAAGTGCTGCTAGTCACAAACTGCAGCAAGTGACTCTTGTGTATGCAGGGAACGGCAGAGGAAAATCTACTCTCACGAGTGTTTTGCGATCCGTGGGTACTGGCGACTCGTCACTCGTTAGCGAGCGCCAGACGATCGATACCACAAAGAACCCTGAGGTTGGGCTGCAATTTGAGTCTGGCCATCCGGTAAAATACTCAAACGGATCATGGAGCGAACGGCGCTCTGAAATTCAGCTCTTTGACACGACGTTCATCGAACAGAATGTCTATTCGGGAGCCGAAATTACTGCGGAGCATCGCAAGAACCTCTTGGACTTCGCCATAGGTGACAACGCAGTGCAAAGTCGCAAGAAAGAGGAGGTCGCAGTTGCGTGCCAGCAATCTGCAACTGCTTCCATCAAGAGTCTAACTCTACAACTCACGCCCTACCTTAAAGGAATGCATCTGCCTGTGTTCAGGTCCTTGAAGGCTCCTCTTGATGCAGCCCTGCAGCGGAAGGATCTCGAGGGGCGGCGGGCGAACGCAATGCGTGCGGGAGCAATTACATCTCAAACCCTTCCCGATAACCTAAGTATACCCGCCTTGAACATTGACGAAATCTTTGAAGTTCTGAACCTTACGCTTGATGATATTCACGCCGAAGCCGAAGAGCTTGTTTCCGCTCACATCCACACACTTAGAGGCGAAAATGTTAGTGAATGGCTAAGCCACGGTAAAGAGCTTGATGATCAAACTCATTGTCCCTATTGCGGACAGTCAACTAAAGACGTGCCGCTAATCAAAATGTATCAGACGCATTTCAATGCATCCTATCTTGTCCTTAAAGAGCGCGTCGCCCATGCGTCACATGATATAGCGACGGGCACTTCTGTTGCCATCGTTGAACAGCTGGTAGAGCAGCGAAATCGCGCAAATGAGCGTCTTGTTGCCTGGAAGCCTTATGTCGACATCGAGGAACTGGCATCTGAACCGGATGAACTAGCAGTGGCAACGCTGCTAAATTTGCAGGACCTTTTGGTTGGTCTTATATCCAAAAAGTCCTTGGCGCCCACAGACCTGCTTGGAGATGAAGGAGAACGAGCAGAAGCAGTTCGGTTGTGGGAGCAATTTACGGCGATCTACTCCGATCAGAATGAACTGATTCAATCCTGTCTGCAGCAGATTGAGGGGTACAAGGGAGATCTCGAGAATGAAGATATTTCCCAACTTGATGCTGAATTGGCTCGCTTGGACCTTGCAGAAACGCGATTTTCGAAGCCGGTCGTAGATCTCTTCAATGAGCTACGGGACGCGGAAGCTTCATTGAAAGAGGCTGAAGCCGCCAAGCGAGCTGCACGGGAAGATCTTACAGCTGTGATGACGCAAACCCTGACGCAGTACCGTATTGACATCAACAAGCACCTGGCCAACCTTGGGGCTGCATTTGCAATTGATGAGATAAAGACCAACTTCCTCGGTGGAGCACCAAGGACTGACTATGGAATCACGTTGCGCGGTAAGTCGGTCAAACTGGCGGGCGGCAAACCGACCTTTGCAACAGCGCTCAGCGAAGGCGACAAGAGGACGCTCGCCTTTGCGTTCTTCATGGCATCGATGTTGGCGGCACCGGACTTGCAGAATCGAGTAGTTGTCATTGACGATCCAGTGAGTAGCCTCGACCGCTCAAGGAGGGCCTACACAACTGGACTGTTGGTTGAGTTGTCTGCAAAATGCGCCCAGCTCATTTTGCTTGCACATGACCCTAGCTTTCTTCGTGAAACTCAAAGTGCGATCAGGAAAATCAAACCTACCCCGCCAGGTATGATTACCCTTCAAATTCGGCGTGTAACGAGTGCTTATTCCAACTTTAGTGCGGTTGATCTGGACCGTGAGTGCGAGACTCCCTTTTACACCAACTATCGTGTTGTGGACGAGTACGTAGATGGAAAGCATGCCGATGTCCGAGGTGCCGCGACTGCCTTGAGGCCACTATTAGAGGGACACCTTCACCGTCGGTTCCCCGGAAAGCTGCCCAGCGACTTGACTTTGGGGCTCGTGCTGAACGAGATAGATTCGGCGGTCAGCCCGAGTCCTCTGGTATGTCTTCAGCCACAGATCAAGGAGCTTCGGGAATTGAACGCTTTTGCGGGTAAGTTCCATCACGACACAAATCCTGGCTTTCACGCTGAATTACCTGACCCAGATGCGGTAGTAGCGTTCGGACGGCGCACCCTCACCGTGCTGCACGGAGGTTAGGAGCGGCCAGCGGGGGCGCGCGCTGGCCGTCCTTGGCTATCTCAGGAGGGAACGACAGCGGGCGTCGAGCTGTCGTTCCCCCCTACAGTTGGACCATCGCGGGAGCAGCCGGAAACCCAGCTTGCCGCGCCGGTAGAGCCCGGGCTGGAAATCGGACAGCGGCCTCCGGCTTGTGAATCCCTAGCCGGAGTCGCTTCCGTACGGGACTTGAACGTTGCTTCTGCGGGGGAGGCGCCCCCGGAGTTCAGCTCGGCCCTTGGTGACAGCTGTCAACCGAACACCGCCTGCCCGTTTCGCCACGTCTCAAGTCACGCTGTCCCAACTGCTATCCTCGTCGACCCACTCAAAGGTTGGGAGGGCGATTTAGCCCTGAGCAAGGGCGGGCGACTGATCTTCCGCTGTCGATATAGCAGAGGCCGAATCCGACCTGGCTGGAACAATAGCCACTTGCGTGCCCGCGTGGCGACCGCCCGCGGTTGCCCTCCAACCGCGGGCATAGAGGACATCGACCGAGAGCCGGCGAGCCGTTCAGCCTGGACCCACCCCCCGTCGGAGAGATGCAGAGCCGGGAACCGCCGCGGCAACACGGTGCCCACCGGGGAGCGTCCGGCTGCGCACAAACGGATTAGGCCAAGCCAATATCCACCAGTCCTCCGCTCGCAACAGATAGTGCTGACGACTGCGGGACCAGTGCTCTGGCGTGCGAGATCAATGCCCGAGGCCACTTAGTTGCGGCCCAAAAGCAGGGAGCAGTCAAGCGATTTGCTGCTAGCGCGCCCAGCCCCGTGGGATGGATCTGAGGAATTCATGAGAAATCTGGCGAACAGAGGCAGGAACCGGGCTGCTGAAAGGAGTCTCGTCTCCCGCCCCGACCGCTACCCACCCGGATGAGTTGGCCCGAGAGAGCCGGTGGTATGCCTCGTGAATCTCCGGATCCACATGTGCACCGCCATCCTGATTGCTGAGCGCGAGGACGAGATCGCGTCGTGAAAAGTCCGTTCGAAAACCATCACGGATGACCGTCATTGTCCACCACTCTTCAAACGGTAGACGCCTTCCGGCAGCTGGCTCTTGGCTCAGGCCGAAGGCCGTCGGCCTGTTAAGCCTGGTCCGGTGAGAATAGTCGTCGAGCACCGGCAAATATGAAGGGGCTGTGCGGCCTTCGTTGTCGATCACGGTGACTCTCTGCACTGTAAGGTTCGTGGTTGACGCCAGATTCGTGTCCAGCAGTTGCCCAGCAGTGTCGAGGAAAGGGATCTGCGATTTGACCCCGAGCTGCTCAAGGAGCGAGTGGCTCGACCTGGTGTCGTGAAGCAGCACTCGGATAGCCGTCGCTGCAAGTTTTGCGTAGGCGGACTTGCCCTTGTCGAACTCAGAGCAGGCAGTGCTCAGAAAACCGAGCTGTTCGGCTAGGTGAGCACGCAACTCGTCGTGTGTCTGTGGAATGCGCATGATGAATTCTGACACGTGCGTCTGCAAGCGCTTGCCCCGCCCTCTACCCGGCCGGGTCGCGCCGGTCGCGATCCCTGGCATGGATGTTCGGCTTCAGCCGGACCCTCCTGCCCCAGCTCGAGCGGGCGCTGATTGCTGGCCACGACGTCGTCCTGCTCGAAGGGGACACGGCAAGACCGCAGTCCGGCGGATCGGAGAGCGCGAGCTGCATCAGAGTCTGTCGAATCCAGGCTGGATGCGATTCTTCTGGGCCGGGGTTCAGCATGCGCTCCGTTCTGCTGCTCGGCATCTCAGACCTGCGCTCAGGGGAGCGCGTACACACGGCGGGCGTTGTCGTGGGCGATGGGTTGCACGATCTTGCGGCCGTCCGCTTCTGAACAGTCTTCGTCGTCGATCCATTCGCCGACCACCTTGGTGATCGCGTTGCGCTTCAGTCGCGCTCCGAGGTAGAGAAGTTCGGCCGGGCCGAGCGCGTCGGAGGAGTACAGGATCTTCGTGAAGGGAGCCAGTTCGAACGAGCGGGCCACCAGATCCCGGGTTCGTGACCCGGTGAAGTTCAAAGCCAGGCCCACCTCCATGTAGACGTTTTCATAGGCGTGGGCCAATAGCCAGCCTCGCGCTCGGACGGATAGCAGTGGAGCATCATGATGGGTGTGTCCCGGATTCCCCCGCCAGAGCCTGGCATGGTGTGGCGATGATGATCCACGGGGACCTCCACCCTGGCAACATCCTGCGGGCAGACGACGGCGCTCTCGCCGGCGTGATCGATTTGGGCGACGTCGGGGCTGGCGATCCGGCGGTCGATCTTGCCGTGGGGTGGCTGATGTTCGACGCCGGCACTCGCCACCGCTTCATGGGCGCCTTTGGCTCCGCAGTTGAAGGCGACACCTGGATGAGTGCCCGCGGGTGGGCTCTCATCCTGTCCACCGCCATGATGAGCAACTCCGACGATAATCCGCGGATGTTCACCGTAGGAAAGTTTGGGATCAGACAGATCCTGGATGAAGGCCTTCGCCTCCAACTCTGAGGCCTGCTTTATTGTCAGGGGCTCCTGTCATGCTGTGGGTATGGAAGGCAGAGCAGCTGCGGAGACGTTGGAGGCCATAGAGGCCTCCCTTGCCAGGTTGTCTGCATTTGCGGCCCGGGGAGCCGCGAATGCGCCTTCGACTCGCGTTGACCCTCTTCGGGACGAAGCGGATGCGTGCCTCGACGGTATGGCTGAGGTGGCCAGCATGGAATCCAAGCTGGCCGCGCTGAAAGTGCACTTCGCCGCCCGATATGCCCGCGTTGCCGCCGCCATGGCGGACCCAGCCGCCTCCCCGCAGGAGCGCACCGCCCAGGAAATGGCGGTGACAGCAGAGGTGGCCTGTGCCCTAACCGTGAGCGAACGATCGGCGGCCGCCCTCCTAGCGGAGTCAGCCACCCTGACCACCGGGTTGCCCCTGACTCTGTCTGCGCTGCAGGCGGGAACCATGTCATGGCAACACGCGCGGGTGATGATTGAGGAAACGTCTGGTCTGGACCCCGCCGGGACGGCTGCTCTGGAGGCTCATTTCCTGGATCCAGAAGCTCCCTCTGCCGCGCGTGGCTGCCCGGCGGGTGAGCTGGTGCCGGGCAGGTTCCGGGCCAAAGCGCGCAAATGGCGTGAGCTGCACCATCCCGTAAGTATCGAAACGCGCCACCGCAGGGGTGCAGAGGACCGCCGGCTGGAATTCGTGCCGGACCGGGACGGCATGGCCTGGATCTCGGCCTATCTGCCTGCTGATGTCGCGGTGGCTGCATGGTCCCGAGTCACGGAGGCGGCGCGTGCCCTGCAGGGGCCGAATGAACCCCGGACCCTGACCCAGCTCCGTGCGGACGTCGCCGCTGACTGGCTGGTGGCGGGGGTGGCGGAAGGAACTCCCTCACCCAAGGCGCAGGTCCTGGTGACCGTGCCGGTGCTGTCTCTTTTGGGCGCTGGGACGGAACCGGCCACGCTGGACGGGTATGGTCCCGTTCCGCCGAGCATCGCGCGCCGGCTCGTGGGGGATGGCGCCGGATCGTTCCTGCGTGTGCTGACCGACCCGCGCAGCGGAGCGCCGCTGGAGATCGGGCGCACGAGCTACCGGGTTCCGAAGGCGATGCGCCAATGGTTGCGGCTTCGGGACGGCCGGTGCCCTTTTCCGGGCTGCAACAACCATTCCCTGGATAACGAAGCGGATCATCTGTTGGCGTGGTCCGGGGGAGGCGGGACCGGCATCACGAACCTGGGCCAGCCATGCCGGCGGCACCACCGGCTCAGACACACCACAGCATGGAGGCCGGTTGACGCGACCCGGGACCAGCCACCCGGTTGGATCTCGCCTGCGGGACGCTCCTATCCCAGCGAACAACAAGACTGGGAACCACCGCACTGGCCGCAGCACCTCGGCCACGCAGACGAAAGCCGCGAGTTGGAACCGCCCGACTGGCTCGACGAATTTGCCGGCGCCGTCGGAACCGGAGAGACCGGGCAGCCATTGCCTGTGGATCCCTTTCCTGAGTGGGAACTGTTCATCGCGGCGTAGGATCGGCGCTCCATGTTCCTGCCAATGGCTTCGCCCTCCATCACCTTCCTGCTCAGCTGACGGCGCGGGAGACGGCTTCGCTCAAACGCAAGCGGACGAGCTGCACGATCAGGCGGGCGTCCGCCTCGGGGCAGTCGTCGTGCCAACCGTAGTTCCCCATGCCAGACTTTCAGCCATGGAGCCCATGGATTGTCTGGTCATTTACGTCCCCACCGCAGCCGCGCCCGCTGTCCGGCAGGCCATTGGCGACGCCGGGGCGGGCAGTTTGGGCAATTACTCGCACTGCTCGTTCAGTCTTGAAGGCACCGGGCGGTTTACGCCGCTGCCGGGCGCGAACCCGACGGTCGGCGTCGTCAATTCGCCCGAGGAGGTGCCGGAAACCCGGATTGAGGCCGTTTATCCGCGCTCCCAGCGCAACGCCATCGTCGCTGCCGCACTGTCGGTGCACCCGTACGAGACGCCTGCCTTTATGACCTTCCCTATCGATGCCAGCCTGCCGGACGGCACGGGCACCGAAACCTAGCGGCTGTTCGCCATTGCCCCCGGGTACGCGGCGCAGTTCGTGGCGCCGGTGGCGGAGGCTTAGGAGTCCGGCGCCATCGTTGGACCGGCTGGCGCGGAATTGCAACCAGCCCGGCATAAGGTGGGTCTGCCGGCAAGTTGAAGAGCCCGGGCCGGAAATTGCCTGACGGCTCGCGCCCCCGATCTCCCGAAGGATGGAAGAACACACCATGTCCGCTGCCACCACCCGGAACGCGCCGGACCGCACCGCCAGGATCGGGTTCGCCTTCATCGGCGTTCTGCTCATCGCAGTTAACCTTCGGGTGTCCTTCGTCAGCGTGGGCCCGGTACTTGCCAACATCAGCAGCGACCTTGCATTATCGAGCGCCGCAGCAGGGTTCCTCACAGGCCTTCCGCTCATTGCCTTCGCTCTCTTCTCACCCGTGGCGCCCGGCTTCGCAACCCGTCTGGGGCTCGACCGCGCACTGTGGATCTCCCTGCTGATCCTCGCCTCCGGCATTGTGCTTCGCTCCTTGCCTTTGCCGGGCTTCCTTTGGGCGGGCACCGCACTTATCGGCCTGGCTATCGCATTCCTCAATGTCTTAGTGCCCTCCCTTGTAAAGCGGGACTTTCCGATGCGGGTCAGCCAGATCACCGGAAGCTACACCGCAACACAGGCTGCCTTCGCCGCAATCGGCGCCGGCGTCGTCGTTCCCGTGGCAGAAACGTCCCCGTCGGGATGGCGCCTTGCCCTCGGAATCTGGGTGGGGCTGGCTCTGATCGCCATGGCGGTGCTCCTGCCGTGGCTGCGCCGGCACAAGTCAGGCACAGCGCGCGCCGCCACGGCGGAGGTTTCCTACCGGTCGCCATGGACGTCCGCCCTGGGCTGGCAGGTGACCATCTTCATGGGACTACAATCGATCGCCTTCTACGTCTTGATGGCATGGCTGCCCACCATCGAACAAAGCCAGGGTATTCCCGCCACCACTGCGGGCATCCACCTGTCCTTATTCCTGCTCATCAGCGTGTTCGCCAGCCTTGCCGCAGGAGGAATCCTTCACCGCGGTTCGGACCAGCGGCTTGTATCTTTCACGAGCAGCG
Organism: Arthrobacter sp. B3I9; assembly: GCF_030816935.1. Taxonomy (NCBI): domain Bacteria; kingdom Bacillati; phylum Actinomycetota; class Actinomycetes; order Micrococcales; family Micrococcaceae; genus Arthrobacter; species Arthrobacter sp. B3I9. Next base: position 699,362 of record NZ_JAUSYO010000001.1, read on the forward strand.
GGCTCATGTTCGTGACGTTTCTCGGGCTGGCACTTGCGCCGGACCTCGTATTGCTGTGGGTCCTACTCGGGGCAGTGGGGTGCGGGAGCAGCATTGTCATCGCCCTGTCCCTGTTCAGCCTCCGGACCACGAACTACCCGCAGGCAGCGTCATTGTCCGGTATGGCACAATCCGTCGGCTACGGCCTAGCTGCAGTGGGGCCGGTAATGTTCGGCGCCCTCCGCGATGCAAGCGGAAGCTGGACGCTTCCGCTCCTGGTTACCGCGGCCATAATGGCGGTTCTCGCCGTCACCGGGGTTCTTGCCGGGCGTGACCGGGTCATCAGCGGTCCATCGTGACGTAAGTTCCCTCTCAGGGTCCGGGAAATGCCCGGGCGTCCGGGCGGGGCTGGCCAAGGGAAATGATGGGGAGATCACCGTCTGTTTCGATGGCATCCCCGCCTCCGTTGCGGCTGTGATACCCGGTGGAAAAGTGCCGCACCACGTGTACGGCCGCTCCCGCCTCGCGCAGGACGCCGACAATGAGATCCCGTTCCTCATCCGTATCACGGGCAATCTTGTGGGTGATCTGGAAGGTGAACAGCGAGAGGCCTACCCTGCGGTCGAATGTCGCCGCGCCCACCATGTCCACATCGAATCCGCCCGGCAATTTCCAATCAGGAGGGCAGATCCAAAACCGGACGTGATGGCGTTGGGCGGGGCTGCCGGCCACTTCCCGCTCGAATGCGAGATCCTGCCTTTGCTGGAACACGAACAGCGGGCTGACCGGAGCGCCGGGATAGCTCCTGTGCAGCAACGCGGCGCGGACGATGTGCCAGCTGCTCCGGAGCGTCACGGGATCCGGTTCGCTCCATCCCGCCGACACCATTGACGACCGCAGCTGCTCCGGTGTCCCGACTACCGCGAGGTTGATGGGGTCCCCGAGCAAGCCGTCGGACGTGGTGGTCCTGCCGATGAAGTAGCTGGGAACGTAGATCCGGGCCAGCACCCTGTTGAGTCGCGGCAGCAGAACGTAGGAGGCCAGAACCCAGATGACCAGGAAAGGCCAAAGCTGGCGTCCGCCGTCGTCGATCTCTGCCAAAGCCAGCTGATAGACCACCCAGCCGACCAGAAGCGTCAGGACAAAGAAGAATCGCCCGCTGAGCCCACAAGAGGAAGGTCTCCGTCACGCTGGCCGACGGCGGACGCGGCAGCTTCATGTTCTCCGTCGGACCCGCGCTGTTCCTGTCGGTCATGGTCACATTATGCGCGCGAAGGCCCGCCGTGGTGCTCTAGCGGCGCTGCGGGAGAAGACGCAGCCGCCCGCCGAACCGAAAGTCAGGAGCTGGCGCTCGATGCCAGAACGCCCAGGCCGAGTGCGGCGATGATGCCGCTGCTGCCGCGTTCGAGCACGCTGCTCACCCGTGGGCGCTGCAGCCAGGCCATGGCCTTCGCTGCCGCGACGGCGACCGCCACCAGGTAGAGGAAACCGATGACGCTTTCGATGGCTCCCAGCACCATGGCCGTGTCCAGGGTGTTGCCACCGTGCGGAATGAACTGCGGTACGACGGCCAGGTAGAACAGGCCGACCTTGGGGTTGAGCAGCGTGGAGAGCGCACCGGCCCCAAACCCTGCCTTCCGGCTGTAGCTGCGGCGTGGGGAGTGCTTGGACGCTGGAGAAGTCGTGGTGCGGCGGGCCCGGATCAGCGACGAGATTCCCAAGTACAGCAGGTACAACCCGCCGGCGACCTTCAGCCAGCGGAACACTTCCGCGGACTCCTCCAGCACAGCGGCGAGCCCAACGCCCACCAGTGCGGCCCAGACCAGGGACGCCACCGCCGAGCCGAATGCCGCGGCGATGCCGGCCCCCGCGCTCTGCAGCGAGATCCGCAGCACCAGGAAGGTGTCCGGGCCGGGGGTGACGGAGAGCAGCAGGCATAGCCCGGCGAAGGCGAACAGAGTCACGGCAGTCATGGGCCCATTGTCCGGGTGCCCGCTCCCCGGTTGCAATCCGTTACGGTCCCGGCCGGCCGGGCGGCCCAGCGGAGGGTGTCAGGCGCCCAGCTGGCCGGTGAGGCGGCGGTGGAACCCGGCGCTGCGCTCGTCCAGGCCGACAATCGTCACCGTGGCGCCGTGGTCTTTGTATTTCGCCTCGATGGAATCGAGGGCGGCGACCGTTGAGGCATCCCAGATCTGGGCCCGGCTGAGGTCGACGGTCACGGACGCCGGATCCTCGGCGTAGGAGAACTGGTCCACGAGGTCGTTGCTGCTCCCGAAGAACAGCGGCCCCGTCACCTCGTACCGGACGGTCCCGCCGTCGTCCGCCACGGTCCGGTCGACGCTGATGACGTGCGCAACCCGACGCGCGAAGAGCACCATCGCGAGGACGACGCCGACGACGACGCCGTAGGCGAGATTGCCGGTGAGGACCACGACGGCGACGGTGACGCCCATGACGATCGTCTCCGGGAGCGGCATCCGCTTCAGGGTGGACGGTTTGACGCTGTGCCAGTCGACGGTGGTGACAGCGACGACCATCATGACCGCGGCGAGGGCCACCATCGGGATCTGTCCCATGACCGAGCTGAGCCCGGTCACGAGGGCCAGGAGGAACACCCCGGCCACCAGGGTGGAGATGCGGGTGCGGGCCCGCCCGGTCTTCACGTTCAGGACGGTCTGGCCGATCATCGCGCAGCCGGCGATGCCGCCATAGAACCCGGCGAGGATGTTCGAGACGCCCAGGGCCCAGGACTCGCGGCCCTTGGGGGAGCGGGTGTCGGTGATGTCGTCAACGAGCTTTGCGGTGAGGAGGGTTTCCATGAGACCGACGAACGCGACGCTCAGCGCCGTCGGCAGGATCAGCTGCAGGGTCGCCAGGTCCAGCGGAACGAGGAACGGGGTGAGCCCGGGGAGCTTCCCGGTGAGGGGGCCCTCGTCGGCGACGTTGGGAACGGCGAGGTGGGCGATGATCACGATGGCCGTGACGGCCACGATCGCCACCAGCGGCGACGGGATGACGTTCGTGAAACGCGGAAGGATGAAAATGATGGCGAACGTCAGGGCGAACAGGGCATAGGCGAGCCAGGGGACGTTCAGCACGTGGGGCACCTGCGCCATGAAGATGAGCACACCCAGGGCGTTGACGAACCCGATCATCACCGAACGCGGGATGAACCGCATCAGGCGGGCAAGGCCGGCGAGTCCAAAGACGATCTGGATGACACCGGCCAGGATCACCGTGGGCAGAACGTACTGGACTCCGTGGCTGTGAACGAGCGGGGCGATGACGAGGGCGACGGATCCGGCTGCGGCGGTGATCACGCCCGGCCGTCCGCCAAGGAAGGACATCGTCACGGCCAGGACGATGGAGGCGACGAGGCTGACCATCGGATCGACGCCGGCGACGATCGAGAACGAGATGACCTCCGGGACCAGGGCGAGCGTGGTGACCATGCCGGCGAGGACTTCACGGGACAGCTGCTGCGGCGAGCGCAGAGCGCTCAGTACGGTGACCGGGGTGCGGATGACGCGCGGGCGTTCGGCGGTGGCCAAGGAGCGGCTCCAGGGGCTTGGCTCTCTCGGGAGAGCGGTGGGTTACATGTCTGCACGCCACGTTGCGCACGGGTCCAGCCCCGTCACGGAATCCAGAGGGGGTGGGGAGAACGAGCAGGCCGGTCACTTTTCAGCCGCGACAGCAACATTACCCTGACGTGAAGGTTGAGTCGGAGGGGTGAGCTCTCCTAGCTATCTTGCTGGCGACGCACCATCTCGCTGATCCAAATGGGCGCGTACGGAGATGTGCAGTTCGGGGGAGTCGGGTAGTCCTTGAGCACCTCGAGGCGCTCGCCGATGTCGATCGCCCGGGCGCGGTGCTCGGGGTGTTGGATCCCGATCTGGGCGAGGCAGGAGTTCATTGCCCACTGCAGCCGGTCCGGGGCGTCCTTCATCTCCGCCTCGATGGTGTCGAGAAGCCCACGGAGGTTGAGGTCCTCAGGGTCCTTGACCACGCGTTCGGCGGTCAGGGCCCAGCCCGCGCTCGCGACCACCGGGTCCTGGTCGGCGGACCAGGCCAGGCGGAGTTCTTCGGAATGCGGGTTTTTCTTCACCACGTAGTTCACGAGCCAGTCGTGCACCTTCCGGCGGCGCCTGGCGCATCATGTGGTCCAGGTCGTCACGCTCGAATGCCTTCGGGCGGCAGATCAGGGTGGCCAGCAGCCTTGCCGCGGTGTCCTCCGTCGCCCAGAGCTCGCGGGCGAGTTCCTGCTGGATCTTCAGCCGCTTCGCGAGGGCGCGCAGCTTTCCGAGGTTCACGCCGTGATCGTCGCCGTGTTTCTCGTTGACCCTTCGTGCGCCCGGGTCTTCAAGCCCTGCCAGCTCCTCCATCACCTCCGCCACTGTGGTTTCGGTCAAGGCGTTCTCCTGTCGGTCATGTAGGCGATGCAGCTGGGACGACGTTCGACCGCCGTCGAAGCGGCCGGAAGTTTACCTACAGACAGCAGGCTAACCTAGGTGCCTTCACCCGGTCGTCAACCACGGGTTGACGCGCGGTCCGCGTCAACCTAACGTTGACCCATGACAGATCCACTTCGAATGACGAACCCCGTCCGGCTCGACGAACTCATCGAGATGATCAAGAAGGTCCACCCGGATGCCCTGGACCAGCTGTCCGACGCGGTGATCGCCGCAGATCATCTGGGCGAAGTGGCCGACCACCTGATTGGCCATTTCGTGGACCAGGCGCGGCGCTCCGGTGCCTCGTGGTCGGACATCGGCCGGAGCATGGGCGTCAGCAAGCAAGCGGTCCAGAAGCGTTTCGTTCCCAAGGGTTCCGCCGAACCCCTGGACCTCGACCCAGGCCAGGGATTCAGCCGGTTCACGCCCCGTGCCCGGAACGTGGTGATGGGGGCCCAGAACGAAGCGCGCGCGGCAGGCAATGACGAGATCGACCCCGGGCACCTGGTGCTGGGGCTGCTCGCCGAGCCCGACGGCCTCGGTGCCCGGGCCATCATCTCGCAGGGGGTATCCCTCGACGCCGTCCGGCAGGCCGCCAGCGCCGCGCTGCCGCCAGCGGCGGACCAGGTTCCCGACCTCATCCCCTACGACGCGCAGGCGCGGAAGACGCTCGAACTGACCTTCCGGGAAGCCCTGCGCTTGGGGCCACAACTACGTCGGGACTGAGCACATCCTCCTCGCGCTGCTGGAACTCGAAGCCGGCGCGGGTGTTCTCGCCGGCCTGGGTGTCGACAAGGCGGCGGCCGAAGCGTCGATCACGGCGGCTCTGGCCGCAATCCGCGTTGCCCACGAAAAAACCGAGGATGACGGCGGCGCGGAATCCTGACGTCTGCGCAGGGCGCACGTGGACCGGTGTTGCTAACCGTTGGGCGTTGGTACGGACCGGACCAAGCCGCGGGCGGCTGCAGTGATGTGGCGAGCGGAGATGCCGGCGGCGTCGAGAAGCTCCTGGGGTTTGCCGGAGGTCGGCAACCCCTGGACGGCGAGCAAGGCAACGTGGAGTTCGGGAGTGTCGGTGCCGGCGAGAGCTTCCAGGACGGCGGACCCGATGCCGCCTTCGGGGTAGTGGTCCTCGGCGACGACGATCCGGCCCCCGGTTTCCCGGCAGGCCCGGCGCAGGGATTCGGCGTCGACCGGTTTGATGGAGTAGAGGTCGATGACGCGGGCGTTGATTCCGTCGTCGGCGAGCTGCCCGGCGGCGGTGAGGCACTCGTGCAGTGTCACTCCGGCACCTACGAGCGTGACGGCGTCGTCGGTTCCTGCGTGATGGACCTTGCAGCCGCCGAGGGGGAATTCTTCATCGGGCCCGTAGATGACCGGGTAGGCGCCGCGGGTGGCGCGGAGGTAGGAGATGCCGGCGGTGTCCGCCATCGTCCGGATGAGCTGGGCGGTGGAGGGTGCGTCTGCCGGGTACAGCACGGTCGAGGTGTGCACGGCCCGCATGGCGGCGATGTCCTCCAGCGCCATCTGGGACGGCCCGTCCTGGCCGATTTCAACCCCGGCGTGCGTGCCCACCAGCCTGATGCTGGCCTGCGAGACGCCCGCCATCCGAATGAAGTCGAAGGGCCGGGACACCAGGAAAGCAGCGAAACTCGCGGCGAAGGCGATGTACCCCCGGACCGAAAGCCCTATCGCGGACGCGACCAGTTGCTGTTCGGCGATGAACATCTCGAAGTACCGTTCCGGTGCCACGTCCTGGAACTCGCCGGCGTGGGTCGAGTTTCCCACCTCGCCGTCCAGGACGACGACGTCGGGACGGGCGGCCAGCGCGGAAATGGCAGCACCGAAGGCGGCCCGGGTTGCGACCTCCTCACCCACTTCCCACCGTGGCAGTTTGACGGTGGCGTGCGGATCGGGGGTGATGGCAGGCGTGCCCGGTTCCGGGAGGGCTGTCTTGATCCGGAGGTCGCCGGGTCCGCCGAGGGCTGCCACGGCGCGGTCGGCCAGGTCCTTGGGGAGCGCCTTGCCGTGCCAGCCGTTCTGGTCCTCGACCTCGGGGACGCCTTTGCCCTTGATGGTTCTGGCGAGGATGACCGTGGGCTGGTCGGGCCGGGACTGTGCCTGGGCGAACGCGTCGTCGATCGCGGCTATGTCATGCCCGTCGATGACGAGGGGATGGGCGCCGAAGGCCTCCACCCGCCGGGCGTAGCGGTCCATGTCCCATTGGAGTTCGGTGGGGCCGTCCTGGCCCAGCCGGTTGACGTCCACGATGGCGGTCAGGTTGCCCAGCTTGTAGTAGGCGGCCTTGTCCAGGGCCTCCCAGATGGATCCTTCGGCCAGTTCGCTGTCCCCGCACAGCACCCACGTGCGGTAGGGCAGTTTGTCCAGGTACCGTCCGGCCAGTGCGACGCCGACGGCGTCCGGCAGACCCTGGCCCAAGGACCCCGTCGCGACGTCGACCCACGGCAGGACAGGGGTTGGGTGGCCCTGCAGCCGGCCGCCGAACTGCCGGTAGGTATGGATCAGTTCGTCCTCGTCGACCACTCCCACGGCCCGGTACATGGCGTACAGCAGCGGGGAGGCGTGGCCTTTGGAAAAAATGAGGTGGTCGTTGGTCGCCAGCGACGGCTGGTCCCAGTCATAGCGGAGGTGGCGCTCGAGGAGGACCGCCATGAGATCCGCTGCCGACAACGACGACGTCGGATGGCCGGACCCCGCCTCCGTGCTGCACCGTATGGAGTCCACCCGCAGTTGGGCGGCCAAGCTTCTGACGACGTCGGACTGCGCTGCCGCCATCTGCTCTGGGGCCTGTTTCTGGTCGTCGGTCATTTTCGTTTGCCTTCCGTGTTGTCAGGCTTGCTCGCCTTGTCCGGACTCTTTCTCCCCGTCTTACGCGCAAGGCAGGGCCGGGGGAAGGGGTCAGGGGTACTGTCGGAGCGCGTTCTATGGCACACACCTTGATGAATGACGGGCCGGGCCGGCTTGGATGAATCGTTGCCCCCGGCGTCACACCTCGGTACCATCAAACAAATAAGCCTGCTTAGCATCGAGTGCTGAATGGGACTACGGCAACAGGTGGGGGATCAGGTGCGCTCCAAGGGTTTGGTTGTAGTTATTACCGGTGCGTCGAGTGGCATCGGCCGCGCCACTGCTCTGCGCTTCGCCAAAAATCGGGCGCGGCTGGTGCTGGCCGCACGCAGTACCAAGGCCCTCGAAACGGTGGCGGAGGAATGCCGGAAGCGCGGGGCCCAAGCAATCGCTGTGCCCACCGACGTGACCGACCCGGAGGCGGTGCAGGCGCTGGCGGCGCGGGCTGTCCACGAGTTTGGCCGACTCGACGTGTGGGTCAACAACGCGGCAATATCCGTCTTCGGACGCATTACTGATGTCCCGCTCCGTGATTTCCAGCGGGTGCTCGATGTTAATGTGTCGGGCTATGTCCACGGTGCCCGGGCCGCCCTGCCGTACCTGCGCAAGCAAGGTTCAGGCGTGCTCGTCAATGTGTCGTCCATCGTTGGAGAAATCGCCCAGCCCTACACAGCGGCCTACTCCATGTCCAAAGCCGCAGTCCGGGCCCTGGGCGTCAGTATCCGTTCGGAACTGCGGCTGGACGGCGTAACCGGAGTGAAGGTCTGCACGGTCATGCCGGCCACCATGGACACCCCGTTTTTCCAGCATGCCGCGAACTACACCGGCCGCCGGGTGGTTGCAATGCCGCCGCTGTACACCGCGGAACGCACGGCGCGCACCATCGTGAAGGCTGCGAGGAAGCCCCGGCGGGAAACTGTCGTTGGTCCGGGAGGCCGGATGCTGGCTCTCCAGCACAAGATCACGCCCGGCGCCGTGGAGGCGACGATGGCCGTCCAGGTGGACAAGACCCACTTGTCCCGTCGTTACGACGCCCAGGACTCGTCAGGAAACCTGTACCAGCCATCGGAGGAAGGGCGGAAGGGGTCCGTTAAAGGTGGGTGGGGTGGCCGCCGCCGGACCGCGCAACGGCGTGCTCTCACCGCGTTGCTGCTCGGCGGAGGGGTTGCGCTGGTGGGAAGAGCGGTCCGCTCCGGGCCGTAAGAGCGGAGTTTGCCGCCAGCCAGTTCACGCCTCCGACGGTTCGGTGATCCTTCAGCCCAACGGCAGGTGGAGGTCAGACGTCACCGTGACGGACTGGCCTAAGTGCTGAGTTGCCAATGGACTCGGATGGCCTCGGCAAATGGGGCAACTTTGACGTCGACTCGGAAAGCGACGGGCGCGGTCCCTGTCTCTTCGATGATCGCATCACGGTATACGCGGCCGCATGACGGACACAGAGTGTAGAGATCCTCATCCGCGGGCCACTCCGCGAGTTCGGCGGGGACCGGCGTGTTCTCTCCGGTGTGGACGGGGACACCTTCTGAGTTGGCCTGAATCAATCCGTCCTTGCCGACTGTGTTCCCGCAGACACAGGTGATGGTGGTGACATCATGACCGCTCACTTCGGCGGTTTCGATCTCCATAATGACCTCCCGGCGCTGGAAGAGACGCTCTGGTATCAGCTTATGCCTGCTGATTTGCGCGGGCGTACTGCAATTGGGCGAGGGGCCGCTCGGGATGTTCGGCGATCGTCCGACGCCTTAGGCGGCGTCTCCCTGCAGGCTCGATGCGCAGTGGCTCACGTCGATAGCCGCGGTGACCACATCGTGCAGGGCGTTTCCCTGCTGCAGCGCCAAGCGTTGTTGCTGTGCGCCGGTTCCCCTGCGGTGGAGCCGGTTCAAGAGAACCTCAGTGTGTTCTTCATCCCCGTTTTCGGCCAGGGCGAACCTCACATGGTTCAGGAACTGCTCCAGGACCGCCCCGGCGGGGCGGGCCGACGCGGTTACGGGATCCAGCAGCTCCCCGGTGATTCCGGACCTGCTGGCTCGCCAGGCGGCAAGGCGGAGGACGGCGGCCGGTACGGGAACCGGCGGGACACCCGACTGCCATTCGCGGGCTGCGGTATCCACCAAGGCCCGGCACAAGGCGGCGATCAGCACTGTGTCATCCGGGTGCAGGCAGACATCGGCTACGCGGATCTCCACGGTGGGGTAGTTGCGTGAGAGGCGCGCGTCCAGATAAAGCATGGCCTCGTCCAGCGGGACTCCGGTTCCCAGCATCGCCTTGACACTCTGCCGGTAGGAGCCGGCGGAGCCGTAGATTTCGGCTGGCCCGCCCATCGGCCACCGGTACAGGGACTGTGTGCGGTAGCTGGCGTAACCGGTGTCCACGCCCTGCCAAAACGGTGAATTCGCACTCAGCGCCGACAGCACGGGAAGCCAGTTCCGGATGCGGTCCAGTACTGCGACCCCCTCCTCCGGCGAGGAGACACCGACATGGACATGGCAGGCGCAGGTCAGCTGTTCCTGGGCGGTCATGCCGAAGCGCTCAGTCATCGTCTGCACCCGGGAGACCGGGGACAGGTGCGGGGTAAATGGCAGAACGGGGGTCGCCAGGGCGGCCACCCTTGCGCCGAGTCTGCTGGCAAGGCCGTCAGCCAGGGAGCGGCCTGCCACAATGTCTGCGGCCAGCTCCTTCAGATCCGTATGCACCGGTGTGATGACTTCAATCTGCTCCAACTGCAGCTCGGCCACGAGTTCCAGGCCGGGTGCAGTGCGCGTATCCAGGGAAAGCAGCTCAGGCACCCGGGGCGTGATGAAACCGCTCTCGGGGTCGATCAACAGAAGTTCCTCTTCTACCCCGAAAGTACGCACCGGCTCAGCCTACGGCCAAGGACCGGCGTCCTGCACATGCTGGCTGCGTCGCCAAGGCCGTGCTGCCCCGTTCATTGGGGGCGTGTCCGTGGGCGGCCGGCCTCGGGACTACGGCATCGCGCGGCGAGGCCGTCGACTTCCGGCTCAGCGGTACGCTCGACAACGGCTCTTCTGCGCATTCCCTGATAATGCCGATTAAGGATCTTCCGTCAGGTTGGGGGCTCACTAGATTGGGAAGCGTAGGTGTGCGGTTGTGCCGGTGCCTAAGATGCAACAGCCTGACCCGCACTAACTACGCGAGCGTTTCTGCCGGAGGCAGCGGCTGTGAAACGTGCCGCGGACTGGCCCAGGGCGCGGGGCGAAAAAGAAGACTTATGCAGATGATGCCGAAGCGAGAAATTCATTCGCCGTTGCGGAGGGAACGGAGACCAGGGTTGATCAGAACGGGCCCGTGCGACTTGACCTCGCAAAATCGGCGCGGGATGGTGAGAGTGAGGCCGCGCCGGTAATTGCCCTGCTGGCGGGCCGGAGCAGCATAGAAGAACGCACGAGTCCCCACGAAAAATTCAATAGCCTAACGCCGTAGTGGATCCCTCCTGAGGCTGGGGCTCTGGGGCGACGGCAAATGAACACTGCCGGGGGCAACACATGGCTCTCAGTCCGAGGCAATCTTGAGTAACGAGACGAATCAACTGACCAACGGGGGAACCCCGCAGCGCTCTCCGACATGCCCTGATCTACCGCGCCGGCGTCGTTTGCGCCGTCACAATCGGGCTACGTCATAAGGCGACATGCCTCAGCCGACCCGCTGGGCCTCCTTAGTAGAACTCGACGGTGTCAACCCTGTTGATCAGGGGCCTGCCATCGAGGAACCGGCCAGCGTTCTCTGCGAACAGTTCGGCGATCAGCCGGTCCTCGGCGGCATTGAGCGCGGCGGTGTGCGGGCTGATCAGCACGTTGGGCGAAGACCACAGCGGGCTCTCAGGCGGCAGCGGTTCATTGGCGAACACATCAAGGGCGGCGAATCCGATCCGACCATCCTCCAGTGCAGCTGTCAGGGCTGTCTCATCAATCACCGTCCCACGACCAATACTCACCAGCGTGGCACCGGGTTTGACGTTTCTTAGAACCTCAGCGCTGACCATACCTTCCGTAGAGCTTGTGCCGGGCAGTGTCACGACTATGCCGTCGACATTCTTTACGACCTCGGTAAGCGCCTCTGTGCGGACCAGTTCGTCCACTTTGTCCACGGCAGCATCGTGCCTGCTCGTGCCGATGACATGAGCGCCGAGGGCGTTAAGCTTTCGAGCGACGGCCCGGCCGATGCTGCCTAGGCCAACAATTAATATGCGCTGTTCGCTGATAAGACCCATGGTCCAGCGCCCGGACCATTCTCGCTTCTGCTGCTGTGCCAGCAACCGGGGGAGGCTTTTTGCTCCTGCAAGCAGGCCGAAGATCGCATATTCTGCCAGTGGTTCAGCATGCACCCCTGCCGAAGTGGTGAACGCTACCTGGTCCAGCTGGTCCTGGCTTAGGCTCGCCGCACGGACCTGGGCGCCGCCTCCGGCAGGCATGGTGTGAACCCAGCGGAGGTTCGCATTTGCTTCTACGGCGCGCTTCAGCGTGGCCGGCTTTTCATCAGGCACCCCGTACAGAACCTCGGCCGAGTGGACGAGGGCATCGAACCGGTCTTGCTGCTCCGGCGTGCGCAGGAAGGCCGGATCCCCAGCGTGGTCGCCCGGATAACGCATCGGCGGAAGCAGTTCTTGGTCCCGCACGAAGTCGATCCGGGGTTCGAGCGAAATGATGTGCTGAATGAGAGTCTCGCTGATCGGAGTCGAAGCTACCACTCGAAGTTTTTTTTCTGAATTGCTCACGCCATTGACCTTATCCTCCGGCCCAATGAACCTAAAACCGTTTCATTCTGCTTGTTAGGTGGACCGCGAAGAGGCCGGGTCGATGAGGGTCAAGCTGCTGGGGCAGGCGCGGATCGAGAAGGTTGGGCTCAGGTGCTCCGGCCGGGAACCGACTTGTCGAAGAGGACACAGCGTTTCGTAGTACGAAATGTGCATTTGACCTGACGAAACACACCTCATACGGTGGCATGGTTCCGTCCTCCTCGTTCACCTCCATCGCTGGCTGTCGGGGTTGCCTTGCGGACGTTTCATCAATGGCGATAGGGGAGGACACAGTTGTCCACGCACGTTTCAACAACCGCACCAATAAGGCCCAAGGGCCTGCGCAACAACTTCCGGTGGTTCGTTATCGGCATGTGCTCGGTATCGTTCTTCATCAACTACCTGGATAGGACGGTTCTGGGGGTTGCGCTGCCTTTCATCCGGCAGGACCTTCATATCCCTGATGCCTTGTCCGGGTTGCTTCTGGGTGCGTTCTTTGCCAGTTATGCCTTGACGCAGATGCCCGTGGGCCGGCTTTTCGACCGGTGGGCTGTCCGTCCGCTCTTCGCCGGGGGCGCCGTGCTCTGGGGCCTCGTCACCATGGCCATCTCGTTGTCCACGAATTCGGTTCACCTGCTCATCACCCGCTTCCTTCTTGGCCTAGGTGAGTCGGTCAACTACCCGGGCGCTGTCAAAGTGACGTCGAAGTGGTTCCCGGTGGAGGAAAGAGTTTTTGCCACCAGCGTGTGGGACAACGGATCTCGATTCGGTTCAGCACTTTCCCTTCCCATCGTCACAGGTCTTATTGCCCTTGTCGGTTGGCGCGGTACCTTCGTGGTGGCGGGAGCGCTGGCGGTGCTTTGGGCCATCGGGTTCTGGTTCCTTTACCGGGATCCGGGGCATGGGCGCGGCTCAGCAGCGGAATTGGAATACATTCGGGCCGGCGGCGCCCGCGTCGATGACGCGCCGTCCGGCGCCCCCTCGATCCCGTGGCGCCAGCTGTTCCGCTACAGGACCGTTTGGGCCATGATCCTCGGCTTTTTCTGCCTCAATTACGTTATCTACTTCTTCATTACCTGGTTCCCGAGCTACCTGGTGCAGGCCCGTGGTTTCGATATCCTCCAGCTCGGCGTATTCGGAATGATTCCGGGGCTGGTTGCCGTCCTAGGCAGTTTCGCCGGTGGCTGGACTTCGGATTACCTCCTTCGCAAGGGCTGGCCTGCGGGTAGGGCACGGAAGCTCTGCCTGGTAGGAGGCATGCTCGGCTCCTCGGTTATCATTTTTGCCGCCTTCGCCGACAGCGCTGTCTCAGCCCTGGTGCTTCTCTCCATCTCCTACGGTGCGGTTGCCTTCGCCGGGTGCAACGTGGCGAGCCTGCCCGCTGATGTTGCCCCTGACGCAGGTCAGGTCTCTTCTCTCGCCGGTATCCAGAACGCTTTCGCTAATGTTGCGGGCTTCATCGGCCCTGCGCTGACCGGCCTGCTGCTGACTATCTCCGGCGGATCGTACGTCGTACCCCTGGTCATATCCGGATGTGTGGCCATCGCAGGGGCACTCATCTATGCCTTCATGATCGGAAAAATCGAGCCGTTGGAGATTAAAAGCCAGACTCGGGAGAAGGCCTTGGCGGGTGCCCTATGACAACGTTGAACTACCAAGGGACACAAATGGACCGATTGCTTTTGCCTGAACGAAGCCGCGAGGGTCGTATCATCGCGGTCCTGCGGGCTCCTGACGCCACCCAGTACGCCCCCGTGATCCGGGCACTGATAGCAGGAGGAATTCCCAGCGTCGAGCTGACCCTGACCACCCCCGGAACCTTCGAGCACTTCGGCGAACTGCTTTCCGAATTCGGGGATGACATCGATCTCGGGATCGGCACTGTCACGCGAGTCGAACAGGTCGAAGCGGCAGCCCTGGCGGGGGCCTCCTATATCGTGACGCCCGTCACCGACCACTATGTGCTGAAAGCGGCCGCTGCTGCGAGCCTGCCGATTCTCCCGGGAGGACTGACGCCGACCGAACTTCACGCCGGATGGGTTCAGGGAGCCGCGGCAGTAAAGATATTTCCCGCGGCCACCGTCGGACCGGGATATCTGGCCCAGATCAGGGGCCCGTTCCCTGACCTGATGGCCATCCCCTCAGGGGGCGTCGACCTCGCCGCCGCCGAGGAATGGCTCCGGGCGGGCGCGGCGGCGGTCAGCATTGGTGGCCCCCTCACGGGCGATGCCTTCAAGGGCGGGAACCTGAAGGAACTGACCGACAGGGCGCGCGGCTACGTGGCTGCCGAGGCGAAAGCACGCCTTCAGTGACGGTACAGGAAGCCTCCAGGGTAGTTACCTTCGGCGAAACCATGGCCCTCATGCGCTCACAGGAGCCCGGGCCCATCGCGCACGCCGGCTCCCTGCGGTTGGGCATCGGTGGAGCCGAGAGTAACGTCGCCATCGGTCTGGTGCGAGCCGGCGTGGCCGTGACGTGGGCCGGAAGAACCGGTGACGACTCCTTCGGCGAGCTTGTCCGCCGGGAAATTCGGGCCGAGGGCGTCCACGTTCACGTGACCATCGACCCGAATGCACCAACTGGCCTGATGGTCAAAGAGCGCCGCACAGCGGAACAGACACGGGTGCAGTATTACCGCGATAGGTCAGCAGGGTCCCGCTTGGAGGCCAAGGATCTGCCGCACGACCACATACGGAGCGCAGAGATCCTCCACCTGTCCGGAATCACCCCCGCACTCTCTGATACGGCGAGGGAGGCGGCGTGGTCGGCCGTCCAAACAGCAAAGGCTGCAGGGACGCTGATTTCCTTCGACGTTAACTACCGGTCCGGCCTTTGGTCACCTGACGAGGCAGCCGCGTCTCTTGGCCCCTTCATTAATGAGTCCGACTTGGTGTTTGCCGGACCTGATGAAGCAGCCATCGTGGTAGGTGGTCGGTCCACCGAGGAAGCCCAGCTCGAGGCATTGTCCGGCGAAGGTCAGCGGACCGCAGTACTCAAATTGGGCGCTCTCGGTGCGTTGGCCACTGCAAACGGCCGAACGTTCAGATGCGCGGCGAACCCCGTACAACCTCTGGACACAGTCGGGGCAGGGGACGCTTTTGTCGCCGGCTACTTGGCCGCCACTTTGTCCGGGGCCGACATTCCTGCCGCACTGCGGCGCGGCAACGCTCACGGCGCGTACGCCTGCCTGGCTGCAGGCGACTGGGAAGGCTCGCCTCGAAACGATGAGTGGAAAACCTTTGAACAACACGGGTTGGATCCCGTGACTCGATAAGAGGGAAACAATGACGAATTCAGAAGTAAGAACCCCCCGCCCGGAACTGCAGGCACTTGCCTCAAAGACACTGCAGGCAGTCGGCGCCTCTTCCGCGGAAGCGGAACTTGTCGCCGCTTCACTGATAGACGCAGACGCTAAAGGCATCCACTCCCACGGCCTGCTTCGCCTTCCCCTTTACGTTGAGTCAGTCGAAGCGGGCGGCATCGTTCCGCAGGCACCCCTGAAATGGGTGCGAAGTGCAGGTGCAACCGCGGTCCTGGACGCCGGCTCCGGCTTCGGGCAGGTAGGCATGCGTGAAGCGCTCAAAAAGGCCCGACAATTGGTGAGCGAATCAGGGGTTGCCGTCGTGGCGGTGAAGAACAGCACTCACTACGGCGCCGGTGCCTACTGGACGGACCAGCTGGCCAGGGACGGCCTCATTGCACTGCTGGTCTCCACCACTGGAGCCACAGTGGCCCCCTACGGCAGCGCCGAGCAACTTATCGGAACTAACCCCCTTTCGGTGTCGTTCCCGACCGGCGACCGGCCGGTGACGGCCGACCTGGCAACCAGCGCCGGGGCCTTCGGCAAAATTGTTGCAGCAGCCGGGGCAGGAGACCAGATCCCCGAGGGGTGGGCGGTAGACGCCAACGGTGAGCCGACCACAGACGCGGCCACCGCGGTGCAAGGAGCCCTGATCCCCTTCGGCGGTCACAAGGGTTCGGCCATAGCGGTAATGGTTGAATTGCTCGCCGGTGCCGGCGGCGGGGGAAAGTTCGCGCACGAGACCGTCGACATCTGGACTGACCGAAGCTCGCAGATCGGCACGGGAAACCTGCTTATCGTCATCGATCCGGTGTTTGTGCACGGGACCGAGGCGCCCATTTCCCGCGCTTCTGAGTTCCGTGACGAGTTGCGTCAGCTCCGTCCGGCAACTGGCGTGGAACGGGTCCTCGCCCCCGGGGACCCGGAAGCCATCAAGGCGTCCAGCAACGTTGATACAGTGGGTCTCCCACAACACGTCGACGAAGCCATCCGCGCCACCGCCAGCCGCGTCGGCGTCACAATCTAGCTGCGTCCCAGGGCGCCCAGACAGCTATTTTTCTGGGCGCCCCGGCTACGCGACACGCTGCTCCAGATCAGGAAGGACTTATTAGTGTCGGATGAGGAATCGCCCCTGGGAAGCGTCGACAAGGCACTCAGGGTGCTGGATCTGCTCGCCGAAGTAGGCTCGGAAGGACTAGGTCTGGCTGATATCGCCCAGCAGCTCGCGCTCAATAAGGCCACCGTCCACAGAACCCTCGCTGCACTGAAGTTCCGAGGCTATGTCTCCCAGAATCAGCGAGACGGCGCGTACCGACTCGGTAGCCACCTGACGACCCTGATCAGCCAGTACTATCGCAGCGAGAACCTTCCCGCGTTGATGAAACCGTCGCTCATGGAACTGTGCTCGGCCACCGGCGAACTTGTACACCTGGGCGTGCTCGACGGGTCCTCCATTACGTACATCGATAAGGTCGAGCCGGACCGCGCGATTCGTGTCTGGTCCGCGGTCGGACGCACGGCCGCAGTATCGTCCACCGCCCTCGGGAGGGCCATTGTTGCCTTCAGCGGCACCGACCCGGCCACCCTGCACAAATATCTGCCGGACCATTCAACGCCGGACTTCTCCAGCAGGAAGGAAGCGTTCCTGAACGCGGTCAGCCAGGCACAAAGATACGGGTACTCGCTGGAACGCGAAGAAAACGAACCCGGAATCGTGTGCATAGGCTTCCCGCTGATCTATGGAGGCCATCCCTCGGCCGCTATAAGCATCAGTGCCCCCGTGAGCCGGATGAAAGCCTCACGTGTCCCGCTGCTGGCCAAGACCGTCCGCGAAATTTTGGCACTCACCCTGCCCCAGGGGTTCACAGTGCCCTCGCAGATCGGGACAAAGCACGCCTAGATCGCACCGCCGGCAGCGCCCCCAGGTACCGGTTGATTTTTTTGTGCCGATAACGGACCTTCCGTAAAGCTGGATGCCTGAGGCACCGTCAGGTTGGGGTGCCCAAGCGGACGATCACGCTCGTAACTTTCTTAGAGTCCGACCCCAATAACTCCGCCGGGCCCGGCAGATCCACGACATGGCACGGGCGAACGGCGTAGCGGTTCGGTGCCGAGGAATGCTTAAAACGGGGCTGGGAAGGGCAGCAAAACGCAGCGCTGGCCGCCCTCCCGCTGTTCACACTACCCGGAGACATCTCCGCCTCTGGCCGGTTCTACGAGAGACCTGACCAGAACGTTTGTCCTCGACCGCGGCTACATCAGGGTGCCGACCGGTCCGGGACTTGGCGTAGAGCCAATTCCCGAAGTTCTGCGGGAACTGACCACCGACCTCTATGAAGTGACCGGGGGTGCGTAAGTGCCCTGGGAAGGCACGAACAATGTCGGCCAAATTTAGCCTGCGCGAGTCAGAGAGCTCTCGTGACCTTCTTTCATGTCCCCTGTGGTGACGATATGCCCGTCCTTGATGACGGTCCGGGCCCGGCCCTCGTCCCAGAGGATTGAGGGTTCATCGAAAGGATCGCCGTCCAGCACTACGAGGTCCGCACACGCACCTTCTGCTATTCGTCCCAGGTCTTCACGCCGCAGCAGGGCAGCGTTGGTTGACGTAGCGGAGCGGAGGGCGTCATACACGCCCAAGACTTCGCATTGAAGGCGCAGCCCCGCTAGTTGCTCGTCCTCCAACTCACCCATGAGGTCAGATCCAAAACCGATCCGGACCCCGGCGGCCCGGGCAAGTTCGACTGCCTCCTTGCCGGCATTCAGTACTTCCCGATTCTTGGCCGCTCCCACGTCGGTGAGGCCGATCTCCGTTCCACGCCGGTCCATGGCATCGTAGGTGACAAGCGTGGGTACGAGAAAGACCTCATGTTCGGCCATGAGTTGGGCGGTTTCTGCATCCAGCAGGTTACCGTGTTCGATGCAGCGAACCCCGTTCAGTACGGAATGGCGGATGGCTTCGGGCGAGTAGGCATGGGCGGTAGCGTAGCTGCCCCTGCGGGATGCCTCCTCTGTCACAACGCGGATTTCCGCCGCGCTGTATTGCGGAACCCGGATCGGGTCGACGGGCGAAATGACGCCGCCCGACGTCATGAGCTTGACCGCCGTGGCACCGGTCCGAAACCTGTGCCGCACCGCGCGCAGCAGGTCGTCGACGCCGTCCACCACTTCGCACATGTGGCCCCCATGGAAACAGCTTCCGTCATTGTTGGCGCGGATATCTCCGTGGCCGCCTGTCTGGCTCAGCGCGGGGCCGGTGAAGAAGTACCGTGGGCCGGGGTACAGGCCTTCGTCGATGGCGTTCGCGAGGCCGATGTCTCCTCCGGCCACGTCGCGGACCGAGGTGAATCCGCGGCGCAACGCGGCTTCAAGGCGGCGTACTCCCGCCAGGGCGGAGTAGCTTAGCGGGCCCGTTTCGTTCCGCGCCGAGGTCAGGCTGAGCGCGTAGGCGTGGAAGTGGGCATCGATGAGCCCGGGAATCACCGTGCGGCCTCCGGCGTCGAGCACCGTCGCGGCAGCGGGCACTGCCGTCTCATCGTTGCCCAAGGCGGCTATACGGCCGGCGCGGATGGTGATGGAGCCTTCGAACAGGTCGCGCGATTCGCCGTTAAAGATCCGGGCGTTCCGGATGGTCAGGGTACCCGGCTGATTTCTTGTCATGCAGCGTCCTTCCTTTCTGTCGTCTTTCCGTACGTGGCGCCGAGTTGCCGTGCCGCGGTTGGCACTAGTTGTTCCCGGCCAGGGCTTCTTCCAGCAGCCGGACCGAGCGCCGCGCGATTGTCATGGCAGCCTCCACCGACTTCTGGTCGTAGCTTCCCTCGGGCCCTAGGAAATTCATTGAACCGATGGTCTCGCCGTTGCTCACCACCGGAACGTTGACGATCGCCCCGCACCCGAGCGACTCAATGGTTGCCGAGTCGAAAAAGAAGGCCCGGACTGCCTCGGTGTCAGCGCCCAGGAACGGCTGCTGTCCTTTGACGACCTGCTCCAGCCATACCGGGTTGGTGTCCCCGGTGAGTGTTTTCCTGCCTCCCACGGGGTAGACCTCGGGGTGGGTGGTGAAGATGCGTGCCATGCTGGTGCCGGCGTCGGCGATGACGGAGGCCGTGAAGAGACGAACGCCCACGGTGTCCTGCGCGGAAGCGTAGACGTCGTCAAAGGAATCAAACTGTGAACTCATGGGGAGTCCTTTCTGGTTTCGATGGTGGGTTTTTGGAAGTTTGGTTTACCGCGGATCGGCCCGCGCAGCACATTGAGGATGAGATGGACGGACAACATCTCCGCCGGGCTGTCGAGCGGGACACCAAGCTCGCGGGCCCGGTTGAGCCTGGCCTGGAGTGTGTTCCGGTGCAGGTCCAGTGCTTTCGCTGCGAGGCTCACAGATCCGTGGTGGTCCAGGAAGGCGGCCACCGCCGCAACAATCACATCCCGGTCGGCGCTGGCCATCAACCGCGGCAGTGCGAGCTCGGCCACGAGCCTGACGGCGTCCGACTCGACGAAAGTCGTGGCCGCCGCCACCCCGAGGTTGGCGAAGGACAGAACCGTGCCCGGCCCCGCTGCCCAAGCGGATTCGGCGGCCAGGCGTGCCTCGCGCACGATGGCTGGAAGTAAGGGCGGGTCCTCGCGCCAGGCTGAGAGTCCGGCAACAAGCCCAAGCTCGGCAAGAGTCTCGGCGAGACGTGTCCTGACCCGGGCTTCCAGCAGTGACGAGACGTCGCGGTTTTCGGCCGGCACGAGTGCAAGCCAGCCGCCGCTGACTTCAGCCAGGGGGCGGCGTGCTGCCACCTTCCGCCATAGCAGGCGCAGCACGGCCGTCAGCTCGGAACGGGGGTCGTTCCCTGCTTGGCTCCGGATCCACAGGGCGACGTACTTATCCTCCGGCCGCCAACCCAGTTGGGTCAGCAGGTGCCGGTGTTCTATTTCGAACGCGCGGCCGGAGGAACCGGGGCCTTGGTCCAGTCCGGCGAGTGCGGCGGTGGGGACAGCGCGCGAGGCCTCGAGGAAGTCGCCCAACAGCCAGGCAGCCCTGACCGCAGGGATGGCGACCTCAAGGATCGAACGGACCAGCTGCAGGTTGTGGACGCCGGATGCGGGAACGCGGGCTGTCAGAGTCGAGCGGACGGCGTTGTTCCCACCGCGTATTTCCACCGCGATGACTTCGGCCGCTTCCCGCAGGGGCATTCCGGCAGAGGCCAAGACAACGCCGTCGTACTCCACCGAGATGCCCACGCCGTCGAGTTCGTTGGAAATGGTTTTAAGTACATCGCCAAGGGAGGTGTCTTTTGCGACCGCGCGCGCGAAGCGGGCCAGTTCCGCGTCAACAACGGACAAGGCGGCACCGATTTCAGCCGCCATTGCCAAAGCGACGCCGGCCGGGTCCTCGTCGGAGGCCAGCAGCGTGATGCCAAGCCGCTCGGCCAGGCCGATGACGGCAGTGGAGTAGGTGCTTTCGGCGACGACGACGGCGCTGGCCCTCCGTTCCCACGCGTGCCGTAGCGCCGCTGATACCAGCCAGCCGCCGGCTCCCATCGCGGGGGAGAGGACGACGACCGTGTTGGGCCGTACGCGCTGGATAGCTTCAAGCTGGGAGACGAGAACGACATTTTCTATCGTCGCGCTTGAGGGCGTGAGATATAGCGGCGTCGTGCCCCGGAGGGACCCGTGGGCCAAAAGCCCTGCAACGTCCAACCGGGTGACGCTTTTCGACCTATGCATGACCCCGCCTTGGGTGCCGGAGGGGAATGCCAAACGCCTTTGGCTCGGTGAGGTCAAGGCCGGCCGGCGAATACCACTGGGCTGCAGCGGGGTATTTGAGGACGTCCACGACGTTGCCCACGCGTAAGTCGTCGGGGCTGGCCACCGTGCCATGCTCGGAGTTCAGCAGCGTCACCATGTCGGGGACGGCCGCCGCTATGGCACCATCGACCAGGACCAGGAGAATCTCATTCTGGATCTCCAGCCGGACGATCTGGCCGGTGCTTTCGTCCTCGAGGGTCACGCTCGACGGCTGTGCCGGTAGCCCGAGGTCCGTGGGCCGGGAGAGGCCTTCGATGTGGCTCACGCGGGCGCGGGCGACGCGCGTGGCACCGAGAAGTTCCGCGAGCATCTGGAACTTTCGCTCGACCGACGTTTCCGCATCCAAGATTTGGCCTATTCGGATCATCCGGCTGACGGACCCGTGGACGCCATGTTCCTTCAGCTGTGCGGCAGTGCAGGGATACATGGCCGTGGCGGCCCAGCCGCCTAGTTCGGTGACGAGTGCGCGCACCAGAGTCTCGGCCCGCTGCGGATTGTTGGCTTCCACGAGAGCGCGTTCTCCCGTAACTCCCGTCATGGCGATCGGGCTGATAGCGACCCCGCCCATGTTGAGGGTTGTTTGGCTGATCAGGGGAAAGACCCGGCCCATCGGGTCGGAGTCGATCACGGGCAGTGAGGACTGCAGCCCGACCATGAGCGGAATGATTCCGTTGATGTTGGCGGCAGCGAGTGGATAAATTGCCCGGACCCTCCTGCCGAGGCCCGCTTCTATGGCACTGATGCAACTAATGAACTCGTCACCGACTGGAGGCATGTCGGCTATGAAGAGGCCCTGCGTCACCATTCCGACTGCCACGACCAAGTCGTCAGGGGCGAGTTCGTCGATGGCGGCGAGCTCCAAGGGCTGGTGCTCCATGGCCCGCAAAATCATGTCCGTGTAGACGTAGATGGCCGTCGGGTCGATGGCGCAGGCCAGAAAGTGCGCTCCTGTCCTGAGGCACCGGACATCGTCCGCCGTGATCCGGGTGCTCATGGTGTGGCACCCCGTGCTCCTGCAGCCAGAAACTGCTCCGCGTCACTTGGGGTCTCCCCACCGGCCGCTTGGACGCGGATCCTGACAATGCCCGGGTTGCCGTAGGGCATTGCAAAGACGTTCGATTCAATGATGCGGGTTTGCCCCGGGTTGGCACCCAGTTGCACCGCCGCCGACTGGGCGTCCTCCTCGGCCCGACGCTGCACGGCTTGGAGGTCGGTGCGTCCGCTGACCGTCTCGAGTCTGTCGATCCAGGAAGTAAGGGGCGCTGCGGCAGAACCTACCAGCGCGACGTCCTCGGCAGCGGGCAGGGTCGCAATAAGCCCGAACGGAGGTGGAGTCTTCTGATCTGCACGAAGATCAGCTACGACTGATGCGACGTCCGGGCGGGTTGGGTGGTTGGGAGTGTAGGAGTCGACAATTGCAGCGTTGCTGGCCAGGCTCGCCTCATACCCTTGCCGGATTAGGCTGTTTGCAGCAGGAAGGCCGCGCCGGGTGTAGCCCACGCTGACACCGGAGTCGGTGCAGAGAATAACTTCGCCGTCGGGGACGCTGGCAAGAGTGGCCGCACCGAGGGTTGCCATGGCCGGTTCCGGCCGGAGCCCGTGAACGGGCATCATTGCCAGCCGCGGAAGGGGGGCCCGGCCGCCGTCGTTCCTGGCGAAGGACAGGGTAGCGGCCGGAAAATGGCGCCGGCCAGCCGCCTCCAGGACTGCCGCCAGCTCTTCGCCCGTCTCCATGAGCGCGCTGTTCAGGATTGCCGTGTAGTCGCGGTCCCGAAATGTGCTGGAAAAGAAATCGCTGGAGATGCTGATCCGCATTTCGCTGTCATTGCTGAGGATGGCGTCAGCAATGCGCGTCTCGTGTTCCCTCGACGCTGTTGATCCGACGGACGTAATGGCGACGTTCCGCACATCCCCGGACACTATGCCGGGAAGCGCCGTGAGGAAGGCCTCGAGGTCCAGGGGAGCCAAAAGCCGGCCGCGCATATCGTGGCCGCCGCAGACATGCACCGTCCGGCTGACCGCCGGTTCGACAAGGGCTGGCAGCCCAGCCACGTGAAACGCATCAGCCGGCGGGCGGGGCGAAATGCGGACAGCGACGACGTCGGCCAGCTTCCGGGCCGCCAGGACGCGTCCGACGTCGGCGGTGATGTCCGTGATGCCGGACCCGAACTCACGGCGGATCCCCGACAGCGCCGAGTCCAGCGCCTCTACCAAGCTGTCGGCGTGGATCTCGCGGGCCGCTGAGACGATGTTCCTGCCGTCCAGCACGAGACTCCGGCATCTGGTTTCCTGCAGCCGCAGTCCTAGCCGCATCCTTCAACTTCCTGCTGCACGGCGCCTACGGGCCGCTGAATCGGTTCCATGTATATAGGGTCCACTATGCCCCGTCATCTGATCGCTTTGCGGAAGAACAATCCGTCGGCGGCGACCGCAACCAGGATGAGGACCCCGGTGACCACCTGCTGGTATGTCGTGTCCCAGTGCAGCAGGTTGAAGCCGTTGCTGATGACCGTCAGGATCATGACTCCCGCGAACGCCCGCCACATTGCGCCCTGTCCGCCGAGGATGCTGGTGCCACCGATCACTACTGCGGCAATGGCCGTGAGTTCCACGCCAATCGCCATGGCCGGCTGCGCCGAACCGGCGCGGGAAGCCAGGATCATGCCGGCCATGGCGGAGCACACCCCGCTTATGGCGAAGACAGCAACGTGGATGGTGCCGGTACGGATACCGCTCAGCCGTGCCGCCTCCAGGTTGCCGCCCACCGCATAAATCCGGCGCCCGAAGGTGGTTCGCCATAAAACGATGCCCAGCACAGCCGTCATGACAAGCATCAGGACTGAGCCCGCGGTGAGGCCGAAGAGGCTGGGCCAGGTCCAAGTCTGGAAGGCAAAAAGCTGCTCGGGCAACGGTGCGACGATTGCGCCGCCCGTGATCACAATGGCCAGCCCACGGTAAATAATGCTGACCGCGAGCGTGCCTATGAACGAGTTGACCTTCGTGCCCACGACAATCAGACCGGTGACGGTTCCCAACGCTGCACCGACCAGCAAGGCCCCGATGAATCCGGCCGCCACACCAAAGTGTTGGGTGATCATGACGCCCGCAATGGCGGAAACGGCCAAAGTGGCCGTCGAGGACAGGTCGAACACACCGCTGATGATGCACAAAGTGGCGGCTGCGGCGAGCAGGCCCACGATGGCCGCCTGGTCGAAGAGATTGATGAAATTGCGGCCCGTGAGGAACGTCCCCGTGTTCAGGGTCAGGAACAGCATGATGGCGATGAGGCCAAAAAGGATCCCGAAGTCCTTGACGTTAATCTTGAATTTTTTCTCTACCGGTTTGGACACGGCAACGGAAGCTGTGGTCATTGGTTCACCTATTTCAGAAAAGCGGAAGTCATGACTTCGTCGCGGGAGGCATCCCGGTCGAATTCGGCGACGATGCGGCCTTGCCTCATGACATGGATACGGTGGGAGAGGCCGATGACTTCCTCCAGTTCGGAGCTCACGACGATAACGGCCGTGCCCTTTGCTGCGAGTTCGACGATCAGGCCGTGGATGAGCGCCTTGGCGGCAATATCGACACCGCGGGTTGGCTCATCCACCATGAGCACCGCCGGAGGGCTGAGCAGCCATTTGGCAAAGAGCGCCTTCTGCTGGTTGCCCCCGGAGAGGTCGGCAATGGGCCCAAGACGCACGCCACGGATATCAACGGACTGGCTGATACTTGAAACCACGGCCTTTTCCCGACCGACCCGGACGAAGCCGAACAACGACCGGTCTGAGAGCGTAGCAAGGGCGATGTTCTCGGGGGCCGGCCGGGACATGACCAGGCCCTGCTCTTTCCGCGACTCCGGCACGAGCGCGATACCGGCCGCGATCGCGTCCCGGATGGAATTGGGCCGGGTACGGCGTCCGTTGATCTCCACGTGGCCGGCGGTGACCCGGTCGGCACCGAAAGCGGCCAACAAAGTCTCACTGCGGCCGCTGCCCACCAGGCCGGCAAGGCCGAGGATTTCCCCGGCTCGTACCGTGAAGGAGACGTCCTCGACCTTCGCGCTGGTCAAGCCGACTGCCTCGAATACCGTCTTGGCGCCGGCCGGGACCGGGGGGATTTCGGGGATGAGGAAGTCGATCTCCCGGCCCACCATCAAGCCGACAAGCGATTCAGGCGTGTGTCCCGCCGCGTCTTCGGTGACGATGTGCCGCCCATCGCGCAGGACCGTCACCCGGTCAACGAGCCCCAGAACCTCTTCCAGGTAGTGGGAAACGAGGATGACGGTGGTGCCGGTGCGGGCCAGGTTCCTGATTACCTGCAGCAGTTGCGCTTTCTCTGCTTCGTTCAGGACGGCCGTTGGCTCGTCCATGCACAGCACCTTGGCTCCGCGGGCCAGGGCTTTAAGGATTTCCACCTGCTGCGCCTGGCCGATGGGCAGGGTCCCCACGATTGCCCGCGGGTCCAGGTCAAAACCTGTCTCCTCCAGCAGCCGGGCAAAGTGGGCGGCGTCCTTCCGGGAACGAAGGAGGCTTCCCGTGTTGGACCACCGGCCAAGAAAGACATTTTCCAGCACTGAGAGCCCTGGAATGAGCGCCAGTTCCTGGGAGATCAAGGAAATTCCGTGGGAGATCGAATCCCGCGGTGTGGTGAACCTGACTGGGCGTCCGTTCAATGACACGGTGCCGGCATCAGCCACGATGGCTCCGCCGAGGATTTTCAGGAGTGTGCTCTTCCCGGCGCCGTTTTCTCCCATGATGCCGTGGATTTCCCCGGGGGCAACGGACAGTGTGACGTCCTGTAAGACGGTGCTGGAACCGTACCGCTTGGCGATTCCGGAGACTGTGATCTCCGGGGCCCTGTCCGCACGGACGTGCTCTGGTGTTTCCAACTGCTCTATAGCCATCGTGACCTCGGGGGGATGGAAGGGGATTCTCGTGCGGGATTTCCCGGGCCGGATCAGGAGTGATCCGGCCCGGGGTCCCATGTTGATGCCCGGCAGGGCTAGTCGGAGTACTTCGAGACGTAGTTGGCGGCGTCCAGCGCCTGCTTGGTTCCCTTGGCCCGGTTCGGGGCCAGGGCCGCCTCGTCCACTGCCGTCTCGACCTGCTGCCCCCGGGCCTTGGCGAGGCCGAGTTCGGTGGCCTTCGCGCCGTTGGCCACGACGTCGCTCACGTAAATGGAGAACCATTTGCCGGACCGGACGGCCTCAACGTTGGATGTGGACGAGCCGTTGCCGATGAACTTAATGTCGCTGCCGCCCGCCGCAGCCGCCGCCCCGGTGATCGCCTGGGACGCGCCGATTACGACGTCGACATCCGGGGTCGCTTGGGAAACGTTCTGGAACGCTTGGCGACCGCTGTCTTGGGTGTAGCCGCCTTCCACACTGGCCACCAGCTTGATCCTGGGGTCCGTGGCCAGCTCCGCCTTCACGGCATCGGTCCGGGCGTTGTCCAGCGGGAGGGACTTGAAGCCCTCCAGGTAGGCGACCTTGCAGGTGTCCCCGGGAACGGTGGCGCAAGCTTCCTTGCCCATCTCGCCCAGGACTTTTCCGTTGCTGGTCGGGAGGTCGACGATGCTGATGGCACCAGGAATCTGCGGCTGGATTGTGTCGAACTTCGGTCCGATGACCGAGAATTCGACAACCACCGTGATGCCGGCCTGTACGGCCTGCTGCAGGGGCGCGATGAGCGCCTGGTTGTCGTTGGCCTGGACCACGATCACCTCGAACTGCTTGGAGGTGACGGCGTCCTGGATCTGCTGGACCTGGGTCTGTGCGTTGAAGTTGGGGTCCACGAACGTGGCGGTGGCGTTGTTGGCCTTCGCCGCCTGCTCGACGCCGAGGAAGGTCCCCTGGGCGAATCCGTTGGACTTGGCGAAACCGAAGAAGCCGACCTTGAGCTGCTTGCTGGCATCGGCAGCGGACGTCGGTCCTGAGGCGGCTTGCGTGGGCGGCGTGCAGGCTGAGGTCAGCAGGGCGAGGCTCGCAAGAGTGATAGCTGTGGCTGATCGCTTGAGGTATTTCACGGGCAATCCTTTTTGTTGGGTATCTGGCGGCGGGTGCTTAGTATCCGTAGTGCGTCCTGGCAAAGTCCTCGGTGATGAAACCGTTGACGATGTCGTAGGCGATGTCCTCGCGGGAGCGCTTGGAGACATCTCCGAAGCCGCCACCGCCTCCGACGGCGAGGCGAACTATGTCGCCGGCCTTGACCTTCCGGGCATTGGCCTTCAAGGTGCGGACTTCGTCGCTGCGGCCGGGGTTGATGACAACTTCGGGGCCCTGAGCATCCGAACCGCCGAAGAGGCCCCATGCCGGGGTCTTTGACCTTTCGAACCAGAGCCCGACGACGCAGTCGGCCAGGAACTCGTATTCACGCACTACGCCGTTGCCGCCGCGCCACTGGCCGGGGCCACCCGAGTTGGGGCGGATGGAGTATTCGTTGATGCGGAGCGGGTAGCGGGTTTCCATCATCTCGATGGGCAGGTCCTTTAGGGAGCCGTTGACGTTGTTGATCATGGCGGACTCGCCGTCGGTGCCCTGCCAGGCGCCCCAGCCGCCGAGGGTGGCCTCCATGCTGACGAAGTTCCGGCCGAAGCGGGGGTCGAAGCCGGCCGCCGTGATGATCATCGAGTCACCGTGGCTGGCGCTTGCAACGCGTTCGGGCATGGCAGGGGCCATGGCCTTGGAAACGAGGTCGATCAACAGGCCAAGGTGGGAAAAGTACCACTGGCAGGGTGCCGGTGCGACCGCTCCAAGAACGGAGCCGGAGCGCACCTGCGTGGTCATTGGCCGGAAGGATCCGCCGTTGGAGTTCGAGTCCGGGCTGATCAGCAGCTTGTAGCCCACCCGCAGGGCCGAGACGGCCTGGGCTGCGCCGCAGTTGACGGGTCCCATGGTCTGGTCCGCCGATTCGGTGACGTCGAAGTCGACGGTGTCGCCGTCGACGGTGATCCTCAGTTTGATCGGAATGGGGGATTCCAGGTTGATCCCGTCGTTGTCCAGCACGCCCTCGGCTTCGTAGACGCCGTCGGGGATGGCACGGACGGTTTCGCGCTCGATTTCTTCGGTCTGGCGGAAGATTTCGTCACGCGCCGCGTCCAATTGCTCCATGC
Organism: Arthrobacter sp. B3I9; assembly: GCF_030816935.1. Classification (NCBI taxonomy): domain Bacteria; kingdom Bacillati; phylum Actinomycetota; class Actinomycetes; order Micrococcales; family Micrococcaceae; genus Arthrobacter; species Arthrobacter sp. B3I9. The sequence goes on from NZ_JAUSYO010000001.1 coordinate 727,617, forward strand.
CGTATCGGCCCACGAGCTCCTTCATGCGGGTGGTCCCCATCCGAAGGGCGGCGATCATCGCGTGCATGTCTCCGATGGTCTGGTAGGGGAAACGCACATTGGTGCGGATCAGGTCCACGACGGACGTTTCGACCCCGGCCTCCATAAGCTTGACCGGGCCCATTCGGAAGCCTTCCTGGAAGATGTCGGTGGCATCCATGGAGCCGCCTACGTCCTTGGATCCCATGTCCATCCAGTGCGCGCGGGTAGCGGCGAAGCCGACTACCGCGCCGGCGTCGAAAATCGGCGCGAAAATGGTGACGTCGTTCAGGTGGGTTCCGCCCAAGTAGGAATCATTGAGGATCCATACGTCGCCCTCCTTCCAGACCTCCCGGCCGTAAAGCTCCTCCACCGCAATGGAGCAGGTTTCCAGGTTGCCCAGGAACAGCGGCAGGCCGGCGGACTGGCCGAGCACCCGGTGCTCGGTGTCCAGGAGGGCCACCACACAGTCCCCGCCTTCGTAGAGGATGGGGGAATAAGCCGAGCGGATCAGGGTGGCGTTCATATCATCCGCAGCGCTGGTGAGCGCGTTGCGGATGATTTCCACGGTCACGGGATCAAGGGTTTTGACTGCTTCGATTGTCATGATCGGTACCTCAGTTTTCTTCGACGTCTTGGGTGCGGATGACCAGTGAGCCGAATTCGTCGACGGCGACGTCGAACCCTGGCGGCACCACGGTCGTGGCGGTCTGCTCCACGATGATGGCGGGACCTTCGAACTTGTGGCCCGCGGCCAGATCGTCCCGGCGGACCACCGTGGTGTCGTGTTCGACGTGGTCGAAGACCACGCGGCGGATTTCGTGCTTGAATTCGGAGCTCTCCGCCGGGGCGAAGAGCGGCGCTTCCAGCCGGCCAAGGTCCCCGACGGCCTGAGTCCGGAGCGCGACGATCTCGATGGGCGCGCCGAGGTTGGAGTGACCGTAGCGCTCGTGGTACATGGTCGAGAAGCGGACCGCGAGGTTGGCGACAAAGTCGGGGGACTCCGGTTCGTCGGCAGAGGTCAGCGGTACATTCAGCGAGAATTCCTGCGACTGGTAACGGACGTCTACAGAGGCGGTGGTGCGGCGGCTTTCCTCCGGAACACCTTCCGAGACCAACGAGCTCAGGCCTTCGACTTCCATGGACCGCAGGACGCTGGCCATGTCCGCCGGATCGATGTCCTCGTCAAGGTAGAAATACGGTTCGGAAAAGTCCTTGCGGATGTTGGTTTGCAGCATCCCCCAGGCCGAGAAGGCGCCGGGGAACCGGGGAACGACGGTTTCTGGGATGCCCAGTTCCTTCGCAAGAAAAACAGCGTGCATTGGGCCGGCGCCGCCAAAGGCCACAAGGGCGAAGTCGCGGGGTTCGATACCGCGGGAGATGGTGATGGTGCGGATGGCCTGCGCCATCTGGGAGTTGGCCACATCGCAGATGCCTTCCGCCATGGCGATGGGGTCCAGGCCCAGCTGGTCGCCAACCGTCTTCAGTGCGGTGATGGCCGCCTCCCGGTCCAAAGCGACCTGGCCACCGGCAAACCAGTCCGGGTCGACACGGCCCAGCACGAGGTTGGCGTCGGTGACGGTGGGCTCGGTGCCGCCGCGGCCGTAGCAGGCCGGTCCCGGCGTCGCTCCGGCCGAGCGCGGACCGACACGGAGCCCGCCGGCTTCGAGCCAGGCCACCGAGCCGCCGCCAGCGCCCACGGTGTGGATGTTGACGACGCTCATGAGCATCGGCAGGCCTTCAAGGTGCGCCTCCGTGGAGACGTCGGGCTTGCCGTCAACCACTAGGGAGACGTCGAAGGAGGTCCCCCCCATATCCACGCCGATGAGGTTACGGTTGCCGGAGACGCCAGCCAGTTCGACGTCACCCATTGCGCCGCCGACGGGACCGGAGAGCAGAGTCTGCAGCGGCCGCTTGCGGGCCGATTCGGCTGTGAGGACGCCGCCGGAGGACTGCATGATGTGCAGCGGGGCTTCAACGCCGCGGTCCGCTAGTTTCTCTTCCAGATCCAGGAGGTAATTGCGGACCACCGGGCCGGTGTAGGCCTCGACGACGGCCGACGAGGTGCGCTCGTATTCGCGCCATTCCTTAGCCGCTTCGTGCGACAGGGAGACGGTAAAGTCGTCACCCAGTTCCTCGAGCAGGATTTCGCGGGCGCGGAGTTCGTGCGTGGGATTCTTGTAGCTGAAGAGGAAGGCGACGGCAACGGCGCCGTACCCCTCGTCCACTGCGCGGCGCGCCGCCTGCCGGACGGCCACCTCATCGAGGGGGCGGATTTCGTGGCCCTGACCGTCAAGCCGACCTCCGACGCCGATAACATCTTTGCGCTCAACCAGCGGCTCCGGCTTGCGGTACTGGGCGTTGTAAAGCTCGAGGCGGGGGCCGCGGGCAATGTGGTAGGTATCCTCAACTCCGGCGGTAGCCAGCAGTAGCACAGGCACACCGCGGCGTTCCAGGAAGGCGTTCAAGCCTTGGGTCGTGCCGTGGACCAGGAACTCGATGTCGGACAGGTCCGTGACAATCGATTCGAGTCCGGCGATGACACCGGCGCTCAGGTTGCCCGGCGTGGTGGACGCCTTGGTCGCCTCATAGGTTCCGGACTGCTGGTCGTACGCCACGATGTCCGTGAACGTTCCTCCAATGTCCATCGACACCCTGTAGTTCGGCATGTGTATCTCCTCATAGCTCTGCTGGACACGCTGTGTGGAAAATCACGCTATAGATGGGGCACTGCCCGCTCGTGTGCCCTTTGCACAATCCGGCCTGACAGGGGAGTGCAATGTGCACGCGAGTGCTCCAGTTGCCACGAGTTTTGGGGACGTTTTTCAGTCCGAAACACCGAGTGGCAGGGGACGAACGATTGACTTGACAGTCCGAGGCCTGGTCATCCATTAGCCCGCATACCACCCTTGGCGGAAGCAGAAGCCGCGGATACCAGCAGGCAAGGCTCAGGCCAGGCACACCCCTGGAGAGCTTCACTTAGCATTCAATACATGCAGCCGAGCGGGTGGCGGATGCGCTGCCGCGTTCTTGCTAACATGGCCCTCCAATGGGCGTCCGCTCATCGATAAAGGCAAACCCGGCGCGAGCCGGGGACGCAAAGCCACGGGACCCACGAGGTCAGCCGGGCCGCCGAACAGCAAAGGTCTTTCCCATGCACCTGATAATCCCGTTCGCCCTCCCATAGGTCAGGCCCGGCCGAGTTCGAATGCAGGCAGATCCCGTTCGGACCGACACCGGCGATACCACGCGTGCCGGTCCCGGTGACGCCGGCGCCCCAGCCGCACGCGGACTGACCGGGCAAGCCCGGCATGGCGGTGGGGACGCGTCTCCTATCCCCGTGGCTCCCCACGACTCCAGCGTGCCCAAGACCACCCTCGCGCATCCATCCCCTCCGGCCTTGCTTCGGCCCTGCGGGCAATGACGCCTGCCCTGTTCCCGCGCGACCGAAGCTGGCAACACATGACGAGAAAAGACCGTTCAATGTTTCAAACTGAATCCCGAATTACTTGCCCTTTCCGCCGACTGTTCTCGCGGATCCGGCCGCCACGTCCTTCCCCTTCCCCCGTCCTGCCGGACGTAAAACCTAGCCTCCTTGAGCGACTGACCCCCGGAGCGCTGAAGAGCCTGTCCGTCGCCCAGGAGGAGGCAAAGTCGCTGGGCCACCGTCACATAGGAACGGAGCACCTCCTGCTGGCTTTGACGAAGGACCCGGAGTTCACTGCGTACAGCGTCCTGGAGCAGTTGGGAGCCGTTCCCTCCACGGTCCGGGCCCAAGTGCTCCAAGTCCTCGAAACGGGACCGGGACCGGGACCGGGGCCGGGTCTGGAGTCTGAGGCGCTGGCCCTGACGCCGAGAGCCCGTCTCGCGCTCGAACTGGCCCACCGGGCTTCGATCCGCATCAATGTTCCCGAAACCGGCACGGAACACTTACTGATCGGGCTGGCGGGGGAGAGTGAAGGCATAGGCGCCAAGACGCTGGGGAAATTCAGCATCTCCGCAAAGGACGCGGAGCATCAGGTCACTACCAATCTGGACCGCGGAAACGCCCGGCATCCGAGGGACCAGAACGGCTGAACGCCGGCCGGGTTGCTGGGACGCTTCCCGAGGATTGACCCGGCTGAAGACTTCCGCGGCCCCTTCGAGCTTGCAAAACCGCCTGTTACTGGTGGGGCCTATGTAAATCAGAGTGCCGAAGGAGACCGTTGAACATTAAACTTGCTAGAGTGGCGCTTGGCTCAGCATCCGCTAGTCGATAAAGGCAAACCCGGTGCAAGCCGGGGACGCAAAGCCACGGGACCCACGCGGTCAGCCGGGCCGCCGAACAGCAAAGGTCCCTCTCGTGCTCCCGATTCCCCTCAGCGCCCTCCTCCCCTAGCCTGGGCACGCGGCCTCAGCATCTGGCATTTCACCCCACCGGGCTATCGGCCGCCCCGCGGTTCTTGGGAGCCACTTCTGCGAGATCGCCCGGGATCAGGATCATCGTCCAGCCCGGTCCGGCGTCAGAATGCAGTGCAGCGCGCATAGCCCGGCCACGTGAAGGTGCTGCATGAGGCCAATCGCCGTGTGCCGCTTCCCTTTGTGTCAGACCAGAAAGACAATCGTGAAAATACTGCCTCAACCGGTTCCAGGTTCCGGCCCGCTCAAGATCGGTCCCCAGGTCAGGGCGGGCAGCGGTTCTGATCGTGGCGGAAGCGAGGTTGTGCCCGGTACCTCGACGCAGACGACGCGGCTGGTGTTGCGGATTGTGGCCGAGCAGGCCGGTCCGGAAGGTGTCAGCCGCGTCCTGGGGCATGCGGGTCTGCACGATCAGCAGGTAGCGCTGAGGACCGTGGGCGGAAGGATTTCCTATACTGACAAGATTCGGCTCTTTGACGCCGCTGCCGCCGAACTCGGCGATCCCCGTCTCGGGTTAAGGCTGGGCCCGGCTCTGATGGAAGACCCGGCAGCCGCGCCGATGCGGGTGCTGGCACGGGCGTTTGGTTCACCGGCGGCACTGATCCGCCGCATCTCCCGGCTGTCGACGCGCTTTGATACTGCTTGCGTGTTGCGCTGCGAATGGGTTCAATCTGGTGCGGCAGTTGTGGGCTGGAGGGCGCTGCGGCCCCACCGTCCCAGCCGGGCGGACTGCGACTACACCATAGGCCTCATCGCCCAAATACCTGTCGTGTTTGGTCTGCCGCCGGCACGGGTGGATCACGGTGTCATCTGCCAGCTCAACGGCGCTTCGGAATGCATCTATCATCTGGCCTGGACAGAACCCCCTGTCAGTCGCGTGCGGAACATGCTGCGCAGGTTCACCGGCGCCGAACGGGGCCTTGGCAGGGAGTCATCCGCAGAGCACCGGCTGCGGGTTCTCGAGGGGGCGGCATCAGAGCTGGTCAGCACCGCACCTTTGGAGGCGTTGCTCGACCGGATCGCGACACGTGCCGACAGCGTGGTGCACGCACCTGGGCACCTGCTCGCCGTCCGATTACCCGCAGGGGGGCGCCATATCCGGGTCCGTGGCACCGGTGAGGCTTTGGCAGCAGCCCTCGCCGACGACGGCACGGCCCTGAACCTGACCGATAGCGCACTGGTGGAGCTGCCGGTCCTGAGCGTCCCGGTGGCCTCCGCAACACACCACTATGGCGTGCTGGCAGCCGTCGCCCACTCCGGGCAGGAATTTTTTCCCGACGACACCGACACCCTGGCAGCGTATGCCCGGCACGCGGCGGCCGTGCTGGACAGCGCCGGGTTACTTGCCGAGGCCCGGGAGAATGGTGAAACGTCCGAGCTCCTGCTCGACGTCGCCCGCGCCCTGGCTGAAGGCTCCACCGTAAAAACGGTTGCCGGGGTGGTTGCCGACGCCGTCCCGACCCTCTCGGGAGCCACCCGCTCCGCCGTGGCACTCTGGGATGCGGACGCAGGCGAACTCCGGATCGCAGGGCTAAGCGGCTGGCATGGGGAATTGGCAGAAAAAGCGGTCGACTACATGACGACGGCCCAGGAAAGCCCGGAGCTTTCCGAGCTGCTACGCAACGGTGCCCCGCTGCTCGTGAACCGGAACGGTTCGGACTGGGCAAAGAGTGTCCTCGCTGACTTCGACCTCTCGGCGTTCGCGGCCATACCGATCATGGCCGGGGACCAGCTCACCGGCATCGTGCTTGCGTACTGGGCCGACGGGAGGGCCCCGGAGCGCCTCGAAGGAGCCCTGACCAAGCGCCTCACCGGGCTGGCCTGTCTGGCGACGGTGGCGCTGGATAACATCCGGCTGCTCGAGGATGCCCGGAGGCAGGCCCTGCACGATTCGCTGACCGGGCTGCCCAACAGGGCACTGCTGGAGGACCGGCTGGAAGCATCGCTGGCGAAGGCCGGACGAGACGGGCGTAGGGTGGGACTGCTCTTCTGCGATGTCAACCGGTTCAAAAGGATCAACGACAGCCTCGGCCACGGAGCCGGTGACAGGGTCCTCCGGCACGTCGCCAACCAGCTCCAGAGCGCAGTGCGCACCAGCGACACGGTCGCACGCTACAGCGGCGACGAGTTCGTCATTCTCCTGCCCGACCTTGAAAGCGAGGCCGAAGCCGAATATCTGGCCGCCAGGGTCCGTGCCAGCCTGACCGAATCCCTCGAAATCAATGGCACGAACATTTTCGTCGACGTGGCCATCGGCACCAGTGTCAGCGGCGCCCTACCGCACGAGAGCACAGATACGCAGTCCGAGGCAGCCCGTCTCCTCATCGAGGAGGCAGACTTGCAGATGTACCGGTCGAAAGCCCGAGCCCGGGGCCAGAGACCCCCGGCAAAGAGCAAAGACAGTCTCCGACTCGAAACAGAGCTGCGCGGTGCTGCCGGCCGAGGCGAGCTGCGGGTGCACTACCAGCCCCAAATCCACGTGGCAACGAACGAAATAGTCGCCGCCGAGGCCCTAGTCCGGTGGCAGCACCCCGAGCTCGGCCTGCTCCCTCCGGGAGAATTTATTCCCTTGGCCGAAGAGAGCAACCTGATTACGGAGGTCGGCGCCTATGTTCTGACCGAGGCCTGCCGCGCCGGGGCTGGCTGGAGAGCAGCAGGACATGACATCGAAATTTCCGTCAACGTCTCAGCGGCCCAGCTCGACAGCACAGAGTTCACGGCATTCGTTCGGGATACCTTGAACCGGACAAAGTTCCCGGCCGCCGCACTCATCTTGGAAGTCACCGAATCGCAGGCAGTGTCCGAAGCGTCGATGAACGACGGAATCCTTCGCAGGCTCCGGTCCCTGGGAATAGGGATTTCAGTGGATGACTTTGGAACAGGATATTCCTCCCTCGCCCAGCTGCACCGGCTTCCGGTCACCGAAGTCAAGATCGACCGGTCCTTTACCACACGGCTCGGCGAAGAGGGATCCGCCGCTTTCATCGCAGGCATCGTCGGACTCGGGCATGGGCTGGGACTGCGCGTTGTCGCAGAGGGCGTGGAAACCCGGGGCCAGTTCGACGCCCTACGCGCCATGGGCTGCGAGCGAGTCCAAGGTTATCTGTTCGGCAAGCCGGTCGAAGCAAGCGTCCTGGAAGACCTGCTTGGCGTACCGGTGCTCGACCCGGCACGGGGTTAGGCGGCTTTGACGGGGGCGTCCCAGTGGGCGGTGTAGCGGGGCGAGAGCAAACCTGTTTCGTAGTCCAGCCAAATCCGCCCCGGATTCTAGTCAGTGCCCAAGCCCGGGTGTCGGGTGGTGCTTGTCGAGAGCGAACACAAAGCAGGTCAGGATGACCTGTGCCTGGGCGGTTTCGAGTTCGGCGGCCTTGATGCTTCCGGCCAGCACGGCCAGGAGTACGGCTTGGTAGAACGCTGTCTGGTACTTGAATCGGGTGTCGAAGTCGATGACGTTTCCCGCCTCGACTGCTGCGTCAGTGAAGGTGCTGGTGCCGGAGCCTGTGGTGCCCTGGCCAAAGCCGTCCCAGTCGTCGGAGTGTGTGACCCCGGGCTGGTGGGCGTTGACGACGGCGCCGGCGATTTCGCCCTTGATGAAGCGTTCCAGCCAGTCGGCATGGGGTTGCCTTTCGTGAACGCTGTGAGGGAATCGAATTCGATGATCGTTGGAGAACGCTTAGGCGGAAGCGGGTTGGGCCACTGCGGCTGGTACGGGGCCGGCAGGATTCCCTGAACCTCCGGACTTGCTCAATCCGGCGGGTTGGCCCCCTGATCGGGCAGCGCTTTCACATGGGTCGTGCTTCCGTCCTCGGGGTGCGTCCGGTCCGTGGTTCAAAAAGTCTTGGTTAAGGTTTGAAGAATTTTTGAGGAAAACCCGGTTTGTGGCCTTAGGATCAGTCCGACGTGCTGAGTTATAAACGCCGCTTGGGTGGTGGCGTATGTACGTCCCGGTCTCACTGGTGCTTGTCACCGATTGGTCTCACTGGTGCTAGTCACCGATTTTCAAGGGGAATTGCAATTGGATACATTGAGGTATCGCCTGCGCAGGAAAAAGCAGGGCGGACAGCCTTTTATTGCCGCGGTTGTCTCATGCTTTTTGGCCGCTGTGTTATTGATAGTCCCTTCTACGTCCACCGTTCCTGCGGCGGAAGCAGCGAACTCCTCGGGGGAGTGGGTTTCCCTAGCGGCTGGTCCTGCTCCTGCGAGCAATCCTCTGGAAGGTTTCGTTCCTTACGCGGGCAGCTACGAACGTGTGCCTTACTCCATGGAGTGGTTCTATGTCCCCGTCAACTCTGTCGTTGTAGGGGCTCGAACGTATAACTGGTCAAGTTTTGAGTCGCAGTTGAACGCTATAGCCGCACGGGGTCACCAAGCAGTATTCAGGTTCTACTTGGATTACCCAGGCAAGGCCTCGGGCGTTCCCGAGTATCTTTTGAAGTCAGGACTCACCACCCGCGCCTATACCGACCATGACAACCGTGGTGTGAGTGTCTCCCCGAATTACGAGGACCCGCGCCTATTAGAAGCCCTGGATGGTTTCATTGCCGCCTTTGGGTCCCGCTATGACGGAGATCCGCGAATTGGGTTCATCCAGATGGGCCTCCTGGGCTTTTGGGGCGAATGGCACACCTACCCTCATGACGGGTCGGCGACCCCCGAAAATTGGCTCGCATCACCGGCGACCCAGCAGCGGGTGCTCCAGGCCTACACCAAGGCTTTTACGCGAACAAAGCTTCAGGTGAGGTACCCGGATGCGGCTAACAGCACCCTTAGCGTCGGCTACCACGACGACTCGTTTGCTGTAGGAACTCTGCCAGGGACGGGCTGGCACTTCATGGACAAATTGACGCAGGCCGGCGCGACTGAAAAGTGGCTCACCCAGCCGGTGGGAGGAGAACTGCGCCCCGAGATCCAGCACTGTATCTTCGACGGGCCAATGCGCTGCCCGGTGATTGAAAACGGTGCCGACAACGACTTCGCAGCAAGCGCCAAAGCGACGCATGCCTCCTGGCTGCTCAACCAGCATGCATTCAACCCGGGATACTCGGGGCAGGCGCTCACCAATGCCACGACAGCTTCCCGGTCGCTTGGCTACCGGTTCCAAGCGACTGCCTTCGCCGTTACTCGTGGAGCGGTGAAGGGCCAGAGTGATTTGAGTGTGACGGTACGCAACACCGGAACCGCACCTTTCTACTATGACTGGCCTGTCCGGTCGCTGCAGTCAATAACGCGGGGAAGATTGTTCGAACATGGGCGACATCGTGGAAGCTTTCTGGGGTGAAGCCGGGGAGGACGGTGCAGTGGAAAACAGCAATCGGTGGTAGCGGACTGGCCCCCGGTCACTACACCCTCCTTGTGCGGCCGGTTAACCCGCTGGCAAACGGAGTGCCCCTGCGTTTCGCAAATTCTTCGCAGGACCAAACCTTGACTGGGTGGCTAACGCTTGGCCGCAAGTATTTACCGGCTTCTTAGTGAGGGTTAGCACGGCGGCCCTTCGCCAGGCAGAGACGTCTTTGTCCTGTAACCGTCAGGGTTGTTTTGTTGCCAGCGCCAGGCATCTGCGCACATATCCTCCAGCGTCTCTGAAGCTTTCCATCCCAGATCGTAGAGGGCCCTGGAAGGGTCGGCCAGGCTAATGGGGGCGTCTCCCGGACGTCGGTCCACGAGCTCGTAGGGAATTGTGGTGCCGGACGCAGCTTCGAAGGCCTGGATGATTTCCAGCACGGAGTAACCTCTGCCGGTACCGAGGTTCCAGGTGTGCAGCCCTTGGTGTTCGGCCAGGAAGTTCAGTGCTGCGGCATGGCCGGCAGCAAGGTCCATGACATGGATGTAGTCCCGGACCCCTGTTCCATCAGGTGTGACGTAGTCGTTGCCGAAGACGTGCACTCTGTCTCTGTGGCCGACGGCTACTTGAGTCACAAAGGGGAAGAGGTTGTTGGGTGGACCCTGAGGGTCTTCCCCGATCAGCCCGGAGGGATGGGCGCCTACGGGGTTGAAGTAGCGCAGAAGCGCTATCCGCCATCGCGCGTCGGCGGCCTGGAGGTCCGTCAGGATTTGTTCGACGTGCTGCTTGGTCCGGCCGTAGGGATTTGTTGCCTGTAGCGGAAGGTCCTCCTTCAGCGGCATATCGGGGTTTGTCCCGTAGACGGTGGCCGATGAGCTGAAGACCAGATTCCGGATGCCATAGGCGTCCATGGTCTCCAGAAGATTCAGTGTCCCGCTGACATTGTTGCGGTAGTAGCTTAGGGGCTGCGCAACGGATTCTCCGACCGCCTTGAAGCCGGCGAAATGAATAACCGCTTCAATATTGCCCTGATCGAAAATCTTCTGCAGGCAAGAGGTGTCGGCGATGTCTCCTTCCACAAAGGAGACTTCCCGTCCGGTTAGTTTCTCTACCCGCAGCAATGATTCGGGCAGGGAATTGGTGAGATTGTCGATGACAGTGATGTCGTGTCCGGCCTCGAGTAAACGAAGGATGGTGTGTGATCCGATGTACCCGCAACCGCCGGTAATGAGTATCTTAACGTTTCTGCCCTCGCTGATAGATGACGCCGCGTTGTGCCGGTAGAACCAGAGATGATGGGGCCGGGTTTCCTGCCGCGTCTGTCAGGCCCGGAGGAACACTGATTCGCCGCTTGCGGCGGCCGTCTTTGTTGAAGTTCACAGCAGCCCATCCGTAATCGAATTCCCGGGACCAGACGTGTTGACGGCCTTTCGGTTTTTCTTGGGGGCTGCCCAGGGCCCAGTCGAGTTCGGGGATGTGTTGAATGCGGCTGTAATCGTCGTGTCCGGTTGCCGTGAAGGATCCCCGGCCGGCGCTGAAAATCCAGAAAGCCGCCAGCCCGTACTTGAAGTTGGGATGGTTATCGTCTCCGTCGGTCGGCACGCGCAGGATTGACAGGCCAGGGCCATCCGCCTGCGGAAGCTGTGCCTCGGCCGTGTGCGGGTCAAAGAGGTTTGCCGGTCCGTAGCCGAGCCACACTTCTTCGAAGCCGCCTCCGTAAGCTGCGTGAGAGGCCCATCGGCCGGGCTCCCGCCGGGATTCGGCGATGTTGGGTACGAGGATCTTCTTGACGTTGTTCAGGGACTGGCCTGCGGCATGCACAAGAAGATCAAGTCCCTCCCGGAGGTCGGCCATGGAGGCGGCTGCCTGGATTGGGAGGCTTAGCTGGTAATAGTCGTCGAACACGTCGTTATCAGCCATTACTCCGTCGAAGGGAGAGTCAGTCAGTTCCGCGGTGACGTTCTGAACCCAGCGTGCACGGTACTTGGGGTCGCGGACGTTCATCTGCCAGTGACCGGGATACCCGCTCCACTGGATGCGGCTACCGTCCAGTCGGGTGGCGAACCAGTTTCCTCCCTCGGCCTCGGCTTCCTGATGCGTGACTCCTGAGCTGTAGACCGGCCCAGGTTCGTAGGCCCGGGTTGAGGACAGGCATTTGTAGCAAAGAACAGTCATATCGGGGCGGCGTCGCTTCAGTTCTGCCGCTGCTTCGAGCTCCCATGGCTGCAGAATCGCGGCGCGGTAGTGGCTGGCAGCGAATGCTATCTGTTCCGGGGTAATCGGATCGCCATAACGGATCCACGCACCCACACCGCTCACAGCTCTACCGGTGCCAGTTCTTTGCTAGTCGGCTCAACGCTTCGGTCAGCAACCGGAAGGTCGCCCAGAGCGCGGTAGATCGCGTTGTACGAGGACATGACCTCGTGCATTTGGAAGAGTTCCTGGAGCCTGGTGCGGGCGTTGGCGGCATAATCGGCGTAGGCGTCGATGTTTGCGATCACTGCCTGGATGCCGTCAGCCATCTGCACGACGTCGCCGGGCGTGACAGTTTCACCGCAAGGACCTATGGTGCGTCCGTCCGAGGTGAGGAGGTCATCGGCGATCTGTTGAGCGACGCCTCCCACGTCGGACCCGACGGTTGGGATACCGGCGGCCATGGCTTCGAGGATGACGATGGGTTGAGGCCTTCGTTGTAGCTGGGAAGCACCAGAAGGTCGAACTGATCGAGCATCTCCCGAACGTTGACGGTTCCATGGATGGTGACCTTGTCATTCAAGCCAAGGGCATCGATTTTCGCGAGGCAGGCTTCATAGTATTCGGGAACATGCTCGGTGGGACCCAGGACATCCAGGTGCAGGTTGGGGTACCCGCGGTCCCGCAAAATCTCCATGCTTGACAGCAAATCCAGTAGACCCTTGATGGGGACTACCCGGGCGATGTAGACGAGCCGCCAGGTGTGGCCGGCACTGTCTTGCTTCAGCTTCTCCAAGGCTTGTTGACGGGCGCGGTATTTGTCATCAAATTCCGCGATGACCATGCCGTTGGGCACAACAACTGATTTATGGATGTCGGACCCGAGGCGCGCCGCCTCGGTGATGGCACTCGGGTAGAGGTAGGTGATCAGCCGTGCACTGGGGTAGCAGAAACGTCCCATTTCAGTCCACCACGCCATCCAGGCGCGCTGATCGGCGGTCACATCGAAGGTGCGGTAATCGTCTGCGGTAATGGACAGGGCCATGTTGCGGTCCAGCAGGGTGTTGACCGTGTCACGGACGTAGAGGTTGTGCTCGGTCAGCAGGAATGACGTGTCATGGTCCCGTGCCGCAGCTGCTCCGAGAAGTGATGCGTAGCCGGTGGTGTGGGCGTGATAGACGCTGGCGCGGGGCATGGTTTCACCGAGCACGGCGAAGGCCAGGGAGAAAAAGTTACGCAGTGTCCAGAATGAGTTAGCCAAGGACAGGTTCAACTGGGGCATGCGTTCCTGCAGGGTCTGCATAAATTCCCTGGATCCCAGAAGGGCCCACAGGGGGTACCGACGGGAGCGCTCATTCAGGCCCTCGTCAATCAGTTCCCACAGTGCGTTTACTTCGCCGTTTTCAGACAATGCATACAGGGCGTCGAAGAGCCGGTGAGAGAGTTCCTCACGCTGCAGTGCAGTCATGCCCAGGTCTTTAACTGACACCGCGAGGAAGTCCTGCCGGTGTTCTTCCATGCTGAGGAACACGGTTCGCACCCAGCGCACATTGGAGGGCATCCCGTACAGGTCCGTCATTGGCGAATCTGAATCCCATGTGATGTGAATGATGCCGTAAGTCAGATCAGGGTTGTGCGTCACGATGTCATGAACAACCGCCGAGACCCCTCCCTTGAGGAACGGATAGGTGGACTCCATCACGATGGCGACATCGACATCTTCATACACAGGCTTGGCAGATGTCTGAACGGCGGAGGTCGCCACTGGTGGCAGGGCCTTCGGCTGCGTGTTCCGGCTTCTCGCGATCGAGTACAAAGTTTTCCCCTTAAACAGTTTGGACATTTAGACGTGCGGCTAGACGTGCGGCATTGATGGGCGAAAGAGTCTTCGCCGGTGACTTGCGTGCGTGCGGCGGGTTACCAGGTGGTGGCGTGGCGCCAGAAGAGCGTGTATTCCGGCTGGCTCCAGTGACGCTTGTAAAGCATCCAGGCGATGCCGATCAGTACGATGTCCACGGCCCCCAACAGCAGGTAGCTTCCCGCCGCCCCGGTGAGGACGCCGAACAGTCCGCCGGCCGCGAAAGCCAGAACGCAGACCGCCAGATGCACCGCTCCGAGGATTTGGGGTGTGGTCTTCTCTCCGATGAAATCCAGTTCGTAGCTCAGCAGCGTCAGGACCATGAAAGCCCACGATGCTGCGGCAGCTGCAACCGCCAACAGCGTATGCAATGGATCAACGCCGGCCATGACCAGGGATACCGAAAGTGTCAGCAGTGCTGCGATGACACCCGTGAGCACTACTGAGCGGTCGACAACACGGGTGAGCCGGCGGGAACTGCCTTTAAGAGAACTGATGGGGGCTTCAGCGATGTCCCGGTGAAGGCCCTGCAGAGCCCTGTCCACGCCGGGCGCCAAGTGGACGAAGTAGAAGTTGTAGGCGATAACCGCCGGCAGCATGGCTGCGAACACTGCAACGACCTGGAAGTCTCCCCGGGTGGCCAGGAACAAGGCGAACTTGTCAGCCCAGAGGACTGCCCCCATGAGGAGACCGCGGACCAAGTCCAGGCTGAAGACGCGCATGCCCACGCGTTGAGCAAAACCGAGGTAACGGAGGCCGGAGCGCATGGCCAGGACCTGTGTAACCGTCCCGACCAGGGGCGGAAGCCACCAGACGGTGGGAGCTATGAAGAGCGCGGCAGCGTAGCCTGACCAGGCGATAGCCCACAGGCTGCGGCGGTTCGCCACGTTGGCGAGGACGAGCGACTGGACAAAGAGCAGATGCAGAACGCAGAGGGCTGCATAATCGAACATTACTGTTACGGACCATCCGGTTGCCAACCACATAGGCACGGCGAACGCCGCGATCAGGGGCAGGGACTGGACAAATGTCATGGGCCAGAACTGGCAGAACCTACGCGTGATGTCTTCGAGGTTCCGCTCAGCCATGAGGTCTCCCAGAACCCGGTAGATGGGAAGGCATGCGGCTTGAGCCATCCAGGGCACGGTGATGGAGGAGGCGAGCACCACTAACGTCAGCGGAACCCCGTCGACGTCGACGGCCGCCATTGAAGGACTCACCAATGGGTATACGACGTTCAGCAGGAGCACGGGGGAGAGATACAGAAGAAGGGCGGCCCCCAACCGCTCAGTTGCGGGACCATCCCCGACGCGATCCGGACCCGCAATGCCTGGCTTGATGATCAGGGCGAGGGCCAGCAGCAAGGGAAGTGCAGCTGCGATGAGAACGGGAAGGTCTGCACCGTCGGGAAGAAGTTGAACGCCAACAGGTACAAGAGCTGACAACACTAGTCCTGTGACAATGACCATGGACATCTGGCGGGTGTACGAATCTTGCAACAAAGACTTCAAAGGATCTAGTTCTTTCCTCTAAGACAGGCTGGGGCGGACGGTTTAGGGAGTCGACGGCGGACTGGGGGGGCAGCCCGGTCTCAGGGGCTGGCTTCCGCCGTCGACTCCGGCTGGTGCCGGCCCCGCGAAGGAGGCCGAAAGGTATCAAATCCAATAACGACAATTCGGCGTGATGGCGCCCAAAGAGGGTGAACTCTAATTTGCGTAACCGTCATACCTATATACATCTCTGGATTCCCGCAGCATTAGCAAGATGCGCCCAAAAGCAGTTCTACTGCATCCAAGGGCGGCGATAATCCGAAACCCAAAGGTTTTTCGGACGTTCAGCAGCTGCTACAAACCAAGCTAATCACCGTCATCTCAATGTGTCCCTCCGCTCTCGATCAAGGCTCCGTCAAGATGTCGACCCTTTCTCAAGAATCCCGCAACTCCGGGCCAAGAAGTCGGTATCGTCCCAGGTGGGGCGCTGCCAACTCCGGCCGGGCCAGTGGTGGCCGCCCGATACTCGACAAATATGACGCTTTATGGGACCCAGCCGACTCGTGAGGCGTAGCTACGGCATGGGCTGGGGCGGCCCCTCCAGCAGCTCCTCACGGCGGTTTAGTCAAAGCGCGTCACTGTTGCGACCCTTCCGATGTTTGCGCACAATGGCTGTCATCGCTGAGGTGCAGCAACGGGAGGTAAATCAGGGCTGAGGGCCTGTGTGGGCGTCGTCAATGCGATGCTGAAAGACAAACGAGTTCAAAGTGACGTTGTTGCTGCTAAGGATCGATAATCTAAAATGCCCCGCACTCAATAATTTGTCATATATGCGAATCCATTTGTAGGGTCTCAACTATGACAACGAGGAAAGCAATAACTAAAGCCGTCATTCCTGCTGCCGGATTGGGAACTCGCTTCCTGCCTGCCACCAAGGCGATGCCAAAGGAAATGTTGCCGGTGGTAGACCGGCCGGCCATTCAGTACGTCGTTGAGGAAGCCGTGAAATCCGGGCTCAACGACGTCCTCATGATCACGGGGCGCAGCAAGCGCGCCCTCGAGGACCACTTTGACCGCGCCCCGGGACTGGAACGCGTGCTGGAACTCAAAGGCGACAACGACCGGCTGGAGTCCATACAACACGCTTCCGAGCTGGGTCCCATGCACTACGTCCGCCAAGGAGAGGCCAAGGGTCTGGGCCACGCGGTGCTCTGCGCAAAGCAGCACGTGGGGGAGGAGCCCTTTGCCGTGCTTTTGGGCGACGATCTGATTGACGAAGCCGAAACCCTGCTGACCACCATGATGGAGGTGCAGCAAAAAACCGGCGGTTCGGTCATCGCCCTGATCGAGGTTGATCCAGCTCAAATCAGTGCCTACGGCTGCGCAGACATCACTCCCGTAGAGCACGAAGAATACGTCCGCGTCAACAGCCTCGTGGAGAAGCCCGCCGTAAGCGAGGCGCCGTCCAATCTCGCCGTGATCGGCCGATACGTGCTGCACCCGTCCGTATTCGGCGTCCTGGAAAAGACGACGCCGGGCCGTGGGGGCGAGATCCAGTTGACGGATGCGTTGCAGACTCTGGCCACGGGCGAGAGCGAAGGTTCGGGCGTGTACGGGGTGGTCTTCAAGGGCCGCCGCTTCGATACAGGCGATAAGCTGAGCTACCTCAAAGCGGTCATCACGCTGGCATCTGAGCGCGTGGAGTTCGGCGAGGACCTGAAAACTTGGCTGAAGGGTTTCGTTAACTAGGGGGCTTAGCCGAATTGCATATTCCTTTATCCGAGGAAAAGCGATGCAGGGCTGGTGGGAACATGGCTCAGCCACTGGCTGGCCTCATCCACGGAAGTGACGTGAGCACCGGCTGGAAGCTGGATCCGGTTGCGCCTCTGAACGGCTTAAGTTGATTTAGGATCAGATAGGTCAAGACGCGGCTTAACGATGCAGCTCTTCTACACGAGCGGCCACGGGTAGCGCATGCTGGTGGGGCCGACCGGGAGCACCTGTGCGTGCAGCAGGCGTTGCGCGCGACGCTGCAGGGCGGTGATCTCGTCGTCATCCAGGAGCTCGGCCACCTCGGGAGGGGTGGCCTCGGCGAGCGGAGCGATGTCCTCGAGCAGGGCCTCCGGGACGGGTTCACCCGCAAAGTCCCAGATCACGGTGCGCAGTTTGAAACTGGCCGAGAAGCACAGCCCGTGGTCGATGCCCCACACCCGGCCGTCGTAGCCGCGCAGCACATGGCCACTCTTGCGGTCCGTGTTGTTGGTGACGTAATCGAACACGGCGATCCGGGCCAGGTCGCGGTGCGTCTCGGGGGCGTCAGCGAACAGAGTGAAGTAATGCTCACTGAAGTCGCACTCGATAAACCACTGCAGCGAGCCGACCCCCAGCGGTGCGTCCTCGCGGATCACCGTCAGCGGCACGAGTCCCCAGTCCAGAAACTCGCTGAGCAGGTAGGCGGCGCGTTCCCGCCGGTAGAGCCCGGGCTCGAAATCCAGCAGGGGTTTCTCCCCGGCCTCCGGCTTGTAAACCGCGTGCGCGGAGTCGTCCCCGAAGGAAACCTCGACGAGGAACGTCTCGTTGCTGCTGCGGGGGATGCGTCCCAGCAGCTCGACGCCGCCCTTGGTGAGCAGGGTCAGCTCCCGGCCGGACGCCGGGGGTCCCGTTTCACCGTTTGTCTCACCGTAAGCCGCCATCTCACTGCCCCCTCAGCCCGCTGAGCGGCTCCGACGTCGAATTCACCATGAGCACCGCCGGATCCTGGCCCTCCACAAACGAGATGGCCGACACCGAACCCGGGCTGATCACAATGCGCTGGAACAGATCCAGCTGCGTGCCCAGGAAGTGGGCGACGGCGGCCTTGATGGGATCGGCGTGGGAGAAGCAAACCACCACGCCCCCGGCATGGGCTGTGCACAGCACCTCCAGCGCTCCGACGATCCGGGCCTGCATCTCCGGAAAGCTCTCGCCGTCCGGAAAGCGGAAGGCGGATGGACTGTGCTGGACCGTCTGCCATTCCGGAAGAACAGCTAGGTCGGCAATAGTGCCGCCGGTCCACTCTCCGAAATCGCACTCAAGCAGGCCGTCGTCGTGGATGACCTCCAGTTCCGTGCGGGCCGCCGTCGGCTCCGCTGTCTCGCAAGCGCGCTCCAGTGGCGAGGAATAGAGTGCGCTGACCGGGAGGCCGTCGAGCCGTTCCGCGATCCGTTCGGCCTGATCCCGGCCGCGGTCCGAAAGATGGAGCCCCGGCGCCCGGCCCGGCAGAACCACGCCCGTCGTCGGCGTCTCGCCGTGGCGCACCAGAAGCAGAAGCGTACTGCGGGGCCCCGGTGAAGGCTCCGATGAAGATCCAAGCGTTGCTGTGGTCATCAGGATCTAAGCGTAGCGGCAGGGGCCACGCCCGAGCTTGCGAGGGATGGGGGAGACCGCGGAGCGGGAGCGGCAGGGGCCACGCCCGAGCTTGCGAGGGATGGGGGAGACCGCGGAGCGGTAGCGGCAGGGGCCCCGCCCGAGCTTGCGAGGGATGGGGAAACCGGGAGCGGTAGGGGGTGCCATGGCCGGGTGCGAGGACTACCTTAGAGGAGTGAGTGATCGCCCCGATATCTTCACTGTTGGTGAACTCCGCGCCTCCGGCCACGTTCACAAGGACCTGCGCCGCGAAATCCGCGACAACCTGCTCGCCGCGCTCGCCGTGGGCCGTGATCCCTGGCCCGGGATGTTCGGCTTCAGCCGCACCGTCCTGCCCCAGCTCGAGCGGGCCCTGCTCGCCGGGCACGACGTCGTCCTGCTCGGCGAACGGGGACAGGGCAAGACGCGGCTCCTCCGCACCCTGGCCGGGCTGCTGGACGAATGGTCGCCCGTGATCGAGGACTCGGAACTGAACGAACACCCGTACGGACCCATCACGGAGCACTCCCGCGCCCTCGCCCTCACCGAAGGGGACCGGCTGCGGGTGGCGTGGCGCCACCGCTCGGAACGGTACGTCGAGAAGCTCGCGACGCCGGACACTTCCGTCGCGGACCTGATCGGCGACGTCGACCCGATGCGGGTGGCGGAGGGCCGCCGCCTGGGCGATCCGGAAACCATCCACTACGGCCTGGTCCCGCGCTCCAACCGCGGCATCATCGCCATCAACGAGCTTCCCGACCTCGCCGAGCGGATCCAGGTCTCCATGCTCAACGTGATGGAGGAACGCGACATCCAGATCCGCGGCTACGTGCTGCGGCTGCCGCTCGACGTCCTCGTCGTCGCGTCCGCCAACCCCGAGGACTACACCAACCGCGGCCGGATCATCACACCACTGCGGGACCGCTTCGGTGCCGAGATCCGCACCCACTATCCGATAGAGCTCGACGACGAGGTGGCCGTCATCCGCCAGGAGGGGCACCTGGTGGCCGGCGTCCCGCCCGTCATCCTCGAGATCCTGGCCCGCTACACCCGGGCGCTGCGGCAGTCCCCGGCCATCAACCAGACCTCCGGGGTGTCCGCGCGGTTCGCCATCGCGGGTGCCGAAACCGTCGCAGCCGCAGCCCTGCGCCGCGCCAGTGTGCGCGGCGAGGAAGAGGCCGTTGCCCGGATCATCGACCTGGAGGCAGCCGTCGACGTCCTCGGCGGGAAGATTGAGTTCGAGTCGGGAGAAGAAGGCCGGGAACAGGACATCCTCGACCACCTCCTGCGCACCGCCACCGCCGAAGCCGTGCGGGCGCACTTCCACGGCATCGATATGGGCGCACTCGTGACCGCTCTCGACGGCCGCCATACGGTGACCACCGGGGAACTGGTCACCGCGCGGGAGTTCCTCGAGAACCTCCCGGCCCTCAACGGGTCCCGCCTCTACGACCAGGTCAGCGAGCGCCTTGGCGCGACAAACGACGGGCAGCGCGCCGCCGCCGTCGAACTTGCGCTGGAAGGCCTCTACCTGGCCCGGCGGATCTCCAAGGAGTCCGACGACGAGGCGACCATTTACGGGTAAGGACAGGAAGGTGCCATGAGCGTTCACAACCGGTCCCGCTACGGCCGGTACACGGGAGGACCGGATCCGCTCGCCCCGCCGGTCGACCTGGCGGAGGCGCTGGAAGCTGTCGCTGAGGACGTCATGGCAGGCTACTCGCCCCGGCGCGCCCTGCAGGAGTTCCTGCGGCGCGGCGGCCGAAACCGGGAAGGGCTGGACGACCTCGCCGGCCGCGTCCAGCAGCGGCGCAATGAACTGCTGGACCGCCACCGGCTGGACGGCACCCTCAACGAAGTCCAGAAGCTCCTCGAAACCGCGGTGCTGGAGGAGCGCAAGCAGCTCGCCCGCGACGCGATGATGGACAACACCGACCGCGCCCTCCGGGAGATGCAGCTGCAGAACCTGCCCAAGTCCACGGCAGCAGCGGTCAACGAACTCGCCTCCTATGACTGGCAGTCCAGCACGGCGCGGGAAGCGTACGAGCAGATCAAGGACCTGCTGGGCCGCGAGATGCTGGACCAGCGGTTCGCCGGCATGAAGCAGGCACTGGAGAACGCCACGGATGAGGACCGTGCGGCCGTGGGCGAGATGCTGCAGGACCTCAATGAGCTTCTCGACAAACACCGGCGCGGCGAGGACACCGACGAGGACTTCCATGAGTTCATGGCCAAGCACGGCGACTTCTTTCCGGAAAACCCCCAATCGGTCGAGGAGCTGGTGGATGCGCTCGCCCAGCGTGCGGCCGCCGCCCAGCGGATGCTCCGGTCCATGTCCGTTGAGCAGCGCGAGGAGCTGATGCAGCTCTCCGCCCAGGCGTTCGGCTCGCCCGGGCTGATGGCACAGCTGGGCCAACTCGACGCCAACCTGCAGGCCCTGCGCCCGGGGGAGGACTGGAGCGGCTCCGAACGCTTCGAGGGTGAGGAGGGCCTCGGGCTCGGCGACGGCACCGGCGTGCTTCAGGACATCGGGGAACTGGACGAGCTCGCCGAACAGCTGTCCCAGGCCTATAACGGCTCACGCCTCGACGATCTGGACCTGGATGCCCTCGCCCGCCAGCTTGGACAGAATGCCGCCGTGACGGCCCGCACCCTCGCGGAGATCGAGCGTGCGATGCAGGACGGCGGCTACCTCCGCCGCGGAGCCGACGGCGATCTCCGGCTGTCGCCGCAGGCGATGCGGCGGCTCGGAAGGTCCCTGTTGCGGGACACCGCCAGGCAGCTCTCCGGCCGGCAGGGGCGCCGGGAGACGCGTGTTGCGGGGGCGGCGGGAGAACAGACCGGGTCCAGCCGGCAGTGGGAGTTCGGGGACGCCGAACCCTGGGACGTCACGCGGACCATCACCAACGCGATCCGCCGGACCATCGCCGACGGCGGCGATCCGGGCCGCGGCTTGCGTCTCGCCATGGACGACATCGAGGTGACGGAGACGGAGGCGCGCACGCAGGCCGCCGTCGCCCTTCTCGTCGACGTGTCCTTCTCGATGGCGGCCGAGGGGCGCTGGGTGCCCATGAAGCGCACCGCGCTGGCCCTGCACCACCTCGTCACCACCCGCTTCCGCGGCGACCGGCTGCAACTGATCACGTTCGGCCGCTACGCCCAGTCCATGGATATCGGCGAGCTGACGGCCCTGCCGGCGCTGCGGGAGCAGGGAACCAACCTGCACCACGGCCTGCTGCTGGCCAGCCGGTTCTTTCGCCAGCATCCGTCGATGCA
Organism: Arthrobacter sp. B3I9; assembly: GCF_030816935.1. Lineage (NCBI taxonomy): Bacteria > Bacillati > Actinomycetota > Actinomycetes > Micrococcales > Micrococcaceae > Arthrobacter > Arthrobacter sp. B3I9. The sequence continues at coordinate 749,515 of NZ_JAUSYO010000001.1, forward strand.
GCCCGTCCTCCTGGTGGTGACTGACGGCGAACCCACCGCGCACCTGCTCGGCGACGGCGAGTCGTGGTTTAACTGGCCGCCGGACCCGGAGACCATCCGCGTGACGGTGGCCGAGCTGGACCGGCTGGGGCGGGCCGGCACGCAGGCCACGTTCTTCCGGCTGGGTGATGACCCGGGCCTGGAGCGGTTTGTGCAGCGGATGGTCCGCCGTATCGACGGCCGTGTCGTGGCGCCTGAAGCTGGAGACCTGGGAGCTGCGGTAGTGGGGGAGTACCTCCGCGCCCACTTCCGCGGCCGCCCCTTTGAGGACGCCGACTGGGCCGGTTAGGCGGGGCACGCGCCCCTGATAGTCTCGCTGAGCACTTGCAAGCCACGGACAGCGTGGACTCGAAAAAGGGGAAACCATGCCTACAACAACCCAAGACGGCGCTGAACTGGTGACAGTCGATGAGCTGCGCCGGACGACAGTCGCCGCGCTGGCCGAGGCCGGAGCCCACGAAGAGGACGCCCTGATCCAGGCCGACCAGCTCCTCGAAGCCGAACTCCGGGGGCACCCCTCCCACGGGGTCAGGCGCGTCCCGGTGCTGTGCGGCCGGCTCCGCGCCGGGCTCATCGTTACCGGGACCGCTCCGACCGTTATCTGGGCATCAGAATCAGCGCTGGACGTGGACGGCAACCTCGGCTTCGGACCGGTGTCCGCGCACGCGGCCCTGGACTCGCTCCTTCCCCGCGCCGCGAGCACGGGGATCGCGGTTGCTGCCATACGGCGCAGCCATCACGTTGGAATGTTGGCCCCGTATGTTGAACGGATGGCTGCGGCCGGGTTCGTGGGCCTTGTTCTCACCACCAGCGAAGGCCTCGTCCATCCGTGGGGAGGAGCAGGCGCGCTGGTGGGTACCAACCCGATCGGCATCGGGGTTCCGTCAGGGGACAAGCCCTTGATTCTGGACATGTCTACCGCCGCGGTCTCGATGGGCAAGATCCTTGACTACAAAGCCCGTGGACAGGAAATACCGCTCGGCTGGGCCGTGGACCGGGACGGCCATCCCACGACGGACGCTGCCGCAGCAGCGGAAGGAGCCCTTTCGCCTTTCGGCGGACCCAAGGGCTACGCGCTCGGCGTCGCAGTGGAAGCCGTCGTCGGGCTACTGAGCAGAACCGCCTTCGGAACTGAAGTCACGGGCACCCTGGACACCGTGAATCCGACGACGAAGGGGGACCTGTTCATCGCCATCTCAACTGGGGTCTTCGGAGCTGATCGCCATGCCGCGGGGCTCGCACAATATTTCGAGCAGATCCGCTCCAGCGGTGTTGATTCAACGAGCGTCGGGATCCCCGGTGACCGTGCCCGCCAAACGCGCTCGGACAGGCTCGAGCACGGTGTCCCGGTAGACCCCGCGCTTTGGGCATCCCTGCAGGCCCTGTCCACCGGGAGCCAGTCCTGACTGACCGGGAATTGGCAGCCGGGAGCTCTCACCCTGCCCCCGCCAATAATCAGCAGGCTTATGATTGTGAGGTGCCGCATGCCCGATGTGACCAGACAGGATCCCTGATGACAGTACAAGAAGCACCCCCGGCAACCTTGACTACGGCTTCCCCCGCACGCAACCTCTGGGCTGACGGCCTGGGGAGGGTCGGCGTCCGGTCCGCGCAAGTACTGCTGGTACTGACACTGGCCGTCGTCGCCATCTATGGACTGCTGCAGATCCGGCTGCTGGTCATCCCGGTCCTGATCGCACTGATCCTCGCGGCTGCGATAGGCCCGTTTGTGAACATGCTGCGGCGCCGTGGCTGGAAGGGAGGCCTGGCAACGGCGGCCGCCTTCATGGCCTTGCTGGTGCTGCTTGCCGGGGTCATCAGCGTCATTGTCCTCTCGGTCCGCAACCAGTGGGAGGACCTTTTCAGCCGGGCAGGGGCAGGTCTGGACCAACTTGAAAACTTCCTCCTGACGGGTCCGGTGCCCCTTGACCGGGAGCAGCTCAACCAGGCCCGCGCCAGCATCGTGGAATTCGGGCAGAGCAGTCAGGTCCGCTCAGGCGCCGTGTCAGGGCTGTCGCTGGTGACCGAGGTCCTCGCCGGAGCCAGCCTCGTCGTCGTCATCCTGTTCTTCTTCCTCAAGGACGGAGCGAAGATCTGGGAGTTCTTCCTGCGCCCGTTCAAAGGCCACCGGGAAGCACGGTTCCGCCGCATCGGCCACCGCACCATGGAGGTGCTGGGCGGTTACGTCCGGGGAACTGCGATTGTGGCTCTCGCAGACACCATCGCCATAGGCGCCGTATTGCTGATCCTGCAGGTGCCCCTCGCCATACCCTTGGCCATCATCGTCTTTATCGGCGCATTCATCCCGCTGGTAGGTGCAACGGTGGCAGGAATTCTCGCCGCGCTCGTGGCACTGGTAGCCAACGGCCCCGTCGTCGCGCTGATCGTCGTGGCGGCGGTTGTGGTGGTGAACCAGCTCGAAGGCGACCTCTTGCAGCCGATCGTCATGGGCAAATCGCTGCAGCTTCACGCACTGGTCATCCTGATGGCCCTCACCGCAGGCACGATCCTGGCCGGGATCATCGGTGCCATCCTGTCCGTGCCGATCGCCGCAGTCGCGTGGGCAATCATTCAGGTCTGGACAGCAGAAGACCCCGAGCTGGAGCCGATGAATCCGGACCTGGCTCCTGCCAACAGCCAGCCGGTGTAGCTTTCGACTGCCGTGAGTAAGGAACAGCCCCTTTCCCTCCGATAAAAGATCCTATAGGATTGCACTATCAGGGTATCAATGGGGTGCCCTCGACTCATAGGAGCTCAAATGCCCGACGCCTCGTACGAGTTCACGCGTGACGGCTGGCCAATCGCCACTTGCCTGCATGGCATCCCGTCCACCGACAAGGACGGGGTCGCTTTCCACGACGCCGACCCCGCCGTCTGGGAGGACGCATTTGCCCAGGTTCAGGACGTCGGGTTCACCCTTGCCGAACTGGCCGACAGCCATGTGCGCCCCGCCGATCTTGAGCCGGCCCGGCGCGATGAATTCCTTTCCATCGCTGCCGCCCACGGCGTGCGCATCCCCAGTGTCCATCTCCAGCGGCAGAGCGTCATCTGGCCCGGACATGAAGAAAAGAACCTTGCCTACGCGCACCGCACGATCGACGCGGCGGCGGAATGGGGCATGGAAGTGTTCTCGACCGGCCTGCACCAGCCTTTCAGCGCCGCCCAGAAGAAGGCTCTGTGGTTCTGGACCGCTGAGGGGCCGAAGGATCCCGAGGACCCGGACGTCTGGGCCGCGGCCGTCAGCCGGCTCCGCGAACTCGGCAAGCACGCCGCCGAAGTCGGGTTGAAGATGTCCCTCGAGATGTATGAGGACACCTACCTTGGAACTGCCGACAGCGCCGTGCGGCTCGTCCAGGACATCGGCCTGGACAACGTCGGTCTGAACCCCGATATCGGAAACCTCATCCGGCTCCACCGTCCCATCGAGGACTGGCGGGAGATGTACGCCAAGACGTTGCCGTACGCGAACTACTGGCATGTCAAGAACTACATGCGCGACGAGAATGCTGACGGGACCTCCTGGACGGCTTTCCCCACCAATCTCGAACTGGGCCTCATCAACTACCGCCAGGTGGTTCGGGACGCCGTCGAACTCGGCTTCCGGGGCATCTTCCTGATGGAGCAGTACGGCGGCGACTCGCTGGGCGTCTGCGCCTCCAACGCGCGCTACCTCCGCACGCTGCTGCCCGCCTCAGCCGGCGCTTAGCCTGCGCACGGACGACGACGGCGGGAAGCTCCCGCCGTCGTCGTTTTCGTAACCGACGCACTCAGTCTGAGGTTGAGGAGGTGGTGTCCGCCGCGGCGGACGCCTCTGCGCCCGCCTCTGTATACGACGCCGAGACGCGGCGGTAGACCGGGGTCAGGAAGGCCAGCAGCGCGGCCGCGACCATGATGATCCCGGCGACCAGGAACACCAGGGCGATGCCGCGGGAGGTACCCTCGCCCAGCAGCGGCGCCAGCTGGGCCGCGCCCTCGGCGGACCGGGCGTAGGGGATGATCCAGAACTGGGCGATCGGGGCAATGAGGAACGCGGTGATCGGCGCTGCCGCGGACTCGAAAGCCATGGCGAAGCCGAACACCCTGCCCTGCCGGGGCAGCGGCACCACCTGCTGGATGACCGTCTGTTCGGCGGCCTCCACGAAAGGTATCAGGACCAGGTACAGCCAGATCCCGGCGATGTAGAGCCAGGCCCACTCGCGGAGCGTGAACACCGCACCGAGGAGCCCCATCAGCATCACCGCGAGAAGCAGGGTGCGCAGCGGGTTGGCCCCAAGCCCGAACTTTCCGATCAGGGCGCCACCCACGATGAATCCGGTGGAGCCGAGCGCGAAGACGGCCCCCCACATTTCCACGGAGAACATCTCCAGACCGTACGGATCCATCAGCGCCATATAGACGCCGCCGATGAAGTTGTTGAAGGTGGAGAACACAATCAGTGCGAACAGCCCGGTGATGGCAAGCACGGCCGCGAGTGAGCCGCGGAGGTCGAACCCGCCGTGCGCGTCCGTGGCGGCAGCGCGCACCTCCTCGGGCATGCGCAGGGTGAGCAGGTGTGCGAAGGCCAGCAAGGTGAGCACCAGCGCGACGACGATGGTCCAGCCCATGCCTAGCAGCCCCACCGACAGCCCGGAGAGCAGCGAGGTGATGATGAACATCAGTCCCTGCACCATGCCCACCAGTCCGTTGGCGTTTGCCCGCCGGTCCGGCTCGATGAGGATGGTGACAGTGGTGGAAAGGGCGATGTTGCGCAAGTTCTCCACCACGGCCCCCACCAGGATGACCAATGTGAACACCCAGAACCAAGGGTGGGTCAGATCCAGCAGCGAGGAAGCAGGTATCAGCAGGAACATGACCCCGGACAGCAGGAACATCACCAGGGTGAAACCGGCGGCGAAGCGCATCACGGCCAGCTTGCGGTAGCGGTCAACAAAGGTCCCGAAGCTGATGCTGGACAGGGCGATCAGCAGCATGTAGGCGCCGCCCACCACCCCGGTGGCGATCACGTTGCGCGTCTCCAGATACAGCCAGAACGTGAGCGCAAACCACAGGTAGCTGGTGGTGATATTGGCGAGGGCGGTGTTGACCAGGACCCCGGTGAAGGTGCGGGTCCGCTGCGCAGGACTCCGCAGGGAAGTGTCGGCCCTGCCCCGGACCGGTTCCTGCTCGGTCATGGGTCCCAGTGTACTGACAACCAGCCGCCCCGGACACGGTCGCGGCCGGCCCGGGAGGACCAGGCTTCTCGGTAAGCGAGACACCGTTTTGACGCCGCATTGCCGGCCCGCCCATAGTGTTGGAGGACAACCCGGAATGACGTGGATCACAAGGGCGGTCCTGACGGATTCAGACTATGAAGGAGTATCGGTGAAAGCAGCCGTAATGCAGGCACCCAATGAGCCGCTGAGCGTGGTGGATCTTGTCCTCGACGCCCCTGGTCCTGGTGAGGTGCGGGTGAGGATCGAGGCGGCGGGCGTGTGCCACAGCGACCTGCATTACACCAACGGCGACCTCGCCTGCCGGACACCGATCGTCCTGGGCCACGAAGGGGCCGGCATCGTGGAAGCAACCGGGCCCGGCGTCACTTCCGTCCGGCCGGGAGACAAGGTTGTGCTGACCTGGCGTCCGCGTTGCGGGCAGTGCGAGTTCTGTTCCAGCGGCAGGCCGGCCCTCTGCGTCCAGGGCAAGGTGCACGCGGAATCCAACGGACTGCTCCGCGGAGGCACCCGCCTCTCGCTCGGGGATGAGCCGGTGCACCATCTGATGGGCGTCTCCTGCTTCGCCGAGGCGTGCGTGGTGTCGCAGGAATCGGTCATCAGGATCCCCAACGACGTCCCCTCGGAGGTTGCGGCCATCGTCGGGTGTGCTGTCATTACCGGGATGGGTGTGGTGCTGAACCGGATGCCCGGTGCCGCCGGCCAGGGCGTGCTCATCATCGGTGCCGGAGGCGTGGGGCTTTCCGCCGTGATCGGCGCCGAACTGGTGGGCGCCTCGCCCATCATCGTGGCCGATATCGCCGACGACAAGCTCGAAAAAGCCTCGGAACTCGGCGCCACCCACGTGATCAATTCCAGCAAGGAAGACCTTGTAGCGGCGGTAAAGGCCATCACCGGCGACGGCGTTCAGTACGTCGTCGAAGCCATCGGGAAACAGGCCACCATCCAACAGGCCATGGCCAGCCTGCGCACCGGGGGAACCACGTTCGCCGTCGGGCTCGGTAACCCCAACGATGTGGTCAGTGTGCCGCTCAACAACCTGGTGCAGTCCGAAAAGTCCCTGCAGGGCAGCCTGTACGGCTCGTCCAACATCGGGGTGCAGGTACCGCAGATCCTGGACCTGTACCGCTCCGGCAGGCTTCCCTTGGACAAGCTCCTCGGCGACACCTACCGGCTCGATCAGGTCCAGGAAGCGCTGGACGGCCTCGCCTCGGGGACCGTCGGCCGCTCGGTCATTGTTCCGAGCTAACCGCCGCCAGAGGCGCCGACCGGCCGAGCTGAGCGCTCAAACTATACCTTCCAGATGGTAAAGTTTGAGGGTGAGAGAGAGTCAGCGCCCCCGGATTCTTGAGGCGGGACTGCGGGTGGCAGCGCGCAGTCAAGGGGCCGCCATCACCCTCGACGCCGTGGCATCGGAGGCTGGGGTAACCAAGCCCGGCCTGATGTACCACTTCCCCAGCCGGGATGCACTCCTGGCCGCCCTGGTCGAGTATGCTGCCGGGCAGCTCGAGCGGAGAATGACTGAGCTCCTCGGCAAGCGGGAGGCCACTGTTTCCGAACGGTACCGCTCGTACATCCACGCTGCGGCTGACGGGCAGAACATGCGGGCGGAATGGGCGCTGTGGTTTCACTCCGCCTACAGTGCTGAGCTGCGGGAAGCCTGGGGCCGCCACCTGGACCCCTGGCTCTTGATTCCGGAAGAGACGCCGGCCGCCGAACGTACGCGTCTCCTCACTGCCAGGCTGGCGGCGGATGGGTTGTGGGCGGCCCAGGCCAGCGGCGTGGCGGCCCCGGGGGAAGCCGACCGGGCGGTAATTGTCACCCACATCCTCGGCCTGATTGGCGAAGAGGGCGCGGAGTGAAGCAGTGGCTATGCCTGGGCGGAGCCGTTATCACGGAGGTTTCCGCCACTCTGGCCTTGAAGGCGGCACTGGAAGCGCCCGGCTGGTACGCGCTAGTGATTGCCGGGTATGTCGCCGCATTCTTTCTTCTGGCCGTCTGCCTTCGTTTAGGCATGACCATCAGTGTCGCCTACGGCGCCTGGGGTGCCGGTGGTGTGACGGCCACCGCGCTGCTGTCGGCAGGCATCTTCAAGGAGCCGCTTACGTGGCTGATGGGTATCGGTATCGTGCTCATCCTGGCCGGAGTCATCACCGTTGAAGTCGGATCACAGAAGGCCCACCGTGCCAAACAGGGAAGCGAAGGCGCATGACCTGGCTTTTCCTGGGCCTGGCCATACTCACCGAAGTTGCAGCCACAATGTCACTGCGCGCCTCTGAAGGCCTGAAGAAGAAGTTGTGGCTCGTTCCCATTGTCTGCGGCTATCTCACTGCCTTCGGCTCCCTTAGTATGGCCCTTGCCCATGGGATGCCGCTTGGAGTGGCGTACGGCATCTGGGTCGCGAGCGGCGTGGCACTGACAGCGGTGGCCAGCCGCATCCTGTTCAAGGAGCCGCTGACGCCGGCCATGGCGGTCGGGGTCCTGCTCATTTCCGCCGGAGTACTTGTGGTCGAGATCGGTGCCCGCCAGGCGCACTAGGGGCAGGCTGCCTGCCAAATTCGCTCCGCCCGGTCTGCGATGTGCGGCAGCCCACGTTCCGCCCTATGCTGGCCAAGTGGATACAGGGACCGTAAACTCCGGCGAGCAGGTTGACAGGCAGTCGCGCATTCTCGAAGCGGCACTGGACCTGCTGTCGCGCCACGGGATCTCGGGTGTCAACATGCGGGCCGTGGCACGCGAAGCCGGCGTCGCGCTCGGGCTGGTGAACTACTACTACGAAGACAAGTCGAGCCTGATCCGTGCGGCGCTGCACAGCGTCGACGAACACGACCTCGCGCTGGTCGCACCGGATCCTGCATTGTCCCCGAACGAACAGCTCCAGAATGCCCTCCGCCGGGTTGCGGGCCCGGAACTTCTGACCACGCGGTACCTGTCCCTCCGCCTTCACCTCTGGGCCCTCGCGAGGGCGCATGAAGACTTCGCCGTGATCAACGCGGTGGCATTCGACCGGTACCTGGACGGTCTCGCGGCCCTGATCGGAAATGCCAAACCGGAGCTCACGAGCAAGGAATGCAAGGAGCGGGCGGCCGACATCGTCGTAGTGCAGAACGGGATGTGGCTGACCGCGCTCCTCGGTGTGGACAAGGAATCCATCCGGCGGAGCATTGCCCGCACCGAAGAGATCGCCTTCGCCGCTTAGCGGCCCGGCCGCACCACGCCTGCGGCCTGGCCGCACTGCGCCTCCGGATGGCCGCAACCCAGCCGCTCCCTCCGCCAGCTGCCCTTGCAACCCGTCCACTCCGCGTCACATTAGGACAGAAGCGCGACATCTGGAACGTGCGGGCGCCGCTTTCCGCGCTCCACCCCAGCGGATACGCTTCGGCCCAGTAAATTTTGAACGCTTGTCCAGTTTTTCTATTGAACACTTGTTCAACGTGCACTACTCTCCTTGGATATGACCTACGCCACACCAGGGGATACCGCGGATTCTCCGGCGAACACGGTCAGCCTTTCGCTTTTCGGAAGAACGACGACCCGCCCTGGGCCACTGACCGGCACCAGGTAGAAGGAGAGTTTGCAGCATGACAAAAACCCACTACGACTACGTCATCGTCGGCGGCGGAAGCGCGGGCTCCGTGCTCGCCAGCCGGCTGAGCGAAAGTGGCCAGAGCAGCGTCCTGGTCCTCGAGGCCGGGCGCAGCGACTACCCCTGGGACCTCTTCATCCAGATGCCCGCGGCGCTCACTTTCCCGAGCGGCAATCCTCTGTACGACTGGCGCTACGAGTCGGACCCTGAGCCGCATATGGGCGGCCGCCGCGTGGCTCATGCCCGGGGCAAGGTTCTGGGCGGCTCCAGCTCCATCAACGGCATGATCTTCCAGCGCGGAAACCCGCTCGACTACGAACGCTGGGGCGCGGACGCCGGGATGGAGACCTGGGACTTCGCGCACTGCCTGCCGTACTTCAACCGGATGGAAAACGCCCTCGCCGCGGACCCGGACGATGAACTGCGCGGCCACTCCGGACCGCTCGTGCTGGAGCGCGGCCCGGCCACCAACCCGTTGTTCCAGGCGTTCTTCGGCGCGGCCCAGGAAGCCGGTTACCCGCTGACCGACGACGTCAACGGCTACCGCCAGGAAGGTTTCGCAGCCTTCGACCGGAACGTCCACAAAGGCCAGCGGCTCTCCGCGTCCCGCGCCTACCTGCGGCCCAACTTCGGCCGCAGCAACCTGACCGTCCTCACCCGGGCCCTGGCCACCAAAATCAATTTCAAGGGCAACGTGGCAACGGGCGTCACGTACCGCCGCAACGGCAAGACCCACCAGGTGAATGCCGGGGAGGTTATCCTGGCCGGCGGTGCCATCAACACACCGCAGCTCCTCCAGCTCTCCGGCATCGGCGATGCAGCCCACCTGAACTCCCTCGGCATCAATTCCGTGGTCAACCTGCCCGGCGTCGGCGAAAACCTCCAGGACCACCTCGAGGTCTACATCCAGCACGCCTGCACCCAGCCGGTGTCCATGCAGCCGGCCCTTGACGTCTGGCGTATGCCGTGGATCGGCATGCAGTGGCTGCTGGGACGGAAGGGCCCTGCCGCCACCAACCACTTCGAGGGCGGCGGCTTCGTCCGCTCCAACGAGGATGTTGCCTACCCGAACCTGATGTTCCACTTCCTCCCGGTGGCCGTCCGCTACGACGGCCAGAAGGCCGATGCCAAGCACGGCTACCAGGTGCACATCGGCCCCATGTACTCCGACGCCCGGGGCACCCTTAAGATCAAGTCCACCGATCCCACGGTGCACCCGTCCATGGTCTTCAACTATCTCTCCACCGACCAGGACCGCCGCGAATGGGTTGAGGCCGTCCGAGTCGCCCGAGACATCCTGGGCCAGTCCGCCATGCTGCCCTTCAACGGGGGCGAGCTGTCTCCGGGCCAGGCCGTGCAGACAGACGCCGAGATCCTCGACTGGGTAGCCCGTGACGCCGAAACAGCACTCCACCCGTCCTGCACAGCGAAGATGGGCCCCGATTCCGACCCCATGGCCGTAGTGAACCCGCTGGACATGACCGTGCACGGCACCAGGGGCCTCCGCGTGGTGGACGCCTCCGCCATGCCCTACGTCACCAACGGCAACATCTACGCCCCCGTCATGATGTTGGCCGAAAAGGCTGCCGACCTGATCGCCGGCAAGGCGCCTTTGGCACCACAGCACACGGAGTTCTACCGGCACGGCGTCAGCCCGCTGGAGCGTAACGGCGACCCGCTCACTGCTGCGGCAGCAAAGGCCTAGGCATGATGGATGTAAAGAAGGAGACACGATGACCGCAACCGCTGAGCGAGTCCAGCAAACCGGGGAAGGCAGCACCACGATCAAGGGTCTGTACTTCGACGGCGCCTGGCAGCAGGCGTCCGACGGCGGGACGTCCACGGTGCATTGCCCCGCGGACGGCCGCGAGGTGTCCGTTGTCGCCTCATCGACAGTGGAGGACGCGGAGCGGGCGATCGCCAGTGCGCGGGCGGCGTTCGACGGCGGCCCCTGGCGCCGGCTTACGGACATCGAGCGGGGCACCGTCCTGCTCCGCGTGGCTGAGCTGCTCGGGCGGGACAAGGCGGCTTATGCGCGCGCCGAGGCACTGGACACCGGCAAACGCCTGGTCGAGGCCGAATTCGACATCGACGACATCGCCGCCTGTTTCCGTTACTACGGGAAGATCGCGGGACTTGACGCCGGCCGGGTGATCGACACGGGCCGGGCGGATGCCATCAGCCGTGTGGTCTACGAGCCGCTCGGCGTGTGTTCCCTCATCGCACCGTGGAACTATCCGCTCCTCCAGGCGGCATGGAAGGTGGCGCCCGCCCTGGTCGCGGGGAACTCGTTCGTGCTCAAGCCCAGCGAGCTCACGCCGTCGACGTCGATCCTGCTCATGGAGACCCTCGCGGAAGCCGGCGTCCCCGCCGGCGTCGCGAACCTGGTGACGGGAACCGGGTCCAAGGTGGGCGGACCGCTCAGCTCCGACCCGCGCGTCGACCTCGTTTCCCTGACCGGGAGCGTGGCGACGGGCCAGAAGATCATGGCGGCCGCCGCCGAGACGGTGAAACGCGTGGCGTTGGAGCTCGGCGGGAAGAACCCCAACGTTATTTTCGCGGACGCGGACTGGGAGGCCGCCGTCGACAATGCCCTGACGGCTGTCTTCCTGCACTCCGGCCAGGTCTGCTCGGCGGGGGCACGGCTCGTGGTCGAAGAGACGATTGCGGACCGCTTTGTGGCCGAGGTGGTGGAGCGGGCGAAAAAGATCCGGATGGGCGGGCCGTTTGATCCCGACGCCGAGACCGGGCCGCTCATTTCCGCAAAGCACCGCGAGCAGGTCCACGCCTACGTCCAGGCCGGGATCGCGGAGGGCGCCGAGCTGTTGTGCGGCGGCTATATTCCGGACGAGGGTCAGCTCGCGGAAGGTTTCTTCTACCCGCCGACAGTGCTCGGCAACTGCCGCTCCGGCATGAGCGTGCTGCGGGAGGAGTCGTTCGGCCCGGTGCTGACGGTCGAGACGTTCCGGACCGAGGACGAGGCGGTCGCCATTGCGAACGATACCGAGTACGGCCTGGCCGGCGCGGTGTGGACGTCGGACGCGTCGAAGGCACAGCGGGTCGCGGGCGCCCTCCGGCACGGGACGGTGTGGATCAACGACTACCACCCCTATGTCCCGCAGGCGGAGTGGGGCGGCTTCGGGAAGTCAGGGATAGGCCGTGAGCTCGGCCGCGCGGGCCTGGACGAGTACCGCGAGGCAAAACACATCTGGCAGAACATCCAGCCCGCGCCCAGCGGCTGGTTCGGCTCATCTGGGAGTGACGCCGGGGCGGGGGCCGCCGGCTAGCAAGTGCATTTGGGGGAAACGGCCGGGCGCCCGCAGCGCGGTGCCCGGCCGCTGATTTCACCCGCGTCCAAAGGCGGCCGCGGGGGCAGCACCATCGTGCTTTTCTGACTTAGGAGTTCGGATGTTGGAACCCAGCAAGAGTACTGATTCAAGCGGCATGGACGAGTTCGGCTATGCCCAGACCCTGGACCGGAGCATCGGCAAGTTCGCCAGCTTCGCCGCCGGCGTCAGCTACATCTCCATCCTCACCGGTGTTTTTCAGCTTTTCTATTTTGGTTTCTCCATGGCAGGCCCGGCGTATGCGTGGTCCTGGCCGATTGTCTTCGTCGGCCAGCTCATGGTGGCGCTCTGCTTCGCCGAGCTGGCAGGCCGCTACCCGGTGGCCGGCTCGGTCTACAACTGGGCCAAGCGGCTCGCGTCCGGGACGTCAGCCTGGCTTGCCGGCTGGCTGCTGCTGTTGTCCTCCATCATGGCGCTGGGGTCCGTAGCGCTGGCCCTGCAGATCACCCTGCCGCAGCTCTGGTCCGGCTTCCAGTTCGTCGGCGACGGCACGGGACCGTTTGACTTCGCCATGAACGGCGTGGTGCTGGCCACCATCATGATCACCATCTCCACCCTCATCAACGCGTTCGGCGTGAAGCTCATGACCCGCATCAACAGCATCGGCGTGTTCGTCGAGCTGACAGCAGCGGTGCTGCTCATCCTCGCGCTGGGCTGGCACGTGGTGCGTGGGCCCGAGGTCTTCTTCGACACCGCGGGGTTCGGCGAAGGCCACGATCTCGGCTTCTTCGGAGTATTCCTCATCGGCGCGATGGCCTCCGGCTACGTCATGTACGGCTTCGACACCGCCAGCTCCCTCGGCGAGGAAACGAAGGACCCCAAACGCACTGCCCCCAAAGCAATCATCCGCGCCGTCACCGCCTCCTTCCTGCTGGGCGGGCTGATCCTGCTCTTCGGCATCCTGGCGGCACCGGACCTCACCGACCCGAAGGTGGGTGCTGCCGACGGCGGCCTGCAGCACATCGTGCTTTCCGTCCTGGGCGGACCTTTCGGCAAGGCCTTCCTCGTGTGCATCGTGGTGGCCGTGGCGGTCTGCACGCTGGCCGTTCACGCCGCCGCCATCCGCATGATGTTTGCCATGGCGCGGGACAACAACCTGCCGTTCAGCAGTCAGCTGAGCAAGGTGGATCCGGTCCGCAAGACCCCCACGGTCGCGGCCATCGTCATCGGCATCATGGCCGTCATCCCGCTGCTGGTCAACGTCATGCAGCCGGCAATTTTCACCATCCTGTCCAGCATCAGCATCGTCCTGATCTACCTGTCCTACCTGCTGGTCACGGTTCCCATGCTGCGCAACAGGTTCCTGAAGAAATGGCCACTCGCCGACGACGGCTCCGAGCCGGGCTTCACCCTCGGCAAGTGGGGCGTGCCGGTGAACATCCTCGCGGTCCTCTGGGGCGGCGCCATGACACTGAACCTGATCTGGCCGCGGCCGGAGATATACAACTCGGTGCCGCCGTTCGAGTGGTACCTGCAGTGGGGCGGGGTTCTCTTCGTGGCAGCCGTCACCGGAGGCGGTGCGCTGCTCTACCGGGTGAAGATCCGGCACCAGACGGGCGTCCTGGCCGAGCATGCCGCGGCAGCCACAGCACATCCCATGCCCGGCTTGTCGCACGGGGAAACTTCGGCTTCCTCCAGTCAGGTACCGGCCCCTGTCCAAGCCGCAGCTGCACGGCCCGGAGCGGAAATGGGAAACGGGGTCGCTGATGCGCTGCCAGTTCAGGTTGGCGCATCAGGCAGCGAGTGATCCTGGGATGTAAAAACCGTCCTCAACAGCAGGCAGGAGTGGTACTGCGCCCTCGAAGGGTGCCGTACCACTCCTGCCTGCTATCTAGGGCGTCCGCCTGGCCGGGGCCGGGGCGGCGGCCGCAGCCGCGGCGATGTGGAGGGCAAGCAACCTTCCCGAGGTCCGCGGGTCACCGCCCAACAGGACCTGGATCTTGCTCAGCCGCTTGTGCATTGTCTGCCGCTCGACATTAAGGGTGGCGGCCGACGCCGTCGTGTTACATCCCGAATCGAGCCAGCACAGCAGGGTCGCCAGCAGGGTGGTGCCGTGTTTCCGGTCCCAGTCGAGCACCGCCCCGAGGCTCGACTCCACGTAGGTCTGGAGAAATGCCGGGTCGGGCACCGCATCCAGGATCCGCCGTTCCAGGAAGTCCATGGCGTCCAGCACCTCGCCGGCGGCAGGCATCCCGAGCCGGATGGTCTCGTGGGCCTCAACGTAAGAGTCATGCGCGCGGAGGCCATCGGCCACGGTAGGTCCGAAAGCCGCGTAGTCATCGGAGCCGCCCACGGCCCCGCGTGCTGCCCGGAGCAGGGCCTCGCGGGCAGCATGGGCATCTTTGCGCGGCAGGGTGAACAGCACGGCTCTTTCCCCGTCCCACTGGTGGGACTTCACGGTGACGCCTCCCACGTGGAGGGCACGTTCGACGGCGGAGAAGTTCGCCTCCCTGCCGGTCGTCCGGAAGACGGCGACAACAGCTGCCTGGCCGGGCCGCAGTCCGGCCTGCTGCCAGAGCTGCCCGACGGTTGCGGCGTCGGCGCCCTCGATCACCGACTCCAGCAGGCGTGCATCGGCCACCTGCGCCGGCGTCGGACGAAAGGCCTGCGCGAGTGCCAGGGCGAGGATGCCGGAGAGCCTGTCGGCTGCAAGCTCGAGAAGGAACGGATCCCGCGAGGGGGAGCGGAGGGTCAACTGGGCCGCCAGCTGCCCGCCGACCACAATGCCGGCCACCGCGCTGGAGCCTTCCTCCTCGCCCGCGCTCCCGGCGTGGCCGAGCGGCGCTCCGTCGGGTGCCAGCAGTAACACCTCGGCCTCCAGCGTTGTGGCAAGCAACTCGAGGATGGTCGGCAGGTGCGGCCCCCGGTCGGTGATCTGCCGTGCAATCCGGCGGGAGGCGTCGTCGACCACCAGATGGGCCGCCGCCTGCTCATTGACCACCATGCGGTTCACTGTCTCGGCGACGTCGACGAAGGGCACCACTGCCCGCAGGTCTATCAACGGCAGCCCGTACCGGTCGGCCGCGGCAATGAGCGCCTCCGGCATGGGAGCCGCCTGGCCGGCCGTCTGCAGCGCCAGGGCCGCGATGTTCCGGCCCGCGAGGCTGCGGATGTAGTCCTCCTGCGCGTCGGCTGGGAGGCCGAGGAGCGCCTCTCCCCCCGAGAGCAGCAGTTCCCCTCCGCGCAGGAGAGGGGCAATCTCGAGCACTTCACTGGAATGCACCCACCGGACGGCGCGTTCCAAGGTGCCGGGCACGTTGCTGCACACCACGGGGTCCCCCGCGGACATCGGGCGGGAGGTCAGGACTTCGGCGAGCGTGATCATGGATACCCCGGAGGTAGTGGTGCGACATTGTGTCGCCTTATGTGGGCTGACTGTAAGCATAAAGTATCTGGGCTGTGGGTCAGGTCACCAATAAGCTGGATGCACTCCCTCCCGTTCTTCATCACAACGAAGTGAATTGAGGCACAGCATGAACCAAGCTCCACAAGGCTCGCACGAAGCGGCCACTGTAGAGGTTGAGGATGTCCTGCAACCCATTCCGGAATCGGCCCGGACAACCAAGCTCTCCGGCCAGTTCTGGATCTGGGCCGGTGCCAATGTGGCCCCCATCAACTGGATCCTCGGAGCCCTGGGCATTCACCTCGGGCTGGGCCTCGGCGACACCATCCTGGTGCTCGTCGTGGGCAACCTCATCGGCATGGCGGGCTTCGGCTTCTTTGTCATCCTGGGGCAGCGGACCGGTGCCACCGGCATGTTGCTGGCCCGAGGCGCCTTCGGCCGCCGCGGCGCCTACCTGCCGGCAGCGATCCAAGCCACCATCGCCATCGGCTGGTCGGCGGTGAACACGTGGGTCATCCTCGACCTGATCCTGGCCCTTTTCGGCATGATCGGCTGGGTCGACCCCGCCGAACGCAACATCGGAGTGCGCATCCTCGTCGCGGCGGTCATCATGAGCGTCCAGGTTGCTATCTGTTACCGCGGCTACCGCGCCATCTCAAAGTTCGAGCGGATCACCATGCCGCCCACCATCCTCGTCCTGGTCGGCATGTCCATCGTCGCCTGGACGCAACTGGACATCAACTGGAGCTACGCCGGTCCCGAGGGCGCCATCCTTGAAGGGCTGCCGCGGCTGGCCGCCATGTCCTCGATCATGACCGTCATCGGCATCGGCTGGGGGATCGGCTGGTTTACCTACGCCCCGGACTACTCCCGCTTCGTCAGCCGCAAGGTCAAGCCCGCCAAGTTGTTCACGGTCAGTGTCCTGGGCCAGTTCCTGCCCGTGGTCTGGCTGGGGATTCTGGGGGCCAGCCTTGCGACCAAGAACGGCCAGGCCGACCCGGGGGAGCTCATCGTCTCCAATTTCGGCGCCCTGGCCATTCCGGTCATCCTGCTGGTCATTCACGGGCCGATCGCCACGAACATCATCAACCTCTACACCTTCGGCGTCGCCTTCCAGGCCCTCGATGTCAAGATCTCCCGGCGCAAACTGTCCATCATGGTCGGAATCCTGTCCATGTTCGCCGTCGTCGGCTTCATGTTCGCCGAGGACTTCGCGATGATCCTCGACTCCTGGCTCGGCGCCATCGTCGCCTGGGTGGCCACCTGGGGCGGCATCATGGCGGTCCATTACTTCATCTTTGAACGGCACCACAAAGACTTCTCCTACCTCTTCCTCGACTCGAAGAAGACTGCTCTGAAGTCCGTCAACCCCGCAGCCTTCATCGCCTTCTTTGCCGGCATCCTCATGACCTGGATGTTTATGTACGGCGGCATCCCGGCCCTGCGGGGCCCGATCGCCACGGCGATGGGCGGCGTTGACTTCTCCTGGTTGGCCGGGACCGTCACGTCTTCGGTGCTCTACTTCGCCCTCGGCTACGCCCGCTTCCGCCGGCGCATCCGGGCCGGCGTGCCCCTGGGCATCCGCCTCAACCTGCAGGAAGAAGCAGTGCTCGCCGAGCACGGCGACGCCTGCGAAGACAAGCACAGCATTCCGGAACCGGCCCCGCGGCCTCAACCGGCACAAGCCACCTC
Organism: Arthrobacter sp. B3I9; assembly: GCF_030816935.1. Taxonomy (NCBI): domain Bacteria; kingdom Bacillati; phylum Actinomycetota; class Actinomycetes; order Micrococcales; family Micrococcaceae; genus Arthrobacter; species Arthrobacter sp. B3I9. The sequence continues at coordinate 766,732 of NZ_JAUSYO010000001.1, forward strand.
CTGAAAACCACCACAACGTAAGGAATACGCATGACCATCACAACTTCCGGCCCCGCTTCCAACGTCTCCGAACTGGAGCGCCTGAAGGTTCTGAACAACGGCGAAAAAGTCAGCCTGACGTTCTCCGACACCGAGTTTGAGCGGCGCCTGGCCGGCCTGCGCCGCATCATGGCGGACAAGGACCTCGACGCCGTCGTCCTCACCAGCTACCACTCCATCAAGTACTACTCGGACTTCCTCTTTACCTACTTCGGCCGCTCCTACGCCATGGTCGTCACCAAGGATGACACCGTGACCGTGACGGCCAACATCGACGCCGGAATGCCCTGGCGCCGCAGCTACGGCGACAACGTCGTCTACACGGACTGGCGCCGGGACAACTACATCTTCGCCATCCAGGAGGCGCTCCGAACCCGCGGCATCAACCCCCGCCGGCTCGGCGTCGAAGACGACTCGCTCCCGCTGGACAACCGCAACAGGATCCAGGCGGCCTCCGAGTCGGCCACCCTGGTGGACGTCGCCCAGCCAGCCATGCGCCAGCGGATGATCAAATCCGCCGAGGAGATCGAGGTCATCAAGCACGGGGCCCGCATCGGGGACCTCGGCGGCGAGGCCATCCGCAACGCCATCACGGCCGGGATCACCGAGTACGAGGTGGCCCTGATCGGCACCGAAGCGATGGTCCACGAAATCGCCCGGACGTTCCCGGACTCGGAAATCCGCGACACCTGGGTGTGGTTCCAGTCCGGCATCAACACCGACGGCGCGCACAACTGGGCCACCACCCGCAAGATCCAGGAACACGACATCCTGTCCCTGAACTGCTTCCCCATGACCTCCGGGTACTACACCGCCCTGGAACGGACCCTGTTCTACGGCGAACCCGATGCCCGCTCCCTGGAACTGTGGAACATCAACGTCGAAGTCCACAAGCGCGGCCTGGAGCTGATCAAGCCGGGAGCCGTCTGCAAGGACATCGCGGCTGAACTGAACGAGATTTACGTCGGCCACGGGCTGCTCGCCAACCGGACCTTCGGCTACGGACACTCCTTCGGTGTCCTGAGCCACTACTACGGCCGGGAAGCCGGACTGGAGCTCCGCGAGGACATCGACACCGTTCTCGAGCCCGGCATGGTGGTTTCCATGGAACCGATGATCACCGTCCTGGACGGGCAGCCGGGTGCCGGCGGCTACCGGGAACACGACATCCTCGTGGTCGGTGAGGACGGGGCCGAAAACATCACCAAGTTCCCCTTCGGCCCCGAATACAACATCATCGACGCCTGACCCGCGCCAGCAACCAGCAAGGGTGCGGCGCCACGGCCACCGTGGCGCCGCACCCTTGCCCAGCACTTAACCGAGGCACCAAGCGCCACGCACGAAGCGCCACGCACTTAACAAGGAGCACCACCAGTATGGACAAGTCAGTATTTCTGGAGGACATGGATGCCTTCACCTACCGCGAAGCCCTGGCCTCCGGGGAAGCGGTGGTCCTCATCCCCGTCGGCTCGCTGGAACAGCACGGGCCGCACCTCCCGCTGGGAACGGACAGCGTCCTGTCATGCCGTTTCGCTGAGGGTGTCGCCACGCGGCTGGGTGCGCTGGTGGCCCAGCCCGTCGCCTACGGATACAAGTCACAGCAGAAGTCCGGCGGGGGAAACCACCTTCCCGGCACCACCAGCCTGGATGGGACCACCCTCATCGGGGTGGCGCGCAACCTGGTTAAGTCCTTTTTGAACCAGGGCGTCCGGCACGTGGTCTTCATCAACGGCCACTTCGAGAACTACCAGTTCCTCTACGAGGGCATCGACCTGGCCCTGGAAGACCTGGGGATCAAATCCGGCGCGGAGCAGAGTGTGCTGCTGCTGTCCTACTGGGACTTTGTCAGCCAGGACACCCTCACGCAGGTCTACCCTGCCGGCTTCCCGGGCTGGGACATCGAGCACGGGGGTGTCCTCGAAACCTCGCTCATGCTGCACCTGGAACCTGCCCGGGTGGCAATGGACCGCCTGGTGGACGGCCCGGCGGCCGTCCTGCCACGCTTTGACCGGCTCCCCGTGGTGCCCGAGCGCACGCCGGCCACCGGCTGCCTCTCCTCGGCGGCGGGGTCCAGCGCCGCAAAGGGGAGCCTGCTGTACGGGCAAGTGATTGACGACCTGGCCGCCGACATTGCGAGTGAACTGCTCCGGGAACCCGCCGCGGCGGCTGTTCCGCTGGCAGGCTAAGGCAATCGCGAGGGCCGCAGCAGGTTCGCGTCGCCCGCGCGCCCGGGATCGAGCGGCACGGGGCTGACCAGCACGGCCGGTCCGCGGTACAGGACGCCGCCGGAAAGCACCTGGCACCGCACGCCGCCGCGCCCGCGCATGGCCTTATGGGCGCCGGGGGCGAGCATCTCATCCATCCACACGCAAGGGTGCGCAGGGCGCCCGGCCTTGAGCCGCACCAGCTCTCCGCGGGTCTCCAGTGCGAAATCGTGGCCGAGCAGCGGCGCCAGCTCGGCTCCTCGAATGACCACATTGCGACGCGTCAGCAGCGGGTCAAAAGGTGCCGTTCCCAGCTCGGCGGCCATTGCTTCGAGGGCCTCGACGGCGAACACCGTGACGGCGGCATCCATGTGCGCGGCCTTGCCGAAGAACCGGTCCCCGACGATTCCCTTGCCGGCCACCAGCGTCGCCTGGCCGGCGTCGGTGGCGGGGACGTCAGCGGCGCCTTCGCTGGCGCGGCCGAAGTAGGCGTGGGCCGGCGACACCAGCAGATGCAGCACCTCGACGTCGTATCTGTAGCTAGCCGTCATGCCACCAAACTACCGCCTCCGGGTTAGGGCAGCATGCGCCCAGAACCCAGAGGAGTTCATTATCTTGACGATATCTTCACTATGACGGAGGATCGAAGAATGGACAATCACGGCGGCGCCCATCTCGGCATGCTCATGGAACACCCCGGCGTGGAGGACCAGGCCGAGCGCGCGATGACGGCCGTGGGGGCGCTCGTCCTGCAACTCCGGCGCGAAGCCGGGTACAGCATCGGCAGCCTGGCCGCGGCGGCCGGGCTCAGCCCCGGCCTGCTCAGCCAGATCGAGCGCGGCCAGGGCAACCCCTCGCTGACCACGCTCATCAAGCTGTCCCAGGCCCTGAAGGTGCCGGTGGGACGCTTTTTCGACACCAAGGACCAGGGTGGCGCCCTGGTGCGGCGCAATGACAGGCGGCGCCTCGAAGTTGCCGAGGACAACCTCATCTATGAACTCCTGACTCCTGACATGAGCGGGCAGCTGGGTATGCTCCGGGCCCAGATCGCGGCGGGGTGGGACAACGAGGACGCCCCCTTCAAGCATGCCGGTGAGGAGTGTGTGACCATCGTGCAGGGCCGACTCCACGTCTGCGTCAACGGCGTGGGGTATGACCTGGAGGAAGGCGACTCGCTGACCTACGACTCGTCGTTGCCGCACTGGTACCGCAATCCCACGTCGGAGGATGCGGTGCTCATCGGCGCGATGACGCCGCCGTCGTTTTAACCGTTCCCTTCGGTTCCAGTGCGCAAGGAAGCGCGCGACGGCGGGGCGCCGCCTTGCCGGCGCGCTTAGGGGTCGTTCAATAAAATGAAGAAATCGCTCCTAAAGTGTTGACAGCGTCAGCGGGCGGCCCGAATACTAGTGGGAGTGCGTGCGGCCGACAGGCTGACAGCGCCTCCGCTGCCGGTCACTCAGCTCCGGCCCGTTCACCACTTCCGAGGAACTTGCCCATGACGCCCACCACCGCACCGGCACCCGCCGCTCCGGCCACTGCAGACCCCAGCGCCGCAGCGCTCGCCTGGGCCAAGACGCTTGTCTCGTTCGACACCACCAGCCGCAACTCGAACGTTGCGATGATCCAGTGCATTGCGGACGAGCTCACCGCCCACGGCATCACCCCCCTCATCGTTCCCAGCCCGGACGGCAACAAAGCCAACCTCTTCGCTACCATTCCGGCACACGATGGCGCAGTCACCGGCGGGATCATGCTCGCAGGCCACACCGACGTGGTCCCGGTTGACGGCCAGGCGTGGGAAAGCGACCCCTTCACCCCCGAGGTCCGCGAGGGCCGGCTCTACGGCCGCGGCACCACGGACATGAAGGCCTTCAGCGGCGCAATCCTGGCCTTCCTGCCGGAGTTCCTGTCCCGCCCGCTGGCGGAACCGCTGCACTTCGCCTGGACCTACGATGAAGAGGTCGGATGCCACGGCGCCGTCGTCCTCCTCGAGGAGCTGAAGGCGCGTGGTATCCACCCGCGGATAGGTTTCGTGGGCGAGCCGACCAGCATGCGTCCTGTCTCGGCGCACAAGAGCAGCCAGCTCTACCGCGTCACGGTCAGCGGCATCGCCGCCCACTCCTCGATGACCTCCACCGGTGTCAACGCGATCGAATACGCGGCCAGGGCCATCGCCTTCATCCGTTCCCTCGCAGATGAGCACCGGCTCACCGGCCCGTTCGACCAGACCTTCGTGGTCCCCTACACCACCGCGAATGTCGGCGTCGTAAGCGGCGGGGCAGCAGTCAACACCGTTGCGGAAAAGTGCGAGTTCGAGTTCGAGTTCCGGACCATTCCCGGCGACGACCCGGGATCGGTGATAGCCCGCATCGAGGAAACCCTGGCCGGGCTGAGGGCCGAGATCCAGCAGGAGAACCCGGCAGCGGAGATCCGGATGGACTCGCTGGGCAAAGTTCCCGGCCTCAACCCCGACGGCCAGCGCGATGCACTCGCACTGGCCCAGAACCTCACCGGCCAGGCCGTCGAGGAGTCCGTGGTCTACGCCACCGAGGCCGGCCTTTTCCAGCAGGCCGGAATCGACACCGTGGTGTGCGGCCCCGGCAGCATGGACCAGGGCCACACCGCCAATGAATACGTCGAACTGACCCAGATCGCCGCTTGCGAAGACTTCCTGCAGGCTCTTACTGCCCACCTCTCCACGACCGAACGGACCCCGCAGCCATGAGCCATCAAACTGCCACGAGCGCTGGATCCAGCGACCAGGTCACCGACCCCCGTCCGCCGGCCGTCCTGGCCCTCGAAAAAAGCAACGCCCGCAAAGCCGTCGTCGCCGCTTCCATCGGCAACGGCCTCGAGTGGTTCGACCTGATCGTGTACGGCACATTCGCCGTCACCATCTCCAAGCTGTTCTTCCCCACCACGAGCGAAGCCGCGTCGCTGCTTTTGACCTTCGCGTCGTTCGGCGTTTCCTTCATCATGCGGCCACTGGGCGGCATCCTGATCGGGCGCTACGCAGACAAGGCCGGCCGCAAGGCGGGCATGCTGGTTTCCATCCTTGTCATGTTCGTCGGCACCCTGCTCATTGTCGTTGCGCCGACGGCCGCAGCCATCGGGGTGGCCGCGAGTGTTCTGGTGCTGATCGCCCGGCTGCTGCAGGGCTTCGCCACCGGCGGTGAATTCGGCACGGCAACGGCCTACCTGATTGAGTACGCCCCCAGCCGGAAGGCGTTCTACGGAAGCTGGCAGGTGGCCACCCAGGGTGGCGGCATCCTGCTGGCAGGAATCTTCGGATTCGTGCTGAACAGCTATCTCGCCGCGCAGTCGCTCGAGTCCTGGGGCTGGCGTCTGCCGTTCATCTTTGCGCTGGCCATCGGACCGGTGGGCTGGTACATCCGGTCCAAGATGGAGGAAACCCCGGAGTTCAGGGCCACCGAGAAGTCCGCCGCGCCGCTGAAGGAAACCTTCATTGGCAACGGCGGCCGGCTCTGGGCCATCGTCGGCGTTGTGTCCCTCGGGTCCGTGGGCGTCTATATCGCCCTGTTCATGCCGACCTACGCGATCGTGAACCTCGGCATGCCGAAGACCGTGGCGTTCCTGTCCACCCTGATCTTCGGTGTGGTCATGAGCGTCGGTTCCCCGTTCATCGGCATGCTCGCTGACAAGGTGGGCCCGGCCCGGGTCATGACCTGGGCGGCTGCCGGAACCATCGTCGTCGGCATCCCCGCGTTCCTGGGGCTCATCGCTGCGCCGGAATTGCCCACCATGATCGTGGTGGAACTGGTGCTGTCGGTGCTGGCCACGGCCTACTTCGCACCGCTGCCGGCCATCATGTCCTCGATGTTCCCAGCCCGCATCCGGTCCACGGGACTATCGCTGGGCTACAACATCGGCGTCACTGTCTTCGGCGGCTTTGCCCCGTTCATCCTGACGTGGCTGATCGGCAGCACGGGCTCCCTGCTGGTGCCCGGCTACTACCTGGTGGCCATCGCGGTCATCGCGGCGATAAGCCTGACCATTTCGCGGAAGGTCTACCGCCAGGCCTGATCCACAAGAAAGCGGCTCCCGATCCACCGGATCGGGAGCCGCTTTTGTTTTGTCCGCGGGCAGTGAACCCCGGGCTCAGTGCTGATTTTTACCGGCAAATTTTGTGAGGCCGGACGAGCGCGACCGAATCCCCGCGATGTGCTCGTTCATCGCGGCCATGGCGGCCTCGGCGTCGTGTGCACGAAAGGCGTCAATGATCGCTTGGTGTTCCCGCACTGTATGTTCGCCGCTCATGTCGTTCTGCACCAGGAGCCGGAACCGCTGAATGTGGCCCTCGATTGAGCTGTAGGCCCTCAGCAGGAACTCATTGTCCGTGGCTTCCGCGATGCGGCGGTGAAAGCTCTCATCGGCTTTCCAGTAGGCGCGGTAGCCGGCGAAGGTGTCGCCGCCAAGACGAGACGCGTCGAGATCCCTGTTGAACTCCTCAAGTTCGGCCACCAGCCCGTCGGTCACGTTGGTGCAGGCGATCCGCGTGAGTGCAGGCTCAAGGACGTGCCGGGAGGTCAGGAGCGCCTCTACGTCGGCTGCCGTCGGTTCCGGAGCGACCTTGTATCCCCGAAGTGCCTCGCGCCGGACCATCCCTGTTGCCTCGAGCCGCGCCAGGGCTTCGCGGACCGGAGTGGAGGACACCTTGAAACGCTTGGCCAGTCCGTCGATGCTCAGCGGCGAGCCGGTGGAGATTTTGTCGTCCAGCAGCAGGGACAAGACGGCCTCGAACACCTGGTCCACCAGCATGGGACGTGCGGCGAATGGGCCCGCTTCTTCTTCCGGCGAGATGGCGTTCATGTGGAGATCCTCTACGAAGTGATGGTTCTGGTTGGAGCGTAGTCCTAGTGCCTGCGTGCCTGACCGTTAGGGACTGTAACTCGTTGCCGGAGGATCATGCATGATGTACGGTACATGATACCAAGCGCCTAGTGATCTGGAACACACAAAGGCGCTGTTGTCCCTCCGACAACGATCGGCGGTTGGGCCCAACGGCTTGAGCCTTCCGACTCGGCATGAACTCGACTCTCAAAGGTGTGCAGATGAAGCAGCTCCGAACAACGTTTTTGTCCCTCGCCGCAGTCTCCCTTGCAGGCGTCCTACTGACGGGATGCTCTAACCCGTCGACGGCCAGCGGAACCACTCCAGAGGCGGCAAAATCTTCGGGCTCCACGGCAGCGGTCCAAACCGATGCCGCCGCTGCTGCAGCGCTTCCCCAGGCCATCCGAGACAAGGGAACCCTGACGGTGACCATGAGCCAGAGTTCGCCGCCGCTGCACTTCATGGCAGCAGACGGGACCACCACCATCGGCGTGGACCCCGAGATTGCGGCCGCACTGGGGCAGGCGCTAGGGCTCAAGACCACCGTTGTCAGCGGGCCGTTCGACGGCATCATTCCCGGCATTGCCGCCGGCAAGTTCGACATGGCCATTTCCCAGATGTCGCCCTCTGCCGAGCGGATGAAGGTGCTCGACTTCGTCGACTACTACCAGTCCGGAAGTGGGATCGGTGTTGCCCCGGGGAACCCCCAGCACCTTAGCGTGGACGCCCTATGCGGCAAGCGCGTGGGCGTGCTGAAGGGCTCATTCCAAGATCTCAAGAGGCTTCCGGCGCTGTCCGAAGCATGCACGTCCGCCGGTAAGGAAGCCATCCAGGCCATGACCTACCCCGATATGCAGGCGCCCAACCTGGCGCTTACTGCCGGCAGGATCGATGCCGTGTACGTTGACGGCCCTACTCTCGGCTACGCAATCAAGCAGGGCGGCCAGATCGAGCTGCTGGGGGAGAAGGACCTGTCGCCCGTCAGCATCGGGTTCAAAAAGGGTGCGGGCCTGGAGAAGGCGGTGCAACTGGGCATGGAGTCTCTTGCCAAGAGCGGCAAGTACAAGGAGATTCTCGACAAGTGGGGTGTAGGCACCGGTGTCATCTCGGACTTCGCCTTCAACAAGGCACAGTAGGCCGGCCATGAGCGACACCGCCATGGCATCAGGCGACCGGGCGCTTGCCGGCGACGGCATAGACCGCCAGCTTCTGTTGGGCCGTCCGCATCAGCGTCACGGGCTGTTGTGGCTGACCGCTGCCATCGTCCTGTTCGCCATCTTTCTGGTCGGCTACTCACTGGTCACCAATCCCCGATTCGAATGGGGCGTAGTTTTCGGCTGGTTCACCTCGGAGCGGCTGTTTACAGGCCTGCTGCGGACTCTTCAGCTGACGGTTATCGCCATGACCGTCGGCATCGTCGTCGGGGTCCTGCTGGCACTTGCCCGGCTCGCCCCGAACTTCATCATCGCTGGGGTCGCAGCTTTCCTGGTCTGGCTTTTCCGGGGCGTTCCGGTATTCGTCCAACTCCTCTTCTGGGGGTTCATCGCCGCGATCTATCCCCGGATCGCCGTCGGGGTTCCGTTTGGACCAGAGTTCTTCTCGGTGGACGCCAACGTGATCATCACCCCTTTCCTCGCCGCAATCCTCGGCCTCGGCCTCAACGAGGGCGCCTACATGTCCGAAATTGTCCGGGCGGGCCTCTTGAGCGTCCACCGCGGCCAGACCGAGGCCGCGAAGGCGCTGGGAATGAGGCGGTTCACCATCCTTTGGCGAGTCGTGCTGCCCCAGGCGATGAAGATCATCATCCCGCCCACCGGAAACCAGACCATTTCGATGCTGAAAACGACGTCGCTGGTCAGCGTCCTGGCTTTTCCGGAACTGCTGTACTCCGCACAGCTCGTTTACAGCGCAAACTTCAAAACCATCCCACTCCTGATTGCTGCAAGCCTTTGGTACCTGCTGGTCACCAGCATTCTGAGCTTGGGCCAGTTCTACATCGAACGCCATTTCAACAGAGGAACGGCAGCGCCGGGGCGCAGTTCCCGCCGCAAGGCTAGAGAATTGCGGTCCCGCACCACCGCCGCGCAGGAGGTCCAATCGTGAACGACGTAGTGGTAGAGGCCAGAGGCGTCACCAAGCACTTCGGTGACCTCAACGTCCTCAAAGGGATCGACCTAACGATTAATAAAGGCGATGTCACCTGCATCATCGGACCCTCCGGTTCCGGCAAGTCCACGTTCCTGCGCTGTATTAACCAGTTGGAAACGCTCGACGGCGGCTACATCCTCGTTGAGGGACAGCCGGTGGGGGTGAAGATCAAGAACGGCCGCGTGCACGCGCAGAGCAACGCCGAGGCCGCGAGATCCCGCGAAAACATCGGCATGGTCTTCCAAGGGTTCAATCTCTTTCCCCACATGACTGTGCTCGAGAACGTCTGCGAGGCACCAATAAGGGTGAGGAAGGAAAACCGCAAGGTCGTCCAGGAGCGGGCCCGGTCCCTTCTGGAGCGGGTAGGGCTGGCAGCCAAGGCGGACTCGTATCCGGGTTCCCTGTCCGGCGGGCAGCAGCAACGGGTGGCCATCGCGCGGGCACTGGCAATGGAGCCGCGGTTGATGCTCTTTGACGAGCCGACGTCGGCCCTGGATCCGGAACTGGTGGGCGAGGTGCTCCACGTGATGCGTGGGCTGGCCGATGCCGGGATGACGATGATCGTGGTAACCCACGAAATCGGTTTTGCCCGGGAGGTCAGCGACCACCTGATTTTCATGGACGACGGCAGCATCGTGGAGCAGGGCGATCCGCGCACTGTCCTGCGGGATCCCCAGCATGAGCGCACCAGGCAGTTCCTGGCGAAAGTACTTTAGACCTTTGAATTGGAGTGGGCATCTTGAGAAATAAATGGATTGTCAGCATCGACGACTACCGCAGAGCGTCCCGGAAGCACCTTCCGAGGATGATTTCTGATTACCTGGAGGGTGGCGCGCTGGACGAAATCACCATGCGAGCCAACGAGGAGCACTTCGACGCCCTGATGCTTCGCCAGCGTTCCATGGTGGACGTGACGGGCATGGACACATCCACTACCGTCCTTGGACGGTCCCTGGCGATGCCGCTCATGGTGGCGCCCATGGGCATGCTCACCATCTTCCACCCAGGTTCTGACCCCGCGGTTGCCCGTGCCGCCGTCCGGGCGGGATCGATTTTCATTCACAGCGCCTGGGCCGGATGCTCCCTCGAAGAAGTCGCCAAGGTGGCTCCGAACAATCTGTGGGCACAGGTGGCTTTCTGGAAGGATCCCGAGGAGACTGCCAGCTACATCAAGAGGGCCCGGGCAGTCGGTGTCGATACGCTGGTGGTCGCCGGTGACGTCGGGTCCTCTAGCAAGCGGGAACGCGACCTCCACCACGGGTTGTCCATGCCGCCGCGTCCCCCGGTCGCAGACTACTTCAACGCGGCGACCCGCCCCGGATGGCTGTGGCGGTGGCTCACCGGCCGGAAGATGACGTACGGCAACTATGCGGTGAACGGCCGTCCACTCCGGATGGATGAAATGAACAGCTGGATGGCGTCGAACAAGAACCCCGCAGCAACGTGGGACGACTTCGCTAAGCTCCGCTCGGAATGGTCGGGAAACCTCGTCATCAAGGGAATCATGGATGCCGAAGATGCGGCCCGCGCCGTGGACGAAGGGGCGGACGGCATCTTTATCTCCAACCACGGCGGCCGGCAGTTTGACGCCCAGCCTGCCACCATCGACGTCCTGCCTTCCATCGTCGAAGCTGTGGGCGGGCGGGCGGAGATCTACCTTGACGGCGGAGTCCGGCGCGGCCACGACATCGTGAAGGCTGTGGCGCTGGGAGCCCGGGCAGTGCTTGCGGGGCGGCCGTTCGCCTACGCCCTTGCCACCGGTGGAGAACCTGCGGTTGACCGCGCATTCGGCATCCTGCGTGAGGAGCTGAAGGGGGCCATGGGTTTCGTGGGCAAGGCCTCTGTTGCGGAACTGGACAAAACCGTCTTCGCGAACCAGAGCCACTCGCCGGTGTTGAACGGCGTGCTCCTGTAAATCCTGCCAGGGCTGGCATCAACGCGTCGGGCTACCCCCGGGTGAATGTGCCGGCGGGCGGCACCGTGGAGCCCGTCCGCAAACCCGGCGCCGATACTGAGGCGGAGCACTGACCAGGAGCAACGACCAGCAGCTGGTGGTCAGGATGTCTGGGACGCCGCGGCCGAGGGTTCAAGGTCCGAAAGAGTGAGCAGGTGCCTGGGGCTGTCCGGGAAGGGAAACCTCGTGGTGACAGCGAGATCAGGGCCGACGTGCACCAGCTCGCCGGGACTTAGGGCGCACCAGTCCGGGTTGCGGTCCATCGGTTCGGTGGCGATGAGGACGTGCCTGGAACGGGAAAGCTCTTTACTCCGGGCGTTGATCCGTGAGCTCTGAGCCTCCAAAGGGGCAGGTTCGGGAGCCGCGGCAGGGTCACGTTGCAGCATGTGTAACTCGTGGGTGGCGGGATACCTGACAGCCCAGAGGTCCGTCGCGGTGGTCACCACGATGTTCAGGCTGAAGACGGGCAATTCCGTGGCGACCCACGTGATGGCCCGGGTGATGCCCTTCTCGACATCGCCGCCAGCCCTGCGGCACTCGGCGGTGATCAGCGCGAAGAGTCGTTCGCTGTCGGTCTGGCCGTGCACGAGGTCAGCGGCCCCCAGCTCCGCCAGGTGGCGATCGAGCCGTTCGAGGCCACCGAAAGCGCCGTTGTGCGCGAACAGCCGCCCGTCCTGCTCGAACGGGTGCGTGTTGGCCATCGTGTGCGCTCCGGTGCTCGCGTACCGCACGTGGGCCAGGAATGTCGTGCTTTGCAGATCGCGTGCCTCGCGCGCGAAGGCGTGGTCCTCCCAGGCAGCCAGCGGCTGCTTGGCCACATGTGCCCTGCCTTCCGCGTCGAAGGTGCCTATGCCGGCGCCGTCGGGCTCCCTCCGGCTTTGCACTGAGAGGCTGTCCGGGGCGTCCAGCAGCCAGAACGTGGCCCGGACTGGTTCGGGCCCGGCGTGCAGGCCAAATAGTCGGCACATGCCACTCTTTCTTGGGGCTGGCTAGTGGTGGAATGCCGGGATCGGCTCAGCCCGGCCAGCCGTGCCCAACCAGGCCATGGCTGCAGTGACGAGTGCTTCGGTTCCGGTTTGCAGGGTCGGCTGGAGGACGGGCAAGAACATCGGTGAATGGTTGGCAGGAATGTCCTCCTGCATACGTCCGGCCAGTACCGCGGCACGGTAGGCCAGCGGCTCGGTTCCGCCGATGCGCCAGTACGTGTAGGGGATATTGCCGGCGCGGGGAATATCGCTGAAGTCCTCGCTGGCGGTCTGGAGTTCCAGGCTCCCGGCGCGCTCGCCGAAATAGGCGCCGAATGCCTCGGCGACACGCGTGGTTGTGGCGTCGTCATTGACAGTGAGAGGAAAGCTGCCGAAAATCTCGAAATCCGGATCTTTGGGGGAGCCGCTGGCGGCACACTCGGCCTGGACGGCACGCCGGATCGCGGCAAGGATCCGCTGGCGTGTGGCGTCCGTGTAGGTGCGCAGGTTGAGTTCCATCACTGCCTGGTCAGGGATGACGTTGCTTGTGGTTCCGGCGTGGAGGCTTCCCACGGTGAGGACGGCAGGTTCGGTAGGTGGGGGTTTCGCGGGAGATGATGGCCTGCAGGCGCACCACGATCATGGCGGCCAGCACCACGGGGTCAACAGTGTTCTGCGGCATCGAGCCGTGGCCCCCGCGGCCGTGGACCGTGATGCGGATGCTGTCGGCGCTCGAAAGAACAGGACCGTGCCGGGTGGCGACAGAGCCCGCGACGCCGGGCAGCACGTGCTGGGCGAGGGCGACGTCGGGCGGCGGGATGCGTTCCAGGAGGGCGTCCGCGAGCATGCCGCGGGCTCCGTCGCCGGTTTCCTCGGCCGGCTGGAACAGGGCCACGAGGGTGCCGCGCCAATGGTCCTGATGTTCGGCGAACAGTCTGGACGCGCCCAGCAGGCACGCGACGTGGATGTCATGCCCGCAGGCATGCATGACGGGCACCGGGTCCCCGCCCGGGCCCTTTGGCTGTGACGGTGCTTGCGTAGTCCGCGCCGGTCCGCTCCTGCAGGGGCAGGGCATCCATGTCCGCGCGGAGCAGAACCGTCGGCCCGTCGCCGTTCCGCAGCACCGCTACGACTCCTGTTCCCCCGATCCCGGTCTCCACTTCGAAGCCCCAGGAACTCATGTTGCGCGCAACGTTGCCGGCGGTGCGGTGCTCCTGGTGTGAGAGCTCGGGGTTTTGGTGGAGGTCCTTGTAGAAGTCCTCCTGGTCCGCCCGGATTGACCCGTAGTGCTGCAGTATCTGTTCGGTCTCGCGCACCGTGCCTCCTCCGCTCTTCCCTCCCCATCGGGCGTCTGCCCTACGCTCGGGTCCCAACCTACGCCGCGCCAGCCCGGCCTGCTAGGGCCTGCCCCGGGTCGGCTGCCGCCCCGCCGTCGCACGGAAATCACGCGGAAGCGCACCGGACTCACGTACCGTCTCAGGAAAGCCTTCTGACTAGGGGACCTGACTAATATGACCGAGTACCGGCTGGCAATCCTGGATGACTACCAGCAGGTGTCGGGCGACTACGCCGACTGGGGCTCCCTGGGTGCCGATGTCAGCGTCACCGTTTTCAGCAAGCCCTTTGCCTCCGAAGCCGATGCCGTCCAAGCACTGCTGGCCTTCGACGTCGTCGTCGCCATGCGGGAGAGGACACCGTTTCCGCGAGCTGTGCTGGCGAAGCTGCCCCGCCTGAAACTGCTGGTGACAACGGGCGCCGCAAACTCCGCCATTGACCTTGCCGCAGCGCAGGACCATGGAGTTACCGTCTGCGGAACGGCCGGATCGCCTTCGGCCGCCCCGGAGCTGACGTGGGCGCTCCTCATGGCCTTGGCCCGGAACGTCACGGCCGAGGAGAACGCCCTCCGGGCCGGCCGTTGGCAGCATACCGTCGGTTTCGAACTTGCGGGGAAGACTTTGGGGATCGTCGGGCTGGGCAAGATCGGCCACAAGGTGGCCGGCTACGCACACGCGTTCGGCATGAACGTCCTGGCCTGGAGCCAGAACCTGGATGAGGCGACAGCAACGGCCGCGGGGGTCCGGCGAGTCGATAAGGACGAACTCTTCCGGGAGTCCGACGTCGTGACCCTGCACCTCCGTCTCTCCCAGCGCTCGCAAGGGACAGTGGGTGAAGCGGAACTCCGGCTGCTGGGCCCGGACGGCATGCTCGTCAACACGGCCAGGGGACCGCTCGTAAACCAGCCTGCCTTGGTTCGTGCCCTCGAAGAACGCTGGATCCGGGGCGCAGCCCTCGACGTCTATGATCAGGAACCGTTACCCGCGGGCCATCCGCTGCTGACCGCCCCGAACACCCTCCTGACGCCGCATCTGGGGTTCGTGACGCACGAGAGCTATGCCCGGTTCTACGGCGGCGCGCTCGAGGACGTGAAGGCGTGGCTGGCGGGTGCCCCGGTCCGGCAACTGACCAGCTAGGGGCGTTAAGTCCGGCCCTTGATGTCAAGGTTCCCGGTCCGGCACGTCCGGGACTAAGTTGGTAGACGGTGCAGCTAAGCAGACGGAGCCGGACCGGTTCTGCGCGCAATGCCTCCCGGCAACCGATGGGAATGAGATCACGTGACGACAACGCATGCCGAAGGAGTCGGCTTCCGCTCCGATCGAGGACCGGTGCTCATTGCGCTGATGCTCTCAACGGGGCTGGTCGCGATTGATGCGACGGTTGTGGCGACAGCGGTGCCCTCGATTGTGCATGACATCGGCGGGTTCACCTCGTTCCCGTGGCTTTTCTCCGCCTACCTCCTGGCGCAGGCCGTGTCGGTACCTGTCTATGCCAAGCTCTCCGACGTCATCGGCCGCAAGCCCATCATGCTCCTCGGAATAGGCCTGTTCCTGCTCGGTTCGATTCTCTGCGGAGTCGCCTGGAGCATGCCGGTCCTCATCGCATTCCGTGTGGTGCAGGGCCTTGGCGCCGGAGCCGTCCAGCCCATGGCCGTCACCATCGCCGGCGACATCTACACGCTGACCGAGCGGGCCAAAGTGCAGGGCTACCTGGCCAGCGTGTGGGCGATCTCGTCTGTTGTTGGCCCGACGCTGGGCGGAGTTTTTGCCTCACTCGGCATCTGGCGTGGCATCTTCCTCGTGAACATCCCGTTGTGCCTGGTGGCAGGGTGGATGCTGCTCCGGTCCTTCCACGAGAACATCGAGCGGGCCAAGCACCGGGTCGACTATCTGGGGGCAGCCTTACTCACGGTCGCGCTCACCCTGGCCATCCTCGGGGCCCTGGAGGGCGGCCAGGCCTGGGCATGGAACTCCGCGATCAGCATGGCCGTGTTCGCCGGCGGCGCGGTTTTGTTCGCCGCTTTCGTCCTGGTCGAGCGGAAGGCGGCGGAGCCGGTCCTGCCGCCGTGGGTTGTGTCCCGGCGCCTGCTGGTTACGACCGCGCTGGTCTCCTTCGGCGTGGGAGCCGTCATGCTCGGCCTCACCTCTTACGTTCCCACGTTCCTCGAAGGCGCCCTCTCCACCTCCCCGATCCTGGCCGGACTCGCCCTGGCGGCGCTCACGATCGGCTGGCCCATCAGCGCATCCCAGTCGGGGCGCCTGTACCTTCGCATCGGATTCCGGCGGACCGCACTGATCGGCATCACGGTCACCGTCATCGGCGCAGCAGTACTTGCCCTCACCGCCCCATTCCCCAGCGTCGCCTTGGCTGCGGGCAGCTGCTTCATCGTCGGGCTAGGGCTCGGGCTCGTGGCGACCCCGACCCTCATTGCCGCCCAGTCGAGCGTCGAATGGAACGAGCGTGGCGTGGTCACCGGGACCAACCTTTTTGCGCGGTCGATCGGCAGCGCCATCGGTGTCGCCGTTTTCGGGGCGATGGCGAACGCGGTCTACGCCGGCACCCCGAACGGCAACACCGATCCCGCAACAGTCGTGTCTGCTTCCGGCGCAGTGTTCCTCGCCGTCGTGGTCGCTGCCATCCTTACCGTGGTGGCCGTTGTGGCGATGCCGGAAACTAAAAAACCGGACACGTCCACGCCGGCACGCGGGCTTAACCCGGAAGATGCCGACAGGACCTGAGGCCTTGGAAGTGCTGATCAGCACGCGGGGGACGCCGGGAACGTCCCGGTTGATCAGCACGGTGGGCTGCCTGGCCTGCGCGCCGCCGGCATCCCTCGTGGGCAAGGGGGCATAGGAAGGAAGGCCTGCAGGGGGCCGGCGGCTTCCCTGCAGGCCTTCCAACCGGAGGCGGCTAGGCGTCGATCACCAAATCGGTCCGCGCCGTGGAGCAGCAGGGCAGGAACTTCCCTGCATCGATTTCCCGGGCCCGGATGCCGCCCTGGTGGTTCATCTCGACCTCCCCGGTAAGCTTGACGACTTTGCAGGAGCCGCACATGCCTTCCTTGCAGTTCGCGCCGATCCTGACGCCCGCACGCTGCGCCGCCCCAAGGATGTGTTCATCGGGGTCAATCCGCACATTGATCCCGGTGCGCATGAAGGACAGAGTCAGGCTTCCCGTTCCCACCGTGCCAAAGCTCGAGGCATCCGGGGACGCGGCCTCCGGTTCTGTAGGTGAACCGCCGTCGGGGGCGGCAGTGTCGGGGCCGGCCGTTTCCAGCGGCAGCCCCGTGGCCTGCAGGGTTCCCTCGGCGTCGTAGCCGGGCTCGTAAAGCCCGAAGGCGCTGGGCTGGCTTTCAAAATAGTCCTCGGCGGAATCGGCGATTTCCTCCGCAATTTCTTCCGCAATGTCCGAGGCGAGCGCGATTTCTGCCTGGTATTCAAGGAGTGTCTGGCGGTCCCCCGAGAAGAATTCCATGTAGATGGAGGTGTCATCGACGCCGACCTTTTGGAGCAGTTCGGTGGCGGAGTTGAGGTAACCCTCCGGGCCGCAGGCATAGACCTGACGGCCGTTGGCGTCGGGAGCCACCTGATCGATCATGGCCGCTGTCAGCCTTCCGCTAAGCCCTTCCCATTGCGTGGGTTTGCTGCGGTCGCCCAGCGAGTAGAAGATCTTGACGCGAGAGTCCACTGAGGCGATATAAGCGAGCTCCCGGTGGAAGGCAAAGCCGCCTGCCTCCGCACCGTGGTAAAGCACCACCACGTCAGCAGTTCCGGGCAGCGAGTGGATGGTCCGCAGCATCGACATGATGGGAGTGATGCCTGCGCCGGCGGCCAGGAAGAGGTACCGGGCGCGCCGGTCGGCGTCGGGCAGGTGGAAGGCTCCCACCGGCCCCAGCATGTCGAGGACGGTGCCCGGCTTGACGTTCTGGTGCACCCATGGGGAAACCAGTCCCGTGGGGTCGCACTTGACTGTGACGTTGAAGGTCCACGGCTGCGTGGGCGAACTCGACAGCGAGTAGCTGCGGTCCACCGGCTCCCGGTCTTCGCCGTTCACGGGGAAGGCGATGTTCACGTACTGGCCTGCGCGGAACGCCAGGGGTGCCCCGTCGCAGCGGCGGAACACGAAGGTCATCATGCCGCCCGCCTCGGGAATGGTTTCCACACACTCGGCCATGAACTCCTGCGGATGCCAGGGGCCCAGTGCGCGGGCGGCACCGGCGGGTCCTTCGGTGCTGCCCATCACCCTGTTCCACGGCATCTCAAGCCCGCGGATGCGCTGGGGCTCCTGAATTGCCGTCTCAGTGAGGAGTTCGGTCATGCCAAGTGCTCCTGAACGCGCTGCACGTACCAGTTGATGAACGCCTCCACCTGGTACTCGCTCTTCATGTAGGGGCCGGGCTCGTAGGCGGGGCTCCCGGCACCCTTCTGGCACAACTCCACGAACGCCTTGTCCTGCAGGTTCGTCTGCTTCCAGGTGTAGGTGAGTTTCTCGAGGTCGTAGTCGACGCCTTCCTCGGCGTCGTCAGCCACCAGCCAGGTGGTGCGGACCAGTGACTGGTGTTCGTTGATGGGGAAGACACCGAACGTGATCACGTGGTCCCCGAGGAAATGGAACCAGCTGTTGGGTTGCAGGTGCATTGAGCAGCGGCCAAGGCGGAAGTCACGCAAGTCGCCAAGCAGCTTCTTCGAAAGCCTGCGCCCGTCGGGGGAGAAGGATTCGCCCTCGCCGTCGAGCGACTCCCGCGAGATGCGGATACCCGCGACCCGCGTGTCCAGTTCCTCGACCACCTCGTAGGGAAGGCCGTAGCGGCGGCAGCGCTCCTCGAGCGAGGACTGCGCGTTCTTGTTGCGGTCCCACACTTCCTCTAGGTGCGGCGGGATGAGGCCCTCCGTCAGGCCCCAGGTGGGGAAGAGGGAGCAGGCAAGCTCGGGGTGGCCGTCGCAGTGGTAGCACTCACGGTTGTTCTCCATGACGAGCTTCCAGTTGCCCTCTTCGATGATGTTCTGCTGGTAGGCGATTTTCGTCTTCGACAGATCGTGGGGTGCGAGGTAGGGCTCGAAGATCTTTGCGGTTTCATCGAAGTCCGTCGGCGGTTCATCTGCGATGCAGACGAAAATGAGGCCGGCAACCTCGCGGCCGTGGGCGCGCTTGAGGCCGAAGCAGCTCTTGTCGAACTTCGATTCCCCGGGTGCCGAGGCATGGATCAAATCACCGCTCGGGGAGTAGGTCCAGGAGTGATAGCCGCACACCAGGTTTCCGGTTGACCCGGTGGACTCGGTCAGGACCCGGGCGCCGCGGTGGCGGCAGACGTTGTGCAGGACGTTCACACCGCCGTCGTCGTTGCGCAGCACGATCAGGGAGTAGGGACCGTAGTCGACGGTGACGTAGTCGCCCGGTTCCGGCAGTTCTGCGGTGCTGGCGGCGAAGATCCAGTGCTGGCCAAAAATGGCCTGCATGTCAATGTTGAAGATCGTCGGGTCCGTGTAGAAGGGGGCATCGAGGGAATATCCCGCGCGCCGGAAATCGAACAGCTCGGTGATTTCAGCCAACTGCTCGGCAGGCACTGATGAAGCGAGTTTTCCGCGTGAATTGAGGGGCACGTTCACTGGAGCAGACATGTGTTTCCTCCCGGGAGGGGGTGGGTAAGTGTGTGATTCGAAGGGACCACGGAGTTGGTGCGGACCACGGAGTTGGTGCGGAACCACGGAGTTGGTGGGGCGCAACCGGCATTTTTTGCAAAAGCGTTCTAGTCATGAGATTAGAGACGATCGATCTGCAACAAAAGCGCAAGATTTAGGGGATAACAGCGCACAATAGATGCATGATCGATGCGCGGCTCATGACACTTCGGGTGTTTGCCCAGTGCGGCACCATTGGCGCGACGGCCGAGCTCATGGGTTATTCTCCTTCGGCCGTCTCCGCCCAACTGAGGGAGCTCCAGCGCGTGCTTGGAATGCACCTGCTGACGAAGGACGGCCGGGGTGTGCGGCTGACCGCCACGGGCCGTTTTCTCGTGGCGGGCTCGGACACCCTCATTGCGGAATGGGAGAGCCTGCGCGCGGCGGCCATGGAGGCCGGCGACCAGGTGCCGTCCCGTTTCGGCCTCGGCGGATTCTCCACAGCGGCCGCCCAGTTGCTCGCGCCGCTGGCCGCGACCCTGCGCTCGACACGCCCGCTGTTGGAGGTGCAGGTACTCGAGGCCAACCCGGCCCGCTGCTTCGACTTGTTGGTTGCCGAGCGAATTGACCTCGCGGTCATCGTCGCCATGCAGTCCGATGCCTATGTTGAGGACGATCCTCGCTTCGAGCAGACCGTCCTGCTCGACGATCCCC
The DNA here is from genome assembly GCF_030816935.1 of Arthrobacter sp. B3I9. NCBI lineage: Bacteria > Bacillati > Actinomycetota > Actinomycetes > Micrococcales > Micrococcaceae > Arthrobacter > Arthrobacter sp. B3I9. The sequence goes on from NZ_JAUSYO010000001.1 coordinate 786,560, forward strand.
TGGACGTGATCATTCCCTCCGACCATCCGCTGGCATCGCGGGAAACGGTGACGCTCGAAGAGCTGGCGTCGGAACCTTGGATCACCGAGGCCGCCGGTTCCACCTATCACGCCCTATTCACCGCGGCGTTCACCGCAGTCGGGGTGACACCGCGGATTGCCCACGAGGCCGTTGAGTGGGAAACCCAGATCGCCTTCGTTGGTGCGGGGCTGGGCGTGGGCCTGCTGCCGCGACTGGCGCCCCTGCATAGTGCCGAAAACGTGGTCCGACTGCGTATTACCGGTAGGGGGAAGCCCACGCGCCGCATTGTTGCTGCTGTGCGCAGGGGCAGCATCACATCGCCCCTGATCCAGGAGTCGCTCGGCATCCTGCAGGTCCGCGCCAATCGGATCCTCGCCGGCCGACCCGAAGACGATCTCTGAAATCGCATGGCCAACGCCCTGTCCTCCGTAGACCGAGGGCAGGGCGTTGGTGTTCGGCTTTTGCAGGTACGCGGTCATCGACCGCGATTGTGATGGCTTGGGCGGCCCGGAGGCGTCGGTCAGTTGAGGTCGAAGCGGTCGAGTTCCATGACCTTGACCCAGGCGGCTACGAAGTCGTTGACGAATTTTTCCCGGCCGTCGTCGCTCGCGTAGACCTCTGCCAGTGCCCGGAGCTGGGAGTTGGAGCCGAAGACCAGGTCTACCGGTGTGGCGGTCCACTTCAGCTCGCCGGTGGTGGCGTCGGTGATTTCGTAGACGTTCTCCTCCGCCTCGGAGGCCTTCCATTTCGTCCCGGGGGAGAGCAGGTTGATGAAGAAGTCGTTCGTCAGGACCTGGGGCTTGTCGGTGAGGACGCCGTGGGCGGTTCCGCCGACGTTCGTGCCGAGGGCGCGCATGCCGCCGATGAGTGCTGTCATTTCCGGTGCGGAGAGGTCCAGCAGGTATGCCTTGTCGAGCAGGAGGGTCTCGGGCTGGAGCTTCCCGCCGGGGCGGACGTAGTTGCGGAATCCGTCGGCCCGCGGCTGCAGGTATCCGAAGGACTCGGTGTCGGTCTGGTCCTGGGTGGCGTCGGTGCGGCCGGGCCGGAACGGCACGGTGACCGGGAAGCCGGCGTCGCTTGCGGCTTTCTCCACGGCCGCGGAGCCGCCGAGGACGATCAGGTCCGCGAGTGAGACTTTCTTGCCGTTTTTTTGGGCGGAGTTGAACTGTTGCTGGACCGTTTCGATTGCCTGCAGCGCCGTGGTGAGCTGTTCGGGTTCGTTGGCCTCCCAGCCGCGCTGGGGTTCCAGCCTGATCCGGGCGCCGTTGGCGCCGCCGCGCCTGTCGGTTTTGCGGTAGGTGGACGCGGCGGCCCATGCGGTGCCGGCGAGCTGGGAGACGGACAGGCCGGAGTCCAGCAGCGCGGCCTTCAGTGAGGCGATGTCCTCCTCGCCGATCAGTTCGTGGTCTGCTGCCGGGAGGGGGTCCTGCCAGAGCTGGGCCTCGGGGACCCAGGGTCCGAGCAGGTGGGGGCCGACGGGGCCCATGTCGCGGTGCAGCAGCTTGTACCAGGCCTTCGCGAACGCGGCCGCGAACTCGTCCGGGTTTTCCAGGAAGCGCCGGGAGATCTGCCCGTAGGCGGGGTCCACGCGCAGCGAGAGATCGGTGGTGAGCATGGTCGGCCGGTGCTTCTTTTCCGGGTCGTGGGCGTCCGGGATGATCCTCTCGGCGTCCTTGGCGACCCACTGGTGGGCGCCGGCGGGGCTCTTGATGAGCTCCCACTCGTGTTCGAACAGGATCTCGAAGAAGCGGTTGCTCCACTGGGTGGGCCGGTCGGTCCAGGTGACCTCCAGGCCGGAGGTGATGGTGTCCGGGCCCTTGCCGGAGCCGTGGCTGCTGAGCCAGCCCAGGCCCTGCGTTTCGAGGTTGGCGGCCTCCGGCTCGGGGCCGACGTGCGCGTCGGCGTCCCCGGCGCCGTGGGTCTTGCCGAAGGTGTGGCCGCCGGCGATCAGCGCGACGGTCTCCTCGTCGTTCATGGCCATGCGTTTGAAGGTCTCGCGGATGAATGCCGCGGCCGCCAGCGGGTCCGGGTTGCCCATGGGCCCCTCGGGGTTGACGTAGATCAGGCCCATTTCCGTGGAGCCGACCTCCTCGGACATCTGGCCTTCGCCGATGTAGCGTTCATCGCCGAGCCAGGTGTCCTCCGGTCCCCAGAAGATTTCCTGGGGCTCCCAGACATCCTCGCGGCCGAAGGCGAAGCCAAAGGTCTCGAAGCCCATCGATTCGAGGGCGACGTTGCCCGCGAGGACGAGCAGGTCGGCCCAGGAGAGCTTCTGGCCGTATTTCTGCTTCACCGGCCACAGCAGGCGCCGGGCCTTGTCGAGGTTGGCGTTGTCCGGCCAGCTGTTCAGCGGCGCGAACCGCTGGCTGCCGTCTCCTGCACCGCCGCGGCCGTCGTGGACCCGGTAGGTGCCGGCGGCGTGCCAGCTCAGCCGGATCATCAGGCCGCCGTAGTGGCCGAAGTCCGCCGGCCACCAGTCCTGGGAGGTGGTGAGGACCTCGATGATGTCCTGCTTGAGCGCCTCGACGTCGAGCTTCCCGAACTCATCCCGGTAGCTGAACGAGGTGCCGAGCGGGTTGCCCGCCGGGTGATCGGTGTGGAGCACGGAGAGGTCCAGCTGGTTGGGCCACCAGTCCGTGACGGTGCGGGGCCGGTGCGCCTTGGGCTGGGGCGAGTCGATCGCCGGGTTCTCACTCTCGCTGCCATGCGAGGTCACGCTGCCATGCGCCACCGGGCATCCGCCCTGGACCTTGCTGTCCAGGCCCTGGGCGCTTCCGGGGGTGGGGATCGGGGGATGTTCCTGGGGAACGGTCATGCGCTTCCTTCCATATGGCCGAGGCCCCGGAGGGACTCGGGCAGCCGGTGCAGGGTGGATTTATCCACCTCTATTGTGATGGCGTCTAGTGTGGCCGCCGGAGGCGGGGTGCCCAGGCGGCACGGGCCAAGACAAGCCGCGTGCCGCCGAGGTGCGTAGCTAGCTAAGGTGTGTAGCTATTTGCTGTTTGCGTCCGGATGCTGGGGCTTGACGGTTGGGATGCTCCCCGTGGGAGTCCCTCCGAGAGAGTCCGGGTCGGGGCACTTTTCGGCGCAGTCGTGCTTTGTTACGAGGTCGAACTGCACGCCGCCATGTTGTTCCACGCCCGTGCGTATGGCCCGCTCCACTACGGAGGTGGCCAGGCGGCGCCGCAAGGAGAGGGGATCCCGGCGCAGGTCCTTGGTGAGGGCAAAGCAGAGCAACATCATGACGATGACGAACGGTAGCGCTGCCACGATGGTGATTCGTTGCAGGCCAGCCAAGGCTTCCGAAGGTTCATCGCCGCCGGCCAGCAGCATGACCGCCGCCACGGCGCCGGTGAGGCAGCCCCAGAAGATGACCACTCCGCGGCGGGGGTGCTCGGCGCCATTGGAGCTGAGCGATCCCATCACGATGGAGGCAGCATCGGCGCCCGTGATGAAGAAGATAGCCACCAGAACCATAGCCAGCACGATAACGGCAGCGGTGGCCCAGTCAGGCATGCTCAGGTTCTTGATCAGGTCGAAGAGTGCTCCGTCGAAGTTGACGGAGGGTGTCCCGTTGACCATGGTGACCAGGCCGGGGGCATTCGCCTTGTCGGCTTCCTGCTGGACGTGGAAGGCGGCGCCTCCGAAGATGGCAAACCAGATCACGCTGACGACGCTGGGCACCAGCAGTACACCGGTGACGAACTGGCGGATGGTGCGGCCGCGGCTGATGCGGGCGATGAAAAGTCCTACGAACGGGGTCCAGGAAACCCACCAGGCCCAGTAGAAAATAGTCCAGCTGGTCATCCAGCTACGCAGGGACTCATCGCCCACCGCTTCAGTCCGGGACGACATCTCCGCCAGGTCGCGGGCGTAGTCGCCGACCGCGGAGGGGATCAAGTTAAGGATGAACAGGGTGGGTCCGGCGACGAAGACGATCAGTGCAAGGACGACGGCCAGGACCATGTTGATGTTGGAGAGCCACTGGATGCCGCGGCTGATGCCAGAGACGGCCGAAGCGACAAAGCATAAGGTCAGGACGGCGACGATTACCACGAGCACGGGGGTGCCGATTTCGCCGAACCAACCGTTGGAGGTCATACCGCTGCCGATCTGCAGGGCGCCCAGGCCCAACGATGCAGCGGTACCAAACAAGGTGGCGAAAATGGCCAGGATGTTGATGAACTTTCCGATTGGCCCTTCGATTGTCCTGACGCCGAAGAGCGACGTGAAGGCGACGGAGATCAGTTGCCTGCGACCCAAGCGGTAGGTGCCGTAGGCCATTGCGATGCCGACCACTGCATACATGGCCCAGGGGTGAAGGGTCCAGTGGAAGATCGAGGTGGCCATGGCAGTCTGGATGGCATCGGGGGTCCGTCCGTCCACGGTGCCGGGCGGCGGAGAGACGTAATGGTAGAGCGGTTCGGCCACTCCGTAGAACATCAGCCCGATGCCCATGCCGGCGGCAAACATCATCGCGACCCAGGAGACAGTACGGAATTCGGGTTTTTCGCCATCCTTGCCCAGCGGGATGTTGCCGAACTTGCCCAGGGCCAGCCACAGGACAAAGACCACGAAGAGCGAGGCCAGGAGCATGAACAGCCATCCGGTGTACTCCATGACCCAGTTGAGGGCACCGGTGGAAGTGTCGGACAGGCTGTCGCGTCCCACGAAGCCCCAGATAACAAAGGCAATGGCGATGACGCCCGTGATCCCGAACGTGACCTTGTCGAGAATGAGCTTATGGTTCCGGCGACCTTCAACAGCCTGCTCGGTCTTGGCATGACGCAGCTCTTCGAGGATTTGCTCGGACTCGGCGTCGGGCGGAGGCGGTGCGCCTCCTTCCTCCGGATCGAAGGCGGCGGAGTGTCTATCTACTCCGCCGGAGACACTGATGACTGCTTTACTCTTGTCCCTACTTCCAGGTTCTTCGTTACGCGGAGCCTCTGCCACCCCGTTCTCAGCAGGCAACTCCTCGGGTGTATGGGATTTTACGTCGCTATTAAAAGTCATGAGCGGGTCCTTTGCTCGGTGAGGCATGGCGCTGCGATAAGCAGTGGCCTCGGGGGTCAGACCGGGCGGAAGGTTGGGGGCCTCGTCCGATTCGATGATCATGATGTCGCCGTCGACGACGGGTGCTGAGACGCGATTCAACTCTGATATCTTGGGACAACCAGCAAAGATATATCAGTCATCGTATTGCAGGACAGGGCGCGTGTCCAGAGATTTCCTAGCGGACGTGGATCAGGCTAAGCGCCTCCCCCCGGGCCGCCGGCAGGCGGAGCTCCCCGCGAACGGTGAAGTGATGGTCTTGGCCCCGGGCTTGCGGACACCGCGCATCGACATGCAGAGGTGCTCGCACGGCCTGCTCGACCCGCGGCCCGTCCACGCCCTTGAACGCTGTCGCCGTCGTCATGTCGGCGCTCACGCTTCGGCCCGTTCGAGACGCACGATGACGGACTTGGATGTCGGTGTACCGCTGGTGTCAGCTACTGAATCGAGCGGCACGAGTACGTTCGTCTCCGGGTAATATGCTGCCGCACAGCCCCGCGGTGTCGAGTACGTGACGATCCGGAAGTTGTCGGCCCGCCGCTCTGTCCCGCGGAACTCGGAAATCAAATGAACCATGTCACCGTCCCTAAACCCCAGCTCAGCGATGTCAGCCGCGTTGACAAGAACCACCCGACGCCCACCGTGGATACCGCGGTATCGGTCATCCTTGCCATAGATCGTGGTGTTGTACTGGTCATGTGAGCGCAGGGTCTGAAGGACCAGCCGCCCCTCGGGTACTTTGATGAATTCCAGTTCGTTGCCGGTGAAGTGGGCCTTGCCCGACGCTGTCTTGAACTGCCTGGCGTCCCGGGGAGGGTGGGGGAGGACAAAGCCGCCAGGGTGCTGGATCCGCTCCTCGAAATTTTCGAAGCCGTCGATGACCGCCTCGATGTGTTTCCGGATCAGGGAATAGTCGTCTTTCATCGAGAGCCATTCAGCTTTTGGCGTGTTGGGCAGTGGAAGGTTGTCACTGTCGGTAAAGAGCTTATGGGCGAGGTTGCACACTATGGCCACTTCCGAGTGGAGGTGCTCGCTGGCCGGCTTAATGCGTCCACGGGACGCGTGGACGGCGCTCATCGAGTCTTCCACCGTCACCCTCTGGTCCCCGGTGCGCTGCGCGTCCTTTTCGGTCCGACCCAGCGTCGGGAGGATCAGCGCGCGTCGGCCCGTCGACACGTGGGAATGGTTCAGCTTCGTGGAGATCTGTACCGTGAGGTCTGTGTTGGCCAATGCCCGCTCCGTGACCTCGGAATCCGGGGCCGCTCGGACGAAGTTTCCACCCATTCCCACGAAGACGCGGACTTTGCCGTCCCGCATGGCACGAATCGCCGCAACGGTGTCGTAGCCGTGCTCGCGAGGGGAAACGAACTCGAACTCCTGGTCCAGCCTGTCGTGGAACGCGTCTGGCATCTTTTCGAAAATGCCCATGGTGCGGTCGCCTTGGACGTTCGAGTGGCCGCGGACGGGGCACACTCCTGCTCCCGTCTTACCGATGTTGCCCTGGAGAAGCAGCACGTTGACCACGTCCCGGAGCGTGGGAACCGAGTGCTTGTGCTGGGTTAGGCCCATGGCCCAGCAGACGATGGTGGCATTGGAGGCCAGCAGACGTTCGCCCGTGGCCTTGATCTGCTCCAAGCTCAGGCCCGTGGCTTCGACTATGTCACTCCACTGGACCTTTTCGAGGTGCCGCACGTATTCGCTGATGCCTACGGTGTGGTTATCGATGAATTCGTGGTCCAGGACCGTAGTCAGTCCCGGAGTCTTCCTCCCTTGCGCCTCCGCCCCAAGGAGGTATTTGCCAAGCCCCTGGAAGAGGGCCTGATCCCCGCCAGCCCGGATCTGCAGGAAGTCGTCGGTCAGTTGCGTGCCGACGAGCGTTCCGGAGATCGTCTGTGGATTCTCGAACCGGAGGAGCCCGGCCTCGGGAAGGGGGTTGACGGAGATGATGACGGCGCCGTTCTTCTTCGCTTTTTCCAGGGCGCTGAGCATGCGCGGGTGGTTGGTCCCTGGATTCTGCCCGGCAACGAAGATCAGCGAGGCCGTCTCCAGGTCACCGAGGCTGACCGAGCCCTTGCCGATGCCGATGGTTTCAACGAGGGCTGAACCCGTGGACTCATGGCACATATTGGAGCAATCGGGGAGATTATTCGTGCCCAGTCCCCGCACCAGGAGCTGGTAGAGAAAAGCGGCTTCATTCGAGGTCCGCCCGGAGGTGTAAAAGACGGCCTGGCCGGGATGGTCCATCCCTTTCATCTCCTGGGCGATCAGCTCATAGGCTGCGTCCCATTCGATGGGTGTGTAGTGCGTGGCTCCCTCGTCCAAAAGCATCGGGTGCGTCAGCCGGCCCTGCTGACCCAGCCAGTAGTCGTCCCGCGTTTTCAGGTCCTCGATGGAGTGTTTGGCGAAGAAGTCGGGGGTGACGCGGCGGCGGGTGCCCTCCTCGGCCACTGCCTTCGCGCCATTTTCGCAGAACTCGGCTGTGTTGCGCTTTTCGTGTTCGGGCCACGCGCAGCCCATGCAGTCGAACCCGTCGACCTGGTTGACTGCCAGCAGCGTTTGGACACTGCGCAGCGGCCCCATCTGCTCGAGGGAGATCTTGAGCGAGTTCACCACCGCGGGAATTCCGACGGCCTTGGTCTTGGGTTTGGTGACGGTCAGCCTTGACTCGTCGATGTTATGCACGGGGGCTTTTGACGCCATGTGATCTTCCCTTCAGATCTGGGCAGGAAACAGGGGGCAAAGCCCCCTCGCGGCCAGAGGGCGCCTGCCTTGGCTGAGCTCCGGGCCAGCTTGAGCCAACGGCCGACGCCGAGGGCTTGGGGCCCTTGACATTCTTATGCCCACTTATTGATATATTAGTTCTACGAACAGTAGGTACTGGGAGCCGGGGCGTCAAGACTCCGACGAACGTCGGGAGGGGACTTGATAATGGCAAACGCTGGCGGATTACCAGTGGAGGCGGGTTCCCCGGTGCCGCTGAGGCAGGACGAAGAATCCTTTGCCGACTTCGCTTACAGGGTCTTGTGCGATGAATTAATCGTTCTGGACATCAAGCCGGGTGAGCCCCTTAACGATGAAGTGATTTCCCGGCGTCTCGGCGTCGGCCGGACGCCGATCCGGGAAGCTATGAAGCGGCTCGAGGGTGACCATTTGGTGGTGGCCTACCCCCGGCGTGGAACGTTCGCCGCCGGGGTCGACATCAAGGATCTGGCTGAGATCTCCGAAATACGCCAACTTCTGGAGCCTGCGGCAGCAGCGCGGGCTGCGCGGGTGGCGTCGCCGCAGCTTCGCCAGGAGCTCAGGGACTTTGCCCGGGAAGTCGGGCAGATTCTGCCAGCCATGCACTCCCAGCGGGATCTCATGCGCCTGGATATGCGGATCCATCGCAGGATCTACCGGGCCGCTGGAAGTCGGCACCTTGAAGATATCCTGATTCGATACGACAACCTCGCAACGCGGATTTGGAGCCTGGTGCTGGAAAAGCTCCCGCCGGTGTCCGAGCATATTGCCCAGCATCGTGAGCTGCTCGAATGCATCGCGGAAGGGGACTCCGAAGCTGCTGCGCGGTTGACCACCCAGCACGTCACCGATTTCGAGAACCTCATCAGGGCTGTGCTGTAGCCCCGGCCAGAACCCGCTCAGTGTAAGGGCAGCCGCCCGGTTCGTCGGGCAGCGTCAACGCACCGCCCCCGGGACCAAGGAACGCAGCTGTTCCCGTGCGGCCTCGGTTGTGTGCAGAAGAAGCAGGGATGTGGTGACGGAGCCGACGCCGCCCGGAACAGGAGTCAGTGCCGCGGCGACGCCCCGCACACTGCCCTCGTCGACGTCCCCGGCAAGAGAACCGTCAGGAAGGACGTTGGTGCCGACGTCTATCACTGTGGCCCCGGACGAAACATGGCCGCCGTTCAACAGACCGGTACGCCCGGCTGCGACGACCACGACGTCGGCGGTCTTGGTGTATCGCTCCAACGGGCCCGACCTGGAGTGGCAGACCGTCACCGCGGCGTCACGCTCCAGCAGCAGCAGGGACAGCGGCTTTCCCACCACGGCGGAACGGCCAATGACCACCACATTCCGGCCTGCCAGCGGAATGTCGAAGTGGTCAAGAATCTCGATTACGGCGCGGGCGGTGGCAGGTGCGAACGAGGGCTGGCCCACAGCAAGGCGGCCAAGACTCAAGGGGTTCGCGCCATCGATGTCCTTCTCCGGGGCAATGTGCCCCACCAGCTCATCTGTTCCGACGCCGGGAGGCAGAGGCGTCTGGAGGATGATGCCGTTAACCGATGGATCCTCGCTGAGGTCCTTCAGGACTGAGGCCAAGACCTGTCCGGTGGCATTGGGGCCAAGGTCCACGATCCGGCAACTGATGCCGGCACTTTCGGCGGCTCGTTCGATGGACCGGACATACCAGTGCGTGGAGCCGTCGTCGGTGGCCACGACCACTGCGAGCGCGGGGCGTACGCCGTCGGCTTCGAGGGCCCGGGCCTCATGCTGGACCTTCTGCTTGATGATCTTTGCCAGTTGTTTTCCGGAGAGGAGTGTGGCGCTCAACCGAGGATCCTTTCACGCACGCGCCCCACGAGGGAGTCTGCTGCCAGGATGACCTTTTCCTCCAGGCCGTCGGTTTGGTCAGCCAACCGCGAACGGGCCGCGGCGTCTTTGATGGCCACCACGTTGATGTCGACGTTCACCCGGGCGGTGCTTGCGGCTGCGCGGGCTGCGTCGGCGGCAGCAGCGACGTCGCTGATCACGTTGGCATTCGCGACCTCGAAAAGTTCCGTGGCAAGGTCCACGATGGAGCCGGCGACCCTAATGAGCTGTGCGGGCGTTTGCGCCGCCAGGATGAGCGCCGCCTGGATGGATGCGGTCCGCGCGGCCTTAAGCTCTTCGGTCCCGGACGGAAGTTTGTACGAATCAATGACGCCTTGGAACGCCTGTTGGTCAGCATCCGCGAGGCCCAGGGCCTCGGCTACCAGTCCGTCTGCGGCGCTGATGATTCTTTGGACAAGTTCGTCGTGCTGCTCGTATTTCGGGCCGGTGGTGTACCTGGCAGCCATGGCGACGAGTGCTGCCCCCTGGGCGGCGTGGAGCGCCGCGGCTGCCCCGCCGCCTGGGGTTGGTTCGCGCGAGGCAAGCCTTGCGAGGTATGCGTTGATTGTTTCTGAGCTGATCATGTGTCTTCCTAGGCTGAAGCTTGAGTCGACTGGGCAGGGGGATGGAAACTGCCGTGGAAGAGCAGCGGCCCGGACTCTGGGCGAGGTGACGAGTCCGGGCCGCGTGCCCTTGAATGGAATGGCGGCCGGGTTAGCCCCGGAGCCTCGTCATCGTCGGGTCGTAAAGCGGATCCGCTGTGACTGTGGCCTGTATGCGCCGCCCGAAATACTCGATTTCAACAGAGTCCCCAACGCTGACAGCGGCAGGAAGATACGCGTAGGCGATCGGCTTGGCGACGGTGTAGCCGTAGGCGGCGCTGGTGACATAGCCGACTGCCTGGTCCTTGTAGAAGACCGGTTCCTTGCCCAGCACGATGCTCCGGCCGTCATCGACCGTAAGGCAGCGCAAGCGGCGGGCGGAGTTCTCCTCGGTGCGGCCTTCCAGCGCGGCCTTTCCGACAAAGTTTTCCTTGGTCATCTTCACGGCGAATCCGAGGCCGGCTTCCAGAGGGTCGTGCTCGGTGGTCATGTCAGTGCCCCACGAACGGTAACCCTTTTCCAGGCGCAGAGAGCTGAAGGCGGCCCGGCCCGCGGCGATGACGCCGTGGGGCTGACCTGCCTTCCACAGGGCATCCCAGAGGCGCTGGCCATTGTCTGCGCTCGTGTACAGTTCCCAGCCCAGCTCGCCGACGTAGGACAAGCGCATCGCGGTTACGGTGACGCCGCCGATGACGACCTTCTTGGACCGGAAGTAACGAAGACCCTCGTTGGAGAAGTCATCGCTGCTGACAGTGCTGATCAGGTCCCGGGCGAGGGGGCCCCATAAGCCGATGCAGCAGGTGCCGCCAGTCGTGTCGCGCACCTGTACCCAGTCGCTGGCAGTTCCGCTTTCGGTCTGGTGGCGTGCGGCCCGCTCAAAGTATGCGGTGTCGATGTTTCCGTTGGCGCCGAGCTGGAAGGTGTCTTCGCTCAGCCGGGCCACGGTGATGTCGCTTCGGATGCCGCCGGCGTGGTCCAGCAACAGGGTGTAAGTGACTGCCCCGGGCTTCTTGTCCATCTCCGCTGTGGTGAGCTCCTGCAGCAGCTTCAGCGCTCCCGGTCCGGAGATCTCGAGGCGCTTGAGCGGAGTCATGTCGTACATGGCGACCGCGGTACGGGTCTTCCAGGCTTCAGCGGCGGCGATGGGCGAGCTGAACATCCCGGACCAGGCATCACGGGCCGGGGGCTGCCACTCAGCCGGCATCTCCTTCAGCAGTTCCGCGTTAGCTTCGAACCAGTAGGGGCGCTCCCATCCGCCGCCCTCCAGGAAGAACCCTCCCAGTGCCTTGTGACGGGCGTGAAAAGGGCTGACACGAAGGTTGCGGGGGGAGAGCCGGGGCTGCAGGGGGTGCAGGACATCATAGATTTCCACGAAGTTCTGCTGGGAAGTCTCGCTGACATACTCAGGGGTCAGCTGGACTTCCTCGAACCGGTGGATATCGCACTCACCCAGGTCGGTCTCGGATTTTCCGGTGGTCAGGAGTTCGGCAACAGCCCGGGCAATGCCGGCCGAGTGCGTCACCCACACGGCCTCGGCGACGAAGAAGCCATCGAGCTCCTTGGACTCGCCCACCAGGGCCCCGCCGTCGGGGGTGAAGGAGAAGATGCCGTTGAAGCCGTCCTCGATGTCGCTTTCCCGCAGTGCCGGAAGCAACTGCTTGGTGGCCTCCCAGGCCGGGAGGAAGTCCTCCAGGGTGAAGTCGAGGCGCGAGGGCATATTGTGCTCGCTGATGCTGTCAGCGTCGTAGGAGCCCAGGTCCGCAAGGTCCACGGGCATGGGACGGTGCGCGTAGGAGCCGATGCCGTAGCGGTCGCCGTGTTCGCGGTAATAGAGGTCCTGGTCCTGGTGCCGCAGAATCGGCAGCGAAGCCCCGTTGGGTAGTTCGTTGTGTCCCTTCCGCGCCGGTACCGGAGTGGTCTTCACGTACTGGTGCGCCAACGGCAGGAGCGGGACCGACATCCCGATCATCTCGCCGATCTTGGCGCCCCAGAAACCTGCACAGGAGACCACGATGTCGGCGGGGATGATACCTTCGGAGGTCTCGACACCGGTCACGCGACGGCCCGACTGCTCAATGCCCGTGACCGTGGTGTTGCCCAGGTACTTGACGCCCGCGGATTCCGTGCGCTTGATCAGCAGCTGGACGGCCCGGGCGGCACGTGCCAGGCCGTCACTCGGGACGTGGAGCCCGCCCAGGATCTCTTCCTCGTTCAGGAGCGGGTAGAGCTCCTTGCACTCAGCGCGGGAAAGGATCTTGCCTTCGATTCCCCACGCGGCGGCGTATCCGAGTTTCCGCTTCAGATCCGCCAGGCGGGTCTCGGTAGTGGCGACTTCGAGGCCGCCGACCTGGTCGAAGCAACTGACGCCGTCCTCGGTCAGGGACAGGAACTTTTCCACGGTGTACTTGGCGAAGGTAGCCATGGTCTTTGACGGGTTCGTTTGGAAGACGAGACCCGGGGCGTGGGACGTGGAACCCCCCGGCATGTTCAGCGGTCCCTGGTCCAGGACAGTGATGTTGTTCCAACCCCGGGCGACCAGTTCATCGGCCAGGTTGGTGCCGACGATTCCAGCTCCGATGATGACAATGCTTGGCGTCGATGCCATGTGGTTTCTCCTGCTGATTTTCGTGTGTTGTCTTTGCTGGTGGGGTGGTCGTGCTTAGCGGAACACGACAGTGCTGGTCTGGTCCAGCAGCACACGGTGTTCGCAGTGCCACCGCACGGCGCGTGACAGTGCCAGTGCTTCGGCGTCCTGCCCGACTGTTGAGAGGGCGGTCGGTCCATAGCTGTGGTCGACCCTGATGACTTCCTGTTCGATGATTGGCCCCTCATCCAGTTCCGCCGTTACGTAGTGGGCCGTTGCGCCCACCAGCTTGACTCCACGGTCGTAAGCCTGGTGGTAAGGGCGCGCCCCCTTGAATCCCGGGAGGAAGGAGTGGTGGATGTTGATTGCCCGGCCTTCCAGCGAGCGGCAGAGGTCGTCGGACAGTACCTGCATGTACCGGGCGAGCACGACGAGGTCAATGTTGTGCTCGTCCACCAGTTCCAGCAGGCGGCGTTCGGCATCCAGCTTCGTCTCAGGGGTTACCGGGAGGTAAATGAAGGGGAGGCCGGCGGCCTCGGCCATGGCCCGGTGGGTTTCATGGTTGGAAACAATGAGGGCGATGTCGCCCCCGAGGCTTCCGCCACGCCAGCGGAAGAGCAGGTCGTTCAGGCAGTGGCCAAACTTGGACACCATCACGAGGATGCGTTGCTTGGTCTGGTCATGGAAGCTGAACTTCATGTCGAAGCGGTCAGCGATCGAACCAAATTCCTCCTGGAGCCTCTCCGGGGTGTACTCCGGCGAGCCGCAGAAGGCGGTACGAAGATGCAGTGTCTGGCGGAGGCCGTCGTCGAACTGCTGGTGTTCCTCGATGTTAAAGCCACGCTCGAAGAGAAAGGTGGTGACCGCCTGGACGATGCCCGCCCGTTCGCCGCACGACAGTGTGAGCACGAACTTCTGCGTCTGGTCTTTTACGGGGGCCTCCGACTGAGGCAGCGTGCTGGTAGCTGAGTCTGTCGCCACTAGGGTCATGTCTCCTCCTTTGAATATATTTCAAGAATCAGTACTGATATATTAGGACTGGCAATTAGCGTATACTGGTCAGTGATGGAGGTCAATAGCCTTCCTGGCTTGATGGAAAAGGGGTCCACGCTATGGCTTTTGAAGTGCTGGCAATTGCTGATGCGGCAAAGAGGTCGCTGGCTGACGTAGCGTACGAGCGCATCCGGGACCGGCTGCTGATGCTTGACATCAAGCCTGGCGACCTCATCAATGACGACGACCTCGCCAAGGACCTTGGGGTCGGTCGGACTCCGGTGCGTGAAGCCCTGAAGCGGCTGGAGCTTGATCGCCTCGTGGTTTCCTATCCGCGGAGAGGTACCTTCGCGACGCGGGTGGAGGTCACTGACCTTGCGTTCATTTCCGAAATCCGCATCCAGCTGGAGCCTCTCGCCGCCTCCCGGGCTGCGCGGGTGGCAACGGAGTCCATGAGGGAGCAATTGCGCGCTGTGATGCGCGCTGTCGAGTCTTTCGAGACACGTGCGGCCTCCGTCGTTGAAACCCTGCGCCTCGACGCCCGTGTTCACCAGGGCATTTACGCGGCCGCCGCCAATCCCCACCTCGAAGATGTCCTGATTCGCTACGACAACCTCGCGACACGGATCTGGTGCATGGTCCTGGACCGCCTTCCCGACCTGTCCCGCCACGTGCATGAGCATGTGGACCTGCTCCGCGCGGTTATCGACGGAGATGAGGCCCGGGCCGCGGAACTCGCGCGGACCCACGTCACCGGCTTCGAGCACGCTGTGCGCGAGGCTCTTTTCGCGGCCTAGCCCAGGTCTCGGCACCAGAAACGGAGCGCGGCCCGGAAGGGCGGCGCTCCGTTCGTTCAAGGCCTCCGCCTGCTGCGCGGCCACGCTTGCATCTGCGGGCGAAACCCTCAGAAACCTGTTGACACCCTCCGGGCTCGGTAGCATACTTGAGTCACCAAACTAATATATCAACAGGATATTAGTCAGCAGACTTAGGAGAAATGATGGTCGACGTTCTGACCCGCTCGCTCGCAGAGACCGATCCTCAGATCCACGCCGCTGTGCAGCAGGAACTCCTGCGCCAGCAGGGCACCTTGGAGATGATCGCCTCGGAAAACTTTGCCCCGACTGCGGTCATGGAGGCTCAGGGATCCGTCCTGACCAACAAGTACGCCGAAGGCTACCCGGGCAAGCGTTATTACGGCGGCTGCGAACACGTTGACGTGGTCGAGCAGCTGGCCATCGACCGTCTTAAGTCATTGTTCGGCTCGGAATTCGCCAATGTGCAGCCCCATTCAGGCGCTCAGGCCAACGCAGCGGCGATGTTCGCACTCATCCAGCCCGGCGACACCATCCTGGGGCTGAACCTGGCACACGGTGGCCACTTGACACACGGGATGCGGATCAACTTCTCCGGCAAGCTCTACAAAGTGGTCCCGTACGGAGTCGGCGAAGACACCATGCTGATTGACATGGCTGAAGTCGAGCGACTGGCGGTTGAGAACAAGCCGAAGCTGATCGTCGCCGGCTGGTCCGCTTACTCCCGGCAGCTGGACTTCGCCGAGTTCCGCCGTATCGCGGACTTGGTAGGTGCCTACCTGATGGTGGACATGGCGCATTTCGCCGGCCTGGTGGCCGCAGGGCTCCACCCCAACCCCGTGCCTCACGCCCACATCATCACGAGCACCACCCACAAGACCCTTGGCGGCCCGCGGGGTGGTGTGATCCTTACCAACGACGCCGACATCGCCAAGAAGGTCAACTCCGCGGTGTTCCCCGGACAGCAGGGTGGCCCCCTGGAGCACGTCATCGCCGCCAAGGCTGTTGCGTTCAAGCTCGCTGCTGAGCCCGCTTTCCGCGACCGCCAGGAGCGCACCCTGGAAGGCGCCCGCATCATCGCAGAACGCATGCTGTCCACCGACGTTGCAGAGTCCGGCGTGACCGTAGTCAGTGGTGGCACTGACGTGCACCTGGTTCTGGTGGATCTGCGCAATTCGGAACTGGACGGCCAGCAGGGCGAAGACCGCCTGCACCGGATCGGCATCACGGTCAACCGCAATGCCGTGCCTTTCGACCCGCGTCCGCCGATGGTCTCTTCCGGTCTTCGTATCGGCACGCCGGCACTGGCCGCGCGTGGCTTCGGAAAGGCAGAATTCACCGAGGTCGCGGACATTATCGCCGCAGCACTCAAGCGCGAGTTCAGCGACGAGACCGTGGCGGAACTCCGGCAGCGGGTTGAAATCCTGGCCGGAAAGTTCCCCCTCTACCCGAACCTCTCCTCTGACGCGACCGAGGTGGCATGATGGCCGATCTGCTTCCGGAGCACCCGGAATTCCTCTGGCACAACCCGGACCCCAAGAAGAGCTACGACGCCGTGATTGTTGGCGGCGGCGGGCACGGTCTGGCTACCGCCTACTTCCTGGCCAAGAACTTTGGGCTGACCAACATCGCCGTCCTGGAAAAGGGCTGGCTCGCCGGCGGCAACATGGCCCGGAACACCACCATCATCCGTTCCAACTACCTCTGGGACGAGAGCGCGGCCATCTACGAGCACGCCCTCAAGCTCTGGGAGATCCTGCCTGAGGAGCTGGAGTACGACTTCCTGTTCAGCCAGCGCGGCGTCATGAACCTTGCCCACACGTTGGGCGACGTCCGGGAAAGCATGCGCCGCGTGGGCGCCAACAAGCTCAACGGCGTGGACGCTGAATGGCTGGACCCGCAGCAGGTCAAGGAACTCTGCCCCATCCTGAACATCAGCGACAACATCCGCTACCCCGTCATGGGTGCCACCTACCAGCCGCGCGCCGGCATCGCCAAGCACGACCACGTGGCGTGGGCCTTCGCCCGCAAGTGCGACGAGCTGGGCGTGGACATCATCCAGAACTGCGAAGTCACCGGCTTCATCAAGGACGGCAACCGCGTCACGGGCGTTAAGACCAACCGCGGCACCATCAACACTGAAAAGGTGGGTCTGTGCGCCGCCGGACACAGCTCGGTCCTTGCCGAGATGGCCGGCTTCCGGCTGCCCATCCAGTCCCACCCGCTCCAGGCGCTGGTCTCCGAACTGCACGAACCGGTCCACCCCACCGTGGTGATGTCCAACCACGTGCACGTCTACGTTTCCCAGGCCCACAAGGGCGAACTGGTGATGGGTGCCGGCGTGGATTCCTACAACGGGTACGGCCAGCGCGGCTCCTTCCACGTGATCGAGCACCAGATGGCTGCCGCCGTCGAACTCTTCCCGATCTTTGCCCGGGCCCACGTGCTCCGGACCTGGGGCGGCATCGTGGACACCACCCTGGACGCCTCCCCCATCGTGGGCAACACCCCGGTGGAGAACATGTTCGTCAACTGCGGCTGGGGCACCGGCGGCTTCAAGGGCACCCCGGCGGCCGGCCTCACCTTCGCGCACAACATCGCCACAGGCGCTCCGCACAAGCTGAACAAGCCGTTTGCCCTGGAACGCTTCGAAACCGGCGCCCTGATCGACGAACACGGCGCCGCCGCCGTCGCCCACTAGCGGCCAGCGGCCGACGCACTTTAGAAAGAAGACGCACATGCTGCTCATCTCCTGCCCCAACTGCGGCTCACGCGACGAGACCGAGTTCCACTACGGCGGCCAGGCCCACGTGCCCTACCCGGAAAACCCCAACGCGCTGAACGACCGCGAGTGGGCCGAGTTCCTCTTCTACCGGGACAACACCAAGGGCGCCTTCGCTGAACGCTGGCTGCACAGCACCGGCTGCCGCCAGTGGTTCAACATGCTCCGCGACACCGTCACCTACGACATCCAGGCCGTCTACCCGATGGGTATGCCGCGACCGGATGCCGCTGGTCAGGTGACCGCCGAAAGCGGCACTGCCAGCACCGCCGCTGACAGCACCACCACCGGGACGGCGGCGCCCAGCACCGCTGGAACCAGCACTGCCACAAGCACGACACCTGCCAGCACCACCGCCCCGGAAGGAGCAACCAAGTGACTTCCCAGAAAGCCCGCTTCGCCGCCGGCGGACACATCGACCGCACCATCTCCTGGCGTTTCACCGTAGACGGCGAGGAATTTACGGGCCACCCCGGTGACACGCTCGCCTCCGCCCTGCTCGCCAACGGGCGCATCGCCGCCGGCAACTCACTCTACGAGGACCGGCCCCGCGGCATCATGTCCGCCGGCGTGGAGGAATCCAATGCACTGGTCAAGGTGCAGCCACGCTTCCCCGGTCACGTGGCCGAGTCCATGCTCCCCGCCACGACCGTCACCCTGGTGGACGGCCTGAAGGCTGAGCTGCTCAGCGGCCTAGGCAAGCTGGACCCGGAGGAGGACCGCGCCGAGTACGACAAGAAGTACGTCCACACCGACGTCCTGGTGATCGGCGGCGGCCCCGCCGGCCTGGCCGCCGCCCGGGAAGCGGTCCGCACCGGCGCCCGCGTGATGCTGCTGGACGACCAGCCCGAATTGGGCGGATCGCTCCTGTCCGGGTCAACGGCACCCGGACTGGCTGAGACCATTGAAGGCAAGCCGGCCTTGGAATGGGTGGCGGACGTCGAAGCGGAGCTCGTTTCCGGCCCCGAATCCACCGTCCTGAACCGCACCACAGCCTTCGGCGCCTATGACGCGAACTACGTGATCGCCGTTCAGAACCGCACCGACCACCTGTCCTCCCCGGCCGCGTCCGGTGTGTCCCGGCAGCGGATCTGGCATATCCGGGCCAGCCAGGTGGTACTGGCCCCGGGCGCACACGAACGCCCGCTGGTGTTCGAGAACAACGACCGCCCCGGCATCATGCTTGCCTCGGCCGTCCGCAGCTACCTCAACCGCTACGCCGTGGCCGCCGGGCAGCGCGTGGTCATCAGCACCACCAATGACAGCGCCTATGCCCTGGCTGCTGACCTGCGCGCTGCGGGCGTCAAGGTCGCCGCAGTGGTGGATGCCCGTCCGCAGCTCACCGACGTTGCCGCTGCGGCCGTCGAAGCCGGAACGCGGGTGCTGATCGGCAGCGCGGTGGCCAACACATCCTCCTCCGGAGAGGGCACAGGGGATGGCCGCGTGGACGGCGTCACGGTCCGCAGCATTAACGACGACGGCGAACTCACCTCGGGCATCGAGCAGATCGCCTGCGATCTGCTGGCTGTTTCCGGCGGCTGGAGCCCGCTGGTGCACCTGCACTCCCAACGGCAGGGCAAGCTGCGCTGGGACGACGAGCTGGCCGCTTTCGTGCCGAGCACCGTGGTCCGCAACCAGCAGATCGTCGGCTCCGGCCGGGGCAGCTTTGAACTCGCGGATTGCCTCGCAGAAGGCATCTCCGCCGGAGCCTCCGCCGCGATCGCAGCAGGCTTCGAAGCAACCACGCAGCCGTCCATCATCGGCGAACCGAAAGCCAGCGCACCCACCCGCCAGCTGTGGCTGGTCCCGGGGGAGCAAGGCACCCCGGACGACTGGCACCACCACTTCGTTGATTTCCAGCGCGACCAGTCCGTGGCAGACGTCCTCCGGTCCACGGGCGCCGGAATGCGGTCGGTGGAACACATCAAGCGCTACACCTCCATCAGCACCGCCAACGACCAGGGCAAAACCTCCGGCGTCAACGCGATCGGCGTCATTGCCGCCGCGCTCCGGACAGCCGGCGAAGCATCCCGGGGCATCGGCGACATCGGCACCACCACCTACCGGGCGCCGTTCACGCCCGTGGCCTTCGCGGCCCTCGCCGGCCGCCAGCGCGGCGAGCTGTTCGACCCCGCCCGCAAGACGTCCGTCCACCCGTGGCACGTCGCCAGGGGCGCCCTGTTCGAGGACGTGGGCCAGTGGAAGCGGCCCTGGTACTACCCGCAGGCCGGGGAGGACATGGACACGGCCGTGCTGCGCGAGTGCGCCGCCGTGCGCGAGTCCGTGGGCTTCATGGATGCCACCACGCTGGGCAAGATCGAAATCCGGGGCAAGGATGCCGGTGAGTTCCTGAACCGGATCTACACCAACGCCTTCAAGAAGCTTGCCCCCGGATCCGCCCGCTACGGCGTCATGTGCATGGCCGACGGCATGATTTTCGACGACGGCGTGACCCTCCGCCTCGACGAGGACACCTACTTCATGACCACCACGACCGGCGGCGCCGCCAAGGTCCTGGACTGGCTCGAGGAATGGCTCCAGACCGAATGGCCGGACCTGGACGTGCACTGCACCTCGGTGACCGAACAGTGGACCACCATCGCCGTCGTCGGGCCCAAATCCCGCGAGGTCATCGCCAAGGTGGCGCCGGACCTGGCCGCCAACGGCGGGCTGGAAGCCGAAGCCTTTCCGTTCATGACCTTCCGCGAAACCACCCTCGCCTCCGGCGTCCAGGCCCGGATCTGCCGGATCTCCTTCTCGGGTGAACTGGCCTACGAAATCAACGTCCCGGCCTGGTACGGACTGAACACGTGGGAGGCCGTGGCAGCAGCCGGTGCCGAGTTCGACATCACCCCGTACGGCACCGAGACCATGCACGTGCTCCGCGCCGAGAAGGGCTACCCGATCGTCGGGCAGGACACGGACGGCACCGTCACCCCGCAGGATGCGGGCATGGAGTGGGTCGTCTCCAAGGCCAAGGAATTCATTGGCAAGCGCTCCTACTCACGGGCGGACGCCCAGCGCGAGGACCGCAAGCACCTGGTCAGTGTGCTGCCGGTGGACGGGACGCTGCGCCTGCCGGAGGGCACCCAGCTCGTGGAAAAGGGCCGCTCCACCAACCCGGCCTACGGACCGGTGCCAATGGAAGGCTTCGTCACCTCCAGCTACCACAGCGCAGCCCTGGGCAGGTCGTTCGGCCTCGCTTTGATCAAGAACGGCCGCAATCGCATCGGCGAAACCCTGGTGGCCGCCGCCGGCGACCAGCTGGTGGACGTCGTCGTCGCAGAAACCGTACTCTTTGACCCCGAAGGAACCCGCAAAGATGGCTGAAACAGCAGCACCCGCAACCACCCGCCAGAAGGACCTCGCCGTGCGTGTCAGCCCCGCTGCCCAGCTGCGGGCAGCCTTTGAAACCGGCTCCGTGAAGGGCGTGGTGGAAATCAATGAAGTACCCTTCCTGACCATGGTGGGCCTCCGGGCCAACCGGGACAGCGACGCAGGACAGCGCGTCGCCTCCGTCACTGGCGGCCTGCCCGCAGCGTGCGGCGGCGTCAGCGGTTCCGGGGACACCTCCGTGCTGTGGCTCGGACCCCAAGAGTTCCTGGTGGTGGCACCGACTGAAGCCCACGAGTCCCTGGGCGGCGGCCTGATCCGGGCCCTCCGTGAAGCGTTGGCTGATGGTGAAGGCCAGGTGGTGGACCTTTCCGCCAACCGCACCACGTTCGAGCTCACCGGCCCGCGGGCACGTGCCGTCCTGGAAAAGGGCTGCTCGCTGGACCTGCACCCCCGCGTGCTCAAGGCCGGCACGGCACTGTCCACGGAGATCGGAAACATCCCCGTGGTCCTGTGGAAGACCGGCGAGGAGACCTTCCGGATTTTCCCCCGCGCCTCCTTCGCTGATTTCCTGGGCCGCTGGCTCCTCGACGCCATGCGGGAGTTCGCCTCTCCCGAGGTCCCCTAAATGGCCCTCAGCGTCCTGGACCTGTTTTCCGTTGGCATCGGGCCGTCGTCGTCGCACACGGTCGGCCCGATGCGGGCAGCAAAGCTGTTCGCCGATGGACTCAAGGGCGACGGACACTTGAGTTCCACCAGGCGGGTGCAGGCCGAACTGTTCGGCTCCCTCGGTGCCACCGGGCGGGGCCACGGCTCGGACAAGGCCGTGGTCCTGGGCTTCAAGGGGCTGGACCCCGAAACCGTGGACACATTCACGGCCGATGACCAGGTGGCCGCCGCAGCCCTCGACGCCGAACTGTGGGTCGGCGGCAGCCACCGGGTGGACTTCAACTGGGACGAGGACGTGGTCCTCCACCGGCGCAAGGCATTGCCGGCCCACCCCAACGGCATGACGTTCCGCGCCCTGGACCACACCGGGGCGGTACTCAGCGAGCGGAGCTTCTATTCGATCGGCGGCGGTTTCGTGGTGGACGGGGACGCCGACGCCGGTGACCGCGTGGTTGCCGACGCCACCGTCCTTCCCTACCCCTTCAACACCGCCGACCAACTCCTCGAGATCTGCAAGCGCGAAGGCATGTCCATCTCCGACGTGATGCTCGCCAACGAGCTCGTATGGCGGTCCGAAGCGGAGCTGAGGGAAAAGCTGCTGGGGCTGTGGACCGTGATGCGCGAATGCGTGGACAACGGCTGCGCCGCGGAAGGGATCCTTCCCGGCGGCCTCAACGTTCCGCGGCGGGCTCCGTCCCTATTCCAGACCCTGACCGCGGACACCGGGGTGACCGATCCGCTGCGGGCGATGGAGTGGGTGAACCTGTTTGCCCTGGCCGTCAACGAGGAGAATGCCGCCGGAGGACGCATCGTCACGGCGCCCACCAACGGCGCGGCAGGCATCGTCCCGGCCGTGCTGCACTATTACATGAAGTTCGTCCCCGGGGCGAACGACGACGGCGTGGTCCGCTTCCTGCTGGCCGCGGCCGCCGTCGGAATCCTGTTCAAGATCAACGCCTCCATCTCAGGTGCCGAAGTAGGCTGCCAGGGTGAGGTCGGCTCTGCCTGCTCCATGGCCGCTGCCGGGCTCTGCGAAGTGCTGGGCGGCATGCCTGCCCAGGTGGAAAACGCCGCCGAGGTGGGCATCGAACACAACCTGGGCCTGACCTGCGACCCGGTGGGCGGACTGGTGCAGATCCCCTGCATCGAGCGCAACGCCATCGCCAGCGTCAAGGCCATCAACGCCGCCCGCCTTGCCCTGCACGGCGACGGCAGCCACAAGGTATCCCTCGACAAGGCCATCAAAACGATGCGCGAAACGGGAGCGGACATGAAAACCAAGTACAAGGAAACCTCCCGCGGAGGCCTTGCCGTCAACGTCATCGAGTGCTGAGCCCTAAAGCACCGGTAGCCCCGGCCCCACGTGTGAACAAACGCGGGCCGCGTAGCGACTGGGCCCGGCTCACGGGTCACACGGTGGAGGTGTGGCTCCTGGGGGAGCACATCATGACCGGCGTCGTGGAACAAGCCGCTGATGACGGCTCCGTCCTTTGGATTGCGGCCGCCGGAGCCAACACCCGAAGGCTCTTCGACAAGCCGACGGGGTACCGGATTCTGGCCTAGCCGCTCAGGGAAGGTCGCTTCCGCCCCGTCATCGGGATGCACCATCAATGCCGGGCTGCCCACCGCGATCGGGGCGATCATGCCCGCGCCGTGGCAGCGCATCGTACCCACTACGCGGCGAACCTGATGTCGCGCCGGACCCCGCCGTCGTCCCTCCCTCGAGCCCGCGATCCTCCGGCATGTGCCGCCGCCGCATGTGCATGCGGAAAACGAGGGTCCTAGGTTCCACCGTCCTTTTCCCAAAATCTTTGTTGCGGGCAGATACCCCATCGGTGCACCCGCCGGCTTCCGTTGACTCATATAGTGAGTTCATGTTCATATTGTAGGAGTGTGACGCGGCTTACTGACCAGCATGGATCCAACGGAGGATTACTCATGGAAGATTGGCAAATACTTGGCATCACGGGGGCGGTGATCATCGGCATCGTCGTCATGATCCTGCGGCTTCGGATCAATCCGGCGTTGTCGCTCGTGATCGGAGCAATGGTCCTCGGCCTCCTCACCGGCCTGGGAACGGCAGAGACGACGAAGACAGCGATGACCGGCTTCGGCGACATCATGACCAAGGTGGGTCTGCTGATCGCCTGGGGTGTGCTGATGGGAGCCATCCTGAACGAGATGGGAGCCATTGCGAAACTGGTGGACAAGCTGCTGCACGTCTTCGGACCCAAAGGCGTGCCGTACGCGCTGGGCCTGACCATCGGCACGCTGCTGCAGTCCATATTCCTCGACGTGCTTTTGGTGATGAGCGCTCCGCTGGCCCGAAGGATCGCCCCGAAGCTGGGCAAGTTCGGCACCGCGAAAATGGCAACGGCCATGGCGGTCAGCCTGGAATGCGGGATAGTCCTGATGGTCCCCGGCGTGGCGGCAGTTGCCCTTGCCGGTCTTCTCCAGGTCCCGTTGGGCGAAATGCTCGTCTTCGGCCTTCTGGTCATCATTCCCACGATCCTCGTATCGATTTTCCTGATGAGCTTCTTCATCGAGCGCGGACTGTGGAAGACGGAAACGGACGAGGAACAGGCCATAGCGGAATCGCCCGAACTGGAGGACGTCGACGGGATGCTTGTCCACGCCGTCGCGCACGGACAGGAGCATGGCGGGTCCTCCGACGAGATGGGGTCCGAGCACGCGGTTGTTCACGGCGGCGGGGCCGAACGCACGGCGACGTCGAGCCGCGTGGGTCTGCTGCCCCATGACGTGCGCGGGCCCGAGGCCGGAACCTCCCGGGAGCCGGGGCTCCTGCTCATGTTCGCGCCCATGCTTGTGTCCCTGGTGCTGATCGCTTCCGGAGCGTTCATGAAAATGGCGGGTTACAGCCCGGACGCGGCGGTCTTCCTTTCAACTCCGGTGGTTGCCCTGTTGATCGGGCTGCTGGGAACCAGCGTCGTTGCCCGGATGACGATCGGCACCAAGCGTGTCGAGGCCGCGGTGGTGAACGGTTTCAAGGAATCCGGGCAGATCCTGATCCTGACCGGCGCAGGAGGCTCGCTCGCAGCGATGGTGGCGACCAGCGGGATGGGCGAAATCCTCGGAAAGTACTTCTCGGCGTCGACAGTTGCCCCGCTGCTTGTGGTCTGGGGCATCGCGGCCGTCCTGCACATCGCCGTGGGCTCCGTTTCCATTTCGGCCATCACCGCCGCCGGGTTGCTCGCCCCGATCGCGCCTGCGCTGGGAATCAACCCCGTACTGCTGGCCCTGGCGGCCGGGGCGGGATCGCTGTTCGTCGTCCACGTCACGTCGAACACCTTCTGGCTGCTGCAGTCCATGCTCGGCCAGACCACCCGAGGGACCCTGAAAAGCTGCACGCTGGGGGTTTCCCTTGCGTCGGTCGTGGCTCTGGGCTTCACCCTCGTCCTGAGCATCTTCATCTAAGAAAGAACCGAAGCCAAATGACGATTGACAACACGGCCGCGCCGCTTCATGGCGTCCGCGTCCTGGAACTGGGCAACTACATCGCCGCCCCCACCGCCGGCCGGCTGCTTGCCGACTTCGGCGCGGAGGTCATCAAGGTGGAACGGCCCCGCACCGGCGACGAGCTCAGAAACTGGAGACTGTACGCGGGGGACACCTCGATGCTCTACAGAACTATCAACCGGAACAAGAAATCTGTCGTTCTGGACCTGCGGACCGAGGAGGGCCGCCAGCTTGTCCTGGAGCTGGCCGCGGCGTCGGACATCGTGCTGGAGAACTTCCGGCCCGGCACACTCGAAAAATGGGGTTTGGGCCCCGAGGCGCTGAACGAGGCCAACCCCGAGCTGATCCTGACCAGGATTTCCGCCTTCGGCCAGACCGGACCGATGGCGTCCCGGCCCGGCTTCGCCGCCGTCGCCGAGGCCTTCGGAGGCTTCCGGGACCTGGTGGGGGATCCTGACCGTCCCCCGGTCCGGGTGGGCGTTTCCATCGGTGACACCATCGCCGGCCTGTATGCGGCCTTTGGTTCCGTCATGTCGCTCTTTGAGAGAGAAATCAGGCGCGGCAAAACCCCGGTGCCCCTCCAGCAAAGGATGATCGACGTAGCTCTCAATGAAGCGATGCTGTCGGTAACCGAATCCCTGATCCCCGACCACACCGCCTTCGGCATCAACCGGCAACGGACCGGCGGGCGCATGGAAGGCATAGCCCCCTCCAACGCCTACCTGTGCATCGACGGAAGCATCGTGGTCGCGGGCAACGGCGACGCCATCTTCAAGCGCTACATGGAGGTCATCCGGCGCCCGGACCTCGCCGACGACCCGGGGCTGCAGTCCAATGCGGCCCGGTGGGAACGGCGGGATGAACTCGACCAGGCGATCGGCGACTGGGCCAAACACCTCACCACCTCGCAGGCACTCGCCATCCTGGACGCGGCAGGGGTGCCCGCCGGGCCGATCTACACGGCAGCGGACATCGTTTCAGACACCCAATACGCTGCCCGGAACATGATCCAACGCTTCGATGTGTCCACCGGCGAGGAAACCCTGACCAACGTGGCGTTTCCCGGGATCATCCCCGTCATCGGGGGGAAGTCACTGCCGATCAGGAATCTCGGCCCGGATCTCGGCGCCGACACCAAGGACGTTTTCGAACGTGTGCTCGGCAAGACGGCCGTTGAGGCCGATTCGATCATTGCAAAGATGGAGATGGAAACAGTATGAACACCGCCGGACCTGATTTTCAGTTGCGGGACGTGACCCTCCGGGACGGGCTGCAGCTCACCGGGGGGATGCTCTCCACGGACCGGAAAGCCTCCATTGTGCGCTCCCTTCTGGAGGCCGGGGTGCCGGCCATCGAGATCGGCTCCATGGCTCGTGCGGACCTGGTGCCGTCGATGGCCAACACCGTTGAACTTATCGGCGCCCTGACCCCGGATGAACTGGAGAAATGCTGGGTATGGGTGGCGACACCCGGGCATGTGGCCAGAGCTGCGGCCGCCGGTGCGCGGAACTTCCAGTACTGCCTCTCGGCCTCCGACTCGCACAACAAGGCGAACATCGGCCGCACCACCGATGAAAGCCTTGCCGCGCTGCCCCAGGCGGTGGCCAACGCAACCGCCGTGGACGGCCGGATCCAGCTCTGCATCGCCACCTCGTTCACCTGCCCCTTCGAAGGAACGGTGCCGGAGGAGCGGGTCCTGGCCATCGCCAACGACCCGCGCGCGGCGGGAACGACGGACATCGTCCTCTGCGACACCCTCGGCCAGGCCATCCCGGCACAGGTCTCCGGGCTGGTCCGGCGCGTCCGCGAAGAGTCCCCGGCCCGCCGGATCGTCTACCACGGCCACGACACCTGGGGACTCGGCGTCGCAAACACCCTTGCCGCCATTGAGGCGGGGGCCACCATGGTCGACGGCGCGCTGGGCGGCCTCGGCGGCTGCCCCTTCGCCCCCGGCGCCAGCGGCAACACCTCCACCGAAGACATCCTGTTCGCCACCCGTCCCGACTGGCTGACAACCGGCAGGTTCGCCGGGCTCGTCGGGATGTCCGAGAAACTCCTTGCAGAACTTGGTGAGCCTAACCGGTCAAAATCAGCCCAGGGTGCGCGCTCGAAGGCAGCGGCCTTCGAGTGGGTCATCCCGTCCGACAGCCCGGGTTCCGCCAGCATGGATTCAGCCAGCGTGCCCTGCGGTGCGGGAGGCAATTGATGGCCATCCACTTTCTGGTGACCACCGCCATACCGGAACCGGGCCTCCAACTGCTTCGCGACGCCGGCCAGGTAACCGTCCTGGCCGAACCTCCCGACTACGGGACGCTGGCGGCGCTGTGCGCCTCGGGTGATTTCGACGTCGTCCTCACCCAACTGCGCGACCGGATGGACGCGCCCCTTCTGGCAGCCGCCCGCGTGCGGGGCGTGTCCAACTTCGCCGTCGGGTACAACAACATCGACGTCGATGCGGCCACCCGCCACGGCATCCTGGTGGGCAACACTCCCGGCGTGTTGACGGACGCGACCGCCGACATCGCCATGCTGCTGATTCTTGGAACCGCCCGCCGGGTGGTGGAAGCGGACCGGCTGGTCCGCGACGGCCGGTTCTCCGGGTGGGAGCCGGAACTCCTGCTGGGTCGAGACGTCTCCGGTGCGGTGCTTGGCCTCGCCGGATTCGGCAGGATAGCCCGGGCCACCGCCCGGCGGGCCCTCGGCTTCGGCATGGACGTGCTCTTTGCCCCGCGGCCGCCGGGGGACCGCCACGTCAGCGACGACGAACTCGGCGAGTTCGCGGGCAAGGTGCGGCAGGTTACGTGGAACGAGCTCGTCCAGCGCAGCGACTTCCTCTCCCTGCACGTGCCGCTGACCGACCAGACGCGGCACCTCGTGGACGACGATGTGCTGCAGCGCATGAAACCCGAAGCCATTCTGATCAACACAGCCCGCGGGCCGGTGGTGCACGAAGCCGCCCTCGTCGAGGCGCTCCACTCCGGAACCATCGCCGGTGCCGGCCTGGACGTCTTTGAGGACGAGCCGCAGCTGACGCCCGGGCTGGCGGCGTTGCCCAACACTGTCCTCCTGCCTCACATCGGCAGCGCGACGGTGCCGGTCCGTAACGAGATGGCCCGGTTGAGCGCCCTGAACGCGGTGGCCATCGCCGAGGGCCGCGTGCTGCCGCACGCCGTGAACCCGCTGCTGGGTGCCTGACGTCCTGAAGCTCCGGACAGCGTCAAGGCGGTGCTGCGCCTGGTGTCAGGCTTCTCCGGGGAACCGTCCCCCGATCAGGCGCGTCATGTTCTCGGCTGTGGCAAGAAGGGGTTCCACCCACGCCTCGCACGTCTCGCGCGGCATCCGCAGAGTCGGACCGCTGATGGTCACCGCGCCCACCAGGGCGGCCGCAGAGTCGAAAACCGGGGCCGACAGGCCGGAAGCGCCGTCTTCACGTTCACCGACCGTGATGGCGAATCCGTCGGTCCGGGTCTTCTTCACCGCCATTTCCAGGTCCTCGGAGCTGGTGATCGTGGAATCGGTGATCGGTTCCAAGGGATCCCGCATGACGGCATCCATGAGTTCGGTATCCCAGGCCAGCAGGACGCGCCCGGCGGATCCGGCATGAAGAGGGAGGATTTTGCCGAGATGCATCTCGCGGCGGAGCGCGTGGCGGGTTTCGGCCATGGCGACGCACACACGGTAATGCTGTTCGGCCTTGAAGAAGCAGGCGGTTTCGCCCGTGCTGTCCCGCAGCGTCTTCAGTAGCGGGCCGATGATGTCCAGGACTTCCATTCCGCGGGTGGCTGGGGCAGCCCAGTACGCCATCCGAACGCCGATCCGGAACCGGTCGTCCACCCGGTCGATGAATCCATGCCCCACCAGGTTGCCCACCAGGCGTTGCACAGTGGAGGTCGGAAGGCCGGTCGAGTCGCGGATTTCGGCCAGCGTCAGCTCGGGCCGGGCGAGCGAGAAGGAATCCAGGATGTCACTGATCTTGGCCAGTACAAGCAGAGGGGCGGGCCCTTGGTTCGTGGGAGTAACCATGGGCCAATTCTATGGTCGGCCCGCATCGCTTTGCGGACAGCGAAGGCACTCAGGCTAGGCCAGGCGTTCCGCCAGTCCTTTCCTGAGGTATTCGATGGCTTCACTGACCCGGCGGGGCGTGTGCACCGCGGCGGGATACACCGCATGGATGTCCGCTGCGGGCGTCGGCACATCCGCCAGGACCTGCTGCAGCTGCCCCTGCCGCAGCAGCGGGTTCACGTGCCAGCTGGAGCGCATGATGAGTCCAAGGCCCTGAAGGCACCATCCGGTGACGACCTCTCCGTCGTCGCTGACCATATTGCCGTTCACCCGCACGTTTTGTTCCCGGCCCTCGGATCCGAACCGCCAGACCGCGTAGTCGCTGCTGTCCTGCCGGAGGACGATGCAGTTGTGCTGTTCAAGATCGGCCACTGCGGTGGGCCGGCCCACGGTGTCCAGGTACTGCGGGGCCGCGCACACCACCCTGCGGCTCTCCGCGAGGCGTTTGGACTTCAGCCGCGAGTCTTCGAGGCTGCCCACCCGGATGCCGATGTCGAAGCTTGTCCCTGCGATGTTCAGCGGAAGCGCGGACAGCTCAAGGTCAACCGAGACCCGGGGGTGCTCCCGCACGAACTCGCCGAGCAGCGGGGCGATGTGGATGCGGCCGAGGCCGATGGTGGAGTGCACGGCGATCCGTCCCTGCAGTTCGCCGTACTTCCGGGAAACCCCCTCCTCGAGGTCCGTTTTCTGTTGGAGGATTGACAGGGCCCCGGCGGCGTACTGCTCCCCTTCGGGCGTGAGCGTCAGTTTGCGGGTACTCCGCCGGACCAGCAGCACGCCGAGCCGGGACTCCAGCTGGGTCAGTCTTTTGCTGACGGCGGGGAGTGACTTTCCCCAGCTTCTGGCGGCATCCGTCAGGCTGCGCGAGCGGGAGATCTGCTCAAAGAACTCCAGGTCATCCACGCTGCCCAAATCCACTGCTGCTACTTCTTTCCCTGGGAGAAACAATGCCTTGCCGGAAAACCCCTGAATCCTGCCCTTCTTCATCCATACACTGGTGGAACAGAAGGTGCAACGCACTCCTCGGGTGCAACAGGCCGGCATCATTGCCCGACAAGAAAGTCTTCCGATGACACAGACTCATAAGATTGCCGTAATTGCCGGAGATGGAATCGGCCAGGAAGTGGTCCCGCAGGGGATGCGGGCACTGGAAGCCGCAGCGGAGGCCTTCGGATTCAGGCTCCAGACCACAGACTTCGACTTTGCCAACGGCGACTACTACCTCAAGCACGGAAAGATGCTGCCCGACAACTGGTTCGACCAGCTCAGCGGCTTCGACGCCATCTTCTTCGGCGCTGTGGGCTCCCCGGACACCGTCCCGGACCACATCTCGCTGTGGGGGAGCCTCCTGCAGTTCCGGCGCCACTTCGACCAATACGTCAACCTGCGGCCCGTGAAGCTGCTGGCCGGCGTGAAGAGCCCGCTGGCGGACCGGGTTCCCGGGGATATCGACTTCTACGTCGTCCGGGAAAACACCGAAGGTGAATACTCCAGCGTCGGCGGCCGGATGTTTGAAGGGACCGACCGGGAAACGGTCATCCAGGAAACGGTCATGACCAGGACCGGCGTCGACCGCATCCTGAAGTACGCCTTCAACCTTGCCGACAGCCGCCCCAAGAAGCACCTGACGTCAGCCACCAAGAGCAACGGCATCGCCATCACCATGCCGTACTGGGACGAGCGGGTCGAGGCCATGGCGCAGAACTTCAGTGATGTCAGGACCGACAGCTACCACATCGACATCCTCACGGCGAACTTCGTGCTGCACCCGGAGAGGTTTGACGTCGTCGTGGCCAGCAACCTCTTCGGAGACATCCTGTCCGATCTGGGACCTGCGTGCACGGGAACCATCGGCATCGCGCCCAGCGGCAACATCAACCCCGAGCGTCGTTTCCCGAGCCTCTTCGAACCGGTCCACGGCTCAGCGCCGGATATCGCCGGAAAGGGCATCGCCAACCCCGTCGGCCAGATCTGGAGCGCAGCGATGATGCTGCAGCACCTTGGCGAAGATGCCGCGGCTGCCGCCGTTGTGCAGGCCTTCGAGAACGTCCTGGCAAGGGGAGGCGAAGCCCTCACCCCTGACCTGGGCGGCAACGGCAGCACCGAACTGCTGGGAAAGACCATCGCGGACGAGATCCGCACTGTAGCCGCGAACGGCTGACATCCGCGCCTGTGAGGTACCGGGGCGGTCTTGGTGGACCGCCGCGGCCGG
This sequence comes from Arthrobacter sp. B3I9, assembly GCF_030816935.1. Taxonomy (NCBI): domain Bacteria; kingdom Bacillati; phylum Actinomycetota; class Actinomycetes; order Micrococcales; family Micrococcaceae; genus Arthrobacter; species Arthrobacter sp. B3I9. The sequence continues at coordinate 817,752 of NZ_JAUSYO010000001.1, forward strand.
GCCGCCGCGGTCTGCCAGACCTCTTCACCGGCGCCTTCGGGAGGCGCCACGTGCGGGCCCGTTTTTGCATCCGGCCCGTCCAGCAGGTAGAGTGTGAGCCGTGTCACCCACCAGTGGCACGGCTTATGATCTGCGGCGGGAGAGTCTTGCCGGTACGTTCAGCAGGCGCCGTAGGAGCAAATCCTCCCCAGGAATCTCTCAGGCCCACGTACCGCCGCGGCAAGGCAACTCTGGAAAGCAGTCCGGGAAACCGGGCTCACCGACGGTGCAAGCGGCGCGCTGCTGACAGCAGGCAAAGCAAAACTCTCAGGTCCAATACAGAGCGGGGAGGAACCCGAATCAACGTGGCGCACTGCGCCACCTGAATTATGGAGTTCCTCATATGACGGTTCAATCGTCCCCATCCACCTTCGCAGACCGCCACATCGGCGCCCGCCGCCAGTCCGACATTGACACCATGCTCAAGGCCGTCGGTTACGACAGCGTCGACGGCCTCGTTGACAGCGCGGTCCCCGAGTCCATCCGCCAGGAAAAGCCCCTCAGCCTTGACAGCGCCCTCAGCGAAGTCGAAGTGCTGGCCGAGCTGCGCAAGCTTGCCGCGAAGAACAAGACCGCTGTCCAGATGATCGGCCAGGGCTACTACGACACCGTCACGCCGCCGGTGATCCGACGCAACATCCTTGAAGCCCCGGCCTGGTACACGGCGTACACCCCCTACCAGCCGGAAATCTCCCAGGGCCGGCTCGAGGCGCTGCTGAACTTCCAGACCATGGTCCAGGACCTCACCGCACTGCCGGTCGCCAACGCGTCCCTGCTCGATGAAGCCACCGCAGTGGCCGAGGCAGTGCTGTTGATGCGCCGGGCGAACAAGAACAAGTCCGCCAAGGACGGCAAGACCGTCCTCGACGCCGACCTCCTCCCGCAGACCATCGCCATCGTGCTGGGCCGCGCTGAAGCCCTCGGCTTCGAGGTGGAGGTTGCGGACCTGTCCAAGGGATTGCCCGACGGCGACATCAACGGCGTGGTGCTCCAGCAGCCCGGCGTGTCCGGCCGTGTGTGGGACCAGTCCGGCGTCATCGCCGCGGCCAAGGACCGCGGCGCACTGGTCACCGTGGCCGCGGACCTGCTGGCCCTCACCCTGATCACTCCTCCGGGCGAACAGGGGGCGGACATCGCCGTCGGTTCCACCCAGCGCCTGGGTGTGCCGCTGTTCTTCGGCGGTCCGCACGCTGCCTACATGGCGGTCCGGAACGGCATGGAACGCACGCTCCCGGGCCGCATCGTCGGCGTCTCCAAGGACAACGCCGGCGTCCCCGCCTACCGCCTGGCGCTCCAGACCCGCGAGCAGCACATCCGCCGCGAGAAGGCCACGTCCAACATCTGCACCGCGCAGGCACTGCTGGCGATCGTCTCCTCGTTCTACGCCGTCTACCACGGCCCGGACGGGCTGAAGGCCATCGCCGAGACCGTCCACAACAACGCCCGTGCCCTGGCCGCCACGCTGAAGGTCGCGGGCCGGGAACTGGTCTGCGACTCGTTCTTCGACACCGTTACGGTCCGCGTGCCCGGCAAGGCCGACAAGGTCATCGCCGCCGCCGAGGCCCGCGGCATCAACCTGCGCCTCATCGATGCGGACACAGTTGGCGTGTCAGTCGATGAGACCACGACGCCGGAGATCCTCTCCGCGGTGGTCGTCGCCTTTGGCGCCGGTCCGGTCGTGGAGGCTGCAGGGTTCGAGTTGCCTGAGTCGGTGCTGCGCACCTCCACGTACCTGCAGCACCCGGTCTTCAACACGCACCGCTCCGAGACCCAGCTGCTGCGCTACATCCGGAAGCTCTCGGACCGCGACCTGGCCTTGGACCGCACCATGATCCCGCTGGGCTCCTGCACCATGAAGCTGAACGCCACCGCCGAGATGGAAGCCATCTCGTGGCCCGAGTTCGCCTCCATCCACCCCTTCGCGCCGGACTCCCAGACCGCCGGCTGGCGTGAACTCATTGCCGGACTCGAAGCCGACCTCGCCGAGATCACCGGGTACGACCAGGTTTCCATCCAGCCGAACGCCGGATCCCAGGGCGAGCTCGCCGGGCTGCTCGCCATCCGCGGCTACCACCACTCCCGCGGCGACCAGCAGCGCAACATCTGCCTGATCCCGGCCTCGGCCCACGGCACCAACGCCGCCTCCGCCGTGCTCGCCGGAATGAAGGTGGTTGTTGTGGCGACCGCCGCCGACGGAACCATCGACCACGCCGACCTGCAGGCCAAGATCGAGGCCCACAAGGACGTCCTCTCGGCGATCATGATCACCTACCCGTCCACGCACGGCGTGTACGACGCCGACGTCCGCGAAGTGTGTGACGCCATCCACGCGGCTGGCGGCCAGGTGTACGTCGACGGCGCCAACCTGAACGCCCTCGTCGGCCTCGCCCAGCCGGGCAAGTTCGGCGGCGACGTTTCGCACCTGAACCTGCACAAGACCTTCTGCATCCCGCACGGCGGCGGCGGACCCGGCGTCGGCCCGGTCGCGGCGAAGGCCCACCTGGCACCGTTCATGCCCGGTGACGCCAACAAGGCCGCACACGAAGCCGACGCTATCGAACCAGGAACTGGTGTCGCAATTTCGGCCTCGCGCTTCGGTTCAGCCGGCGTACTCCCGATTTCCTGGGCCTATGTGAAGCTCATGGGCGGCCAGGGACTGACCGAGGCGACCAAGTCCGCACTGCTGGCAGCGAACTACGTTGCCGCCCGGCTGGATGAGCACTTCCCGGTCCTCTACACCGGAGAGAGCGGCCTGGTGGCCCACGAATGCATCCTGGACCTCCGGGAACTGACGTCCCGCACCGGCGTGACGGCGGAGGACGTGGCCAAGCGCCTGATCGACTTCGGTTTCCACGCTCCCACGCTGTCCTTCCCGGTGGCCGGGACGCTGATGGTGGAGCCCACCGAGTCCGAGGACCTTGCCGAGATCGACCGCTTCATTGAAGCGATGATCACCATCCGGCAGGAAATCGACCAAGTGGCTGCCGGTGATTTCACTGTGGAAAATTCACCGCTGCGGAACGCACCCCACACCGCTGCCGCCGTCGTCGCCTCCGACTGGGACCGGGAGTACCCGCGTGAACAGGCCGTCTTCCCGGTCCACGCACTCCGGCAGGACAAGTACTTCCCGCCCGTCGGCCGCATCGACGGCGCGGCAGGGGACCGGAACCTGGTCTGCTCCTGCCCTCCGCTTTCTGATTTTGAGAACTAAGGATTCCTGATGACTGAGAACTACACCGCCCTCTACGAGCAGCACAAAATCGCAGGCGCCTCCTTCACGGACTTCGGCGGCTGGCAGATGCCCCTGAAGTACAGCTCCGAGCTGGCCGAGCACCACGCCGTCCGCAATGCCGCCGGTCTCTTCGACCTCTCGCACATGGGCGAAGTCTGGGTCACCGGCCCGGACGCCGCGGCCTTCCTGGACTACGCCCTGGCCGGAAAGCTGTCCGCGGTGGCGGTGGGCAAGGCCAAGTACTCGCTGATCTGCCAGGAAGACGGCGGCATCATCGATGACCTGATCACGTACCGCCCTGGTGAGGAGAAGTTCCTGGTGGTCCCCAACGCCGGCAACGCCGTGGTGGTCGCGGCGGCACTGGCCCAGCGGGCAGAAGGTTTCGACGTCGAGGTGCAGGACGTTTCCGCGGATACCTCCCTGATCGCCGTCCAGGGGCCGAAGGCCGAGGAGATCCTCCTGGCGCTGGTCCCGGCCGAGCAGCATTCGCTGGTGACCGAGCTGAAGTACTACGCCGCCGTGGAGGTGGGCATCACCGTCAACGGCACCGCCCAGGACCTGCTCGTGGCCCGCACCGGGTACACCGGCGAGGACGGTTTCGAGATCTATGTCCCCAACGAAGGCGCCGCCGGCCTGTGGGAGGCGCTGCTCGAAGCAGGCGCCGGCCACGGCCTCGTCCCCGCCGGGCTGGCCTGCCGCGACTCGCTCCGCCTGGAAGCCGGCATGCCCCTCTACGGCAACGAGCTTTCCCGCAACGGCAACCCATACGCCGCGGGCTTGGGCCCGGTCGTCTCGCTCGCCAAGGAGTCGGACTTCATCGGCAAGGCCATGCTGGCCGAGCTCAAGGCCCTGGGCGCCGGGTCCACTTCAGGCCGCAAGCTCGTGGGGCTCAAAGGCCTGGGCCGCCGGGCAGGGCGCAGCCACTACCCGGTCCTCAAGGACGGCAACGTCGTCGGCGAAGTAACCTCGGGCCAGCCCAGCCCCACGCTGGGGTACCCGATCGCCATGGCCTATGTCGACGTCGAATTCACCGAACCCGGCACGGCCCTGGACATCGATCTGCGCGGCAAACCAGAGCCCTTCGAAGTCGTCGCACTGCCGTTCTACAAGCGCTCGAAGTAAGTTTCTCCGGTCGGGTTCGGACCGGCAGACCGGACTTTTCACGCGTGCTGCTCCTTCGTCGCTTTGACGCACGCTTTCGAAAAGCCCGGCTCTGCCGGCCCTCCGATGCTCTCTCACCTTTCGCGGCGCTTGAGCCGACGCTCTCTCACCTTTCGCGCGTTCTGGGCGAACGCTCTCTCACCTTTCGCGGCGCTTGAGCCGACGCTCTCTCACCTTTCGCGCGTTCTGGGCGAACGCTCTCTCACTTTTCACACACCAGATTAAGGAAATGCACATGGCAAAAGTTATTGCTGAACTGAAGTACTCCGCTGAACATGAGTGGGTTGCTGTTGATGGGTCCGGGCCGGTGGGGATTGGGATCTCTGCTGTTGCTGCCGATGCCCTCGGTGACATTGTGTACGTGGACCTGCCCGAGGTCGGCTCGGCTGTGACGGCGGGGGAGACTTGTGGGGAGGTGGAGTCCACCAAGTCTGTCTCGGACCTGTACGCCCCGGTCACCGGCGAGGTTGTGGAGATCAACGATGACGTTGTCTCTGATCCTGCGCTGATCAACAGCGACCCCTATGGTGCCGGCTGGCTTTTCAAGGTCGCCGTGACCGAAGAGGGCCCGCTGATGTCCGGTGAAGAATACGCAGCAGCCAACGGCGGCGAGCTGTGAGCGCCGCAACGACGGGTACCGTCGCGTTCGAGCAGGTTGTTTCCCCGTCGCTGGACGCGGACCTTGCCGCGCTGGATCCCAAGATCGCTGGAAAGATCGACGACGAGCTGACCCGCCAGCGTGACGGGCTGGAGATGATCGCCTCGGAGAACCACACGGCCAGGGCGGTGATGCAGGCGCAGGGCTCGGTGCTGACCAACAAGTACGCCGAAGGTTATCCCGGCAAGCGCTACTACGGCGGCTGCGAGCACGTGGATGTGGTCGAGCAGCTGGCGATCGACAGGGTCAAGGCACTCTTCGGGGCCGAATACGCGAACGTCCAGCCGCACTCCGGTGCGCAGGCCAACGCCTCGGTGATGCACGCGCTGATCAAGCCCGGGGACACCATCATGGGCCTGAACCTGGCCCACGGCGGGCACCTGACCCACGGGATGAAGATCAACTTCTCCGGCAAGCTGTACAACGTGGTGCCGTACGGCGTCCGCGAGGACACCCATGCCGTGGACATGGCCGAGGTGGAGCGGCTGGCACAGGAGCACAAGCCCGCGCTGATCGTGGCCGGCTGGTCGGCGTACGCCCGCCAGCTCGATTTCGCCGCTTTCCGCCGGATCGCGGACTCGGTGGGCGCCTACCTGATGGTGGACATGGCCCACTTCGCCGGCCTCGTGGCCGCCGGGCTGCACCCCAGCCCGGTGCCGCACGCCCACGTCACCACCTCCACGACGCACAAGACTCTCGCCGGTCCGCGCGGCGGGATTATCCTGACCAACGACGCCGACATCGCCAAGAAGATCAACTCGGCAGTGTTCCCCGGCCAGCAAGGCGGCCCGCTGGAGCATGTCATCGCCGGGAAGGCAGTGGCATTCAAGATCGCCGCGTCGCCGGAGTTCAAGGAGCGCCAGGAACGTGTCCTGGCCGGCGCCCGGATCCTGGCCGAACGCCTGGTCCAGCCCGACGTCACGGCCAAGGGCATCTCCGTGGTCTCCGGCGGCACCGACGTGCACCTGGTCCTCGTTGACCTGCGCAGCTGCCAGCTCAACGGCCAGGAAGCCGAGGACCGCCTCGCGGAAATCGACATCACCGTCAACCGCAACGCCGTGCCCTTCGATCCGCGCCCGCCCATGGTCACTTCGGGCCTGCGGATCGGCACCCCGGCGCTGGCCACCCGCGGGTTCGGCGAAGCCGCCTTTGCCGAGGTGGCGGACATCATCGCCGAGGCCCTGATCGCCGACGCCGGCGCTGACCTGTCCGGTCTGCGGTCACGAGTAGAGGCACTCGCCGCCGCCCACCCGCTCTATCCTTCCGTCACGAACCTCGCCTGAGTGCGTTATTGCGGCTGGGTCCGCGTTGGCGGACCGGACTTTTCACGCGTGCTGGCTCGTTCCTCGCCTTGACGCACGCTTTCGAAAAGCCCGGCTCCGCCAACGCTCGCGCTTCCGTGACCTTTGGCGAGGGGAACCTCGGAGGGGGTGGGGCATCCGGCAGCATGCGTCTAAGGGAGCGTCACGTCCGCGCAGCGGGCGTCTTCGCGACCGAGCATGCAGAGGATGTCCCGCCACCTCCCCTCCCAACCCGACCACACTTCTAGTTAGGAACCCGGCTATGGCTGTTGGCGTCTTTGATCTTTTTTCTATCGGCATAGGTCCGTCCAGTTCGCATACTGTGGGGCCGATGCGGGCTGCCGCTGTGTTTGCTGAGGAACTTAAATCCCTGGGCAAGCTTGCGGAAGTGGCGTCGTTGCGGGTGGACCTTTATGGGTCGCTGGCCGCGACGGGGCATGGGCATGGGACGATGACCGCGATCCTGCTGGGGTTGGAGGGGTTTCATCCGGAGCTGATCCTGCCGGAGGAGGTGGAGGACCGGCTGGCGGCGATCGCGGAGAGCGGGTTGCTGCAGCTGGCCGGTGCTGTTCCTTTGCCGTATGGGGTGAAGGACATGGTGCTGCGTCCGTTGACGGTTTTGCCGCGGCATACCAACGGCATGACGTTCGCGGTGTCCGACGCCGGGGGCGGTGTGCTGCACAGCGCGACGTTTTTCTCGGTGGGTGGCGGGTTCATCATCCGTGAGGGTGAGGAGGACGCGGCGCAGCAGGAGCTTGAGGAGTCCAAGAAGGAATTGCCGCTGCCGTTCCGGACGGCTGCGGAGTTGCTGGAGCACTGCCGGGAAACGGGGCTGGGCATCAGCGACGTGATGCGGGTCAACGAGGAAGACAGCCGTACCCCGGAGGAGATCCGGGAGGGCCTGCTGCATATCTACTCCGTGATGGAGGGCTGCGTGGCGGCCAGCTTGAAGCGTGAGGGTTTGCTGCCCGGGGGGTTGAAGGTCCGCCGCCGCGCCCCGGACTGGCATGAGCGGCTGTTGAAGGAAAGCGCCGGGCAGGACCCGGAGTACCGGGATCCGAAGTACTGGCAGGAGTGGGTGAACCTGGTTGCCCTGGCGGTGAACGAGGAGAACGCCTCGGGCGGCCGGGTGGTCACCGCTCCGACGAACGGCGCGGCCGGGATCATTCCGGCGGTGCTGTATTACGCGCTGCATTTCGCGCCGGGGATGGACAAGGCCACGCAGGGTGACCGCGATGACGTCGTGGTGAGGTTCCTGCTGGCCGCCGGCGCGGTCGGGGTGCTCTACAAGGAGCAGGCGTCGATTTCGGGTGCGGAGGTCGGTTGCCAGGGTGAGGTGGGGTCGGCGTCGTCGATGGCTGCTGCCGGGCTGGCCGAGGTGATGGGCGGTACTCCGGCGCAGGTGGAGAACGCGGCGGAGATCGCGATGGAACACAACCTGGGCCTGACGTGTGACCCGATCGGCGGGCTGGTCCAGGTCCCGTGCATCGAGCGGAACGCGATCGCTGCGGCGAAGGCGATCAACGCCGCGAAGATGGCCCTCTGGGGTGACGGCACGCACCGGGTGTCCCTGGACGAGGTGATCATCACCATGCGTGAGACCGGCAAGGACATGAGCTCCAAATACAAGGAAACGGCCATGGGCGGCCTCGCCGTCAACGTCGTCGAATGCTGAAGGAAAGAGAACTATGACACTGGCACCAGAAGGCCGGAAGATGCTGCGCATCGAGCAGCGGAACGCGGCCACACCGGTGGAACGCAAGCCCGAATGGATCAAGGCCAAGGTCCAGATGGGCCCGGAGTTCGTGCAGCTCAAGAACCTGGTCAAGAAGGAAGGCCTGCACACCGTCTGTGAGGAGGCCGGCTGCCCCAACATCTTCGAATGCTGGGAAGACAAGGAAGCGACCTTCCTGATCGGCGGCTCCGAATGCACCCGCCGCTGCGACTTCTGCCAGATCGACACCGGCAAGCCCTCCCCGGTGGACATGTTCGAGCCGACCAAGGTGGCCCGCTCCGTGCAGTCCATGCAGCTGCGCTACGCCACCGTCACCGGCGTGGCCCGCGATGACCTCGCCGACGAGGGCGTCTGGCTGTACGCCGAAACGGTCCGCAAGATCCACGAACTGAACCCGGGCACCGGCGTCGAACTCCTCATTCCGGACTTCTCCGGGAAACCCGAACACATCGCGGCGATCTGCGACTCCAAGCCCGAGGTGTTCGCCCACAACGTCGAGACCGTGCCGCGGATCTTCAAGCGGATCCGCCCGGCCTTCCGCTACGACCGGTCGCTGGATGTGATCACGCAGGGCCGGAAGCTCGGCATGGTGACCAAATCGAACCTGATCCTGGGCATGGGCGAGACCCGCGAGGAGATCTCCGAGGCCCTGCGGGACCTGCACGAGGCCGGCTGTGACCTGATCACCATCACCCAGTACCTGCGCCCGTCCGAGCGGCACCTGCCGGTGGACCGCTGGGTCAAGCCGCAGGAGTTCGTTGACCTGCAGCAGGAAGCGGACGAGATCGGCTTCCTCGGCGTCATGTCCGGGCCGCTGGTGCGTTCGTCCTACCGCGCCGGCCGGCTCTGGGCCACCGCGATGCGCAAGAAGGGCTGGGAAATCCCGGCCGAGCTCGCCCACATCGAAAGCTCCGGAAGCACCCGCCAGGAAGCCAGCTCACTGCTGGCCGCCACAGCCTGACCCACCAACCCGGATGTTCAGAGAGGACCAATGATGTTCCCCGTCAGAATAGAAATCATCCCGTCCGCGGGAATCGTCGAGCGCGTCACGGACCTCGTGCCGTTGACCACCGCGCTCACCGTGACGTGCCTGCCGCACCACGGCATCGAGCGGACCATGCGCACCGCCGTGCAGCTCAGTGTGCTGGGCTACACCGTCATCCCGCACCTGGCCGCGCGCAGCCTGCATGACCGCGCCGAGCTGACCGGCATCCTCCGCGACTGCGATGCTGCCGGCATCCACGAGGTGTTTGTCATCGGCGGGGACCGGAAGCAGCCGGCCGGGCCGTATGAGTCGGCCCTTCCTGTGCTGGAGGACATCGCGCAGTACTCCGGCGGGCTGATGCGGGCAGGCGTTGCGGGCTACCCGGAAGGCCACCCCTCCACCGGCCCGGTCGACATGCTGGACGCCCTGCTGGCCAAGCAGCATCTGGCCTCCCACGTGGTGACCCAAATGTGTTTCGCCCCCGAAAAAATCCTCGATTACGCGGCGCTCCTGCTCCGCGAGGGCGTTGAACTGCCCGTCTGGGCGGGGGTGGCGGGCGCCGTCCCACGGACCAAGCTCGTATCCTTGGCGACGCAGATCGGCGTCGGCAGTTCCCTCAAGTTCCTGAGCCGGAAGGGTCCGCTGCCCCGCAAGCTTTTGAGCGGCGACCACTACTCCCCCCAAACCCTCTTCGCCGGGCTGGAAAACCGCCCCGGCAACCTCGAGGGCATCCATCTCTACAGCTTCAACAGCCTTGATTCGGTTCCCGGTGGACCGGACCTGGCATCAACCTCCGCAGCACTCCAGCCAGCATTGATCCGAGGAGCAGCACGTGACTACTAAATCCCTAACTTCCCAGCAAGAGCCGCACCTTGAACGGCAGCTCAGCAACAGGCACATCCAGCTGATCGCCATTGGCGGCGCCATCGGCACCGGACTCTTTATGGGCTCGGGCAAAACCATCTCCGCGGCCGGACCGTCCGTCATCTTCGTCTACATGATCATCGGCTTCATGCTGTTCTTCGTCATGCGGGCCATGGGCGAGCTCCTGCTGAGCAACCTGAACTACAAATCCTTCAGCGACTTCGCCGCGGACCTCCTCGGCCCCTGGGCCGGCTTCTTCACCGGCTGGACCTACTGGTTCTGCTGGGTCATCACGGGAATCGCCGACGTCATCGCCATCGCCGGCTACTCCAAGGAACTCTGGCCGGGACTGCCGCTGTGGATCCCGGGACTGGCCACCGTGGCCATTCTGCTGTTCCTGAACCTCGTGACCGTCAAGGCATTCGGCGAGACCGAGTTCTGGTTCGCGCTGATCAAGATCGTCGCCATCGCGGCGCTGATCATCGTGGGCATGTTCATGATCTTCACCGGGTTCCAGTCCGACGCCGGCCCCGCCACCTTCACGAACCTGTGGAGCCACGGCGGTTTCTTCCCGAACGAGTTCATGGGATTCGTGGCAGGCTTCCAGATCGCCGTGTTCGCCTTCGTGGGCATTGAACTGGTGGGCACCACGGCCGCAGAGGCCAAGGACCCCGAGAAGAACCTGCCCAAGGCCATCAACTCGATCCCCATCCGCGTGCTGCTCTTCTACGTGGGCGCCCTCATCATCCTGATGTCCGTCACCCCGTGGACCCAGTTCCAGGCCGGCCACAGTCCCTTCATTGCGATGTTCTCCCTGGCGGGCCTGGGCGCCGCAGCCACCGTGGTGAACCTGGTGGTGCTCAGCTCGGCCATGTCCTCGGCGAACTCCGGCATCTACTCCACATCCCGCATGGTGTACGGGCTGGCGCAGGAGGGCGACGCGCCGTCCGCCTTCGGCGCTTTGTCACGCCGCAAGGTCCCGCAGAACGCCCTGTTCCTGTCCTGCGTCCTCCTGCTCTCCGGCGTCGTGCTGATGTACGCGGGCCAGGACATCGGCAAGGCCTTCGACATGGTGACCACCGTGTCCGCCGTCTGCTTCGTGTTCGTCTGGTCCATCATCCTGGCCAGCTACCTGGCTTTCCGCGGGCGCAGGCCGCACCTGCACCAGGCATCGAAATACCGGATGCCCGGCGGCAAGCCCATGGTTTGGGTGGTCTTCGCGTTCTTCGCATTCGTTCTTTGGGCGCTGACCACCCAGCCGGACACCCTCCTGGCGCTCCTGGTCACGCCGGTCTGGTTCATCCTGCTGGGCGCTGCATGGCTCGTGCTGCGCCGACGCCCCGCGCACCTCGCCCGGTACGCGGCATTCCAGGCCGACCTTGCCCAGGAAGAGGAAGCGGCCAACGCCCGGGAATTCGAAGGTGTTCAGAAATGAGCGCGGCGCAGGCTGTGAAAAGAACTGCCTCCAAGCCGGAGGACACTCGAACGGCGGTTGAGCATGTCCTTACGGTTGACTGCGCCGAAGCGCCGGGCATCGTCCACGCGATCGCGGGATTCCTGCTCGAGCACGGGTGCGACATTCTGGACATCAAGCAGTACGGGGACAAGGGGCAGGGGCACTTCTTCATGCGTGTCCACTTTTCCTCCGCCTCCTCCTCCGGCTCCCCGCAGGAGTCCTCAGCGCAGGACTCCTCAGCGCAGGAGGCCGGCACCGAGCTTCTGCGCCGGGAGTTCGCGCCGGTGGCCGAAAAGTGGAATATGAGCTGGCAGTTGGAGCCGCACGGCCGCAAGCGCCGTGTCCTGGTGATGGTCTCCAAGATGGGGCACTGCCTCAACGACCTGCTGTTCCGGGCACGTACCGGTGACCTTCCCGTGGAGATCGTCGCGGTGGTGTCGAACCACCGCGACCAGGAAGCTCTGGTGCAGTGGCACGGCATCCCGTTCTTCCACCTGCCGGTCACCAAGGACACCAAGCCCGAGGCCGAGGCCAAGCTCCTGGAACTCGTGGACGCACTGGACGTGGAACTCGTGGTCCTGGCCCGCTACATGCAGGTGCTCAGCGACGAACTGTCAGCCAGGCTTGCAGGGCGGACCATCAACATCCACCACTCGTTCCTGCCCAGCTTCAAGGGTGCGAAGCCCTACCACCAGGCCTACGACCGCGGCGTCAAAACCGTGGGCGCCACGGCGCACTACGTCAACGCCGAGCTCGATGAGGGCCCGATCATCGCGCAGCAGGTCATCGAGGTGGACCACACGTACACCGCCGATGACCTGGTGGCCGTGGGCCGGGACGCCGAATGCGCCGCCCTCCGCAACGCTGTGCGCTGGCATTGCGAAGGCAGGATCCTCCTGCTCGGCAACCGCACGGTCATCCTGCGGTAGCGCTCGTGAAAGCGACAAGGTTTCTGGAACCGACAAATGAATCACGCTGGCGCCGGGTGTCATGGAACGCCTTGCCCACAGGGCAGCCGGTGCGGCTCTCCCGCGACGGGCGCTCTCTGGGCTCCGGCGTCGTGGACTGCAGTACCCCCGACGGTTCCATCATCTGGGTGGTCCTGGACGGCTGGCGGGAACGGCGGATGTTTCACAGGGAGGACTATGTGCAAGTGGAAATCAACGCGTAGCGGGTCATGGCGCGCCCACGACGTGATGCGGAAACAGGCCGGGCTCCGGTTGCGCCTGGAAACGTGGGCGGTCTCCGTCACGTTCCTGGTCCTGATAGCCATAACCGTTTCCCAGTCGTTGACCATGGGGCACTGACCGCATTGCGGAATTCGCCGCATGTGGTTGACCGCCCGGCGATGACCGGACACGATGAAGTATGACCGACTCAGCTGACACCGCAGGGGCCCCTTTTGACGACGATGACGGCGTCGAGGAGGTGGACAGCGGAGAAACCACGGAGAGAATCGCGGAGGAAATCCGCGATGAGATCCGCCTGGGCCACGTCCAAGACGACGTAAGCCACGTGCTCGAGGAACGCTTCGAGGAGGCAGGCATCCACTTGCGTCCCGAAGCTGTCGACGACCTCGCGGAAGAGATCGAAAGGGACGCGTCGAGCTAACAGGACTGTGCGGGCCGGAAACGGCGGAGAACAACCTGGATTAGTGCGCTGGCCGTGTTGGGCGCATGGCTCCGAAACAATACTGATCAATACGGAGCAATACCAATGATCCAGGTGGCCCGCGCTAGGGACCGCAACTGGCACCAACGTGAGCGGACGACGGCGGGAGGTCCCGCCGTCGTCCGCTTACTTCTGCCGCCTAAGCAGCGCTTTGCTTAGTGCCAGAGCCCCAATGCGAACTCCGCGATCACGGTGGAGAGCAGGAAGGACGCGGTGACCGCGACCAGCCCCACGGGAATGATCTTCCAGCCGATGTTCTTCAGCAGCGGGATGTCCTTGCCCAAGGACAGGCCCGCAAGCGTCAGCATGACGGTGGCGATGGACAGGAAGTCGACGGTCTTGATGACCGCCGTGAGCGCGTCGGCCGCGAAGAACCACGGGCTGGAGATGTACGCGCCGATGGTGGTGATGTAGACGATGGCCGAGATCTTCCTGGTGACTTTCGCCAGCGCGATGCTGACCAGGACCAGGGCGAGCATGACTGCGTAGCCGGCGACGATGGACAGGCTGAATCCCTTCGCCGCCACCGAGGCCGTGCCGATGCCCAGGACCGTGAGGACGGACAGGGACAGCCACAGCGGGAGCTTGATCACTGCCGAGGATTCGGCGACGCGTTCGCGGAAGCGGCGGTTCTCTTCGGCCTGGGCCTCGTCCCGCTCGATGTCGGCACGTCCGCGCTCCACGGTACCCGCAGCTGCGACAGCAACCGCCTCGCGGGTCTGGTTGCGGGTGAGGACCCGGTAGAAACGGTCGGCCAGCGGCAGGGCGAGGTAGATGCCGACGTAGACGCCCAGGACGGTGGTGATCAGGTTGGAGACCGCCGCCATGCCGAGGACGGCGTCCTGGTCCCCGGGGTACGCCGCGACGATGCTGGCCGAGGACGCCGCCATCATGGACCCGGACCCCACGCCGGCGCCCATGGCCAGCGCCAGGGGATCGAAGATCTTCCAGTTGGCCACCAGCGAGGTGAGCAACGTGATGTACACGGCCCCGAAAAGGGTTCCGAACACGTACATGGCCAGCACGCCCCGGTACTGGTCCGAATCCGGACCGTACTTTTCGGAGACCATGGCGAAGGACGGCTCGCGGTCAAGGGAGAACGTGGCCCCCACCGTTGCCTTGCCCATCTTGAGCAGGACTGCCAGGGGGAGGGCAAGGGCGATGGTGCCCAGCAGGTGGCCCACCTCCTGCAGCAGCAGGGCGGGGCCGGCCTTGACCAGGCTGGGGAGGCTGGGGCCGATGTTGAACGCCAGCCTGGCGACCAGGAGCAGCACGGCCACGCCCACCAGCGCGGCTGCGATCCGTTGCAGATCCAGGCCGAGGGGCTTGAACTTCTGGATGGAGACCAGGAGCCCGAGGATGAGTCCCCAGACCATGGGGAAGATGACGATTGCGCCGATTCCAAGGTCGATCTTGGCCTGGCCGATGAGCTGGACGGCGACGGCAATGACAAAGGCCAGCGCTGCGACCGGAAGCGTCAGCCGGGCACCGGCTTTGTCGAGCCGAGCGGTTGTGGTGCTGGTACTCATGAGGTGCCTTCCTGGGTGACAGTACGACGGCGGTATGCCGCTTTGGTGAAGCGCGCCCGTTCGGCGGGGGTGGAGGCTGCGGCGGCAACGGTCCAGGCCAGCGCCGTGGCGGCCTCGAACATCACGCCGTACGCCGCGGGGGAGTCCGCGAGGGCGGCGAACGCGTGCGAGTGGATAGGCACGTCGGCGCCGGGGATGCTCAGCCACGGATGCAGGGACGGGATGACCTGGGAGATGTTGCCCATGTCGGTTGAGCCGCCGCTGAGGCCGTCGGCGGGCGAGGTGTCCTTGCCGAACGCCTCCATTGCCTCCGTCCAGTGCGCGGCCAGGGCGTTGTCCTGCAGCAGGGGTTCGTAGAGGGGCTCTGTCGCCTCGATGGCCAGCGTGGTTCCGGTGGCGAGGGCGGCTCCTTCGAAGCAGCGGCGGACGCGCTCGAGCAGAGCCTCGTATTCCGCCAGGGTGAAGGCCCGGCACTCAAACTGGACCACTGCCCGGTCCGGAATGATGTTGGTGACGTGGCCGGCTTCGGCGACGTAGAGGGCTATGCGGTGGTCGGCGGGGATCTGCTGGCGCAGCAGCCCGACGGCGACCTGGCTCAGCACCGCGGCGTCGGCCGCGTTCACGCCGTGATGCGGGGCTGCCGCCGCGTGGGCCGCCTTTCCGGTGAACGTGGCCTTGTAGCGGCCCACGGCCTGGGCGCTGGTGCCGGCCGGGTTGTAGGTCACGCCGTCCTGGACCGGATGGACCATCAGGGCAAGGCCCACGCCGTCGAACGCCCCCTGTTCCAGCAGCAGGGCCTTGCCGCCGCCGTGCTCCTCGGCCGGCGTTCCGATCGCCTTCAGCGTGATGCCGAGTTCGTCCACGTAGGGCCGCAGGGCAAGGGCGGCGGCCACGGAGGCGCCCGCGATCAGGTTGTGCCCGCACGCGTGTCCAATGTCGGGGAGCGCATCGTATTCCACGCACAGGGCCACGGTCAGGTCGCCGCTGCCGGCGCTCGCCGTGAAGGCGGTGGGAAGGCCGCCGGTGCCGCGTTCCACGTCGAAGCCGCCGTCAGCCAGGAGCGCCGCTGCCGCTTCGGCCGAGCGGACCTCCTCGAAGGAGACTTCCTTGGTGGCATGGATTTCCCGGGCGAGGGCCAGGACGCGCGGCTTCCATTCCTCGACGGCGTCGGCAAGGGCCCGGCGCAGTGTGGCCGTGACGGACGTTGCGTTTGTCAGTTCCATAAGTATCAGCCTGCTTCAGTAGGACAGAGACGGGAAGGGAGAACCTGCTGCGCGAGTGGGCACCCAGATGGCCTTCGTCTGGGTGTACTCGTCAAGGACGCCGGGACCGGACGAACGGCCGTGGCCGGAGTCGCCGAAGCCGCCGAACGGAACGGCCACGTGGATGGTCTTGTAGGAGTTGATCCAGAACGTGCCGGCCTTTACCTCACGGGCGATGTGGTGGGCGCGGGAAACATCGGAGGTCCACACCGCACCGGCCAGGCCGAAAGTGGTGTTGTTGGCCCGGGCGATGGCCTCGGCCTCGGTGTCGAAGGCGTCCGCCCCCACCACCGGACCGAAAACCTCCGTGGTTTCGAGCCGGTTCTGGGGCGTCACGCCGTCGAGCAGGGTGGGCATGACCCAGTGCCCGCCGGCCAACGGGGACCCTGCGAGTGCCTCCGGGAGCGCCGCTCCGGTGACCCGGCGGCCGCCGTCGTCCAGCCCTGCCTCGATCAGCGACCTGACCGTGGCGAACTGCTGTGCCGTGATGATCGGGCCGACCTCGGTGTCCGCGCTCAGCGGGTCGCCGATCCGCAGCTGAGCGGCCCGGTCGGCCACCAGTTCAACGAACTGTGCGTGCACGCTGCGCTCCACGAGGAGCCGTGATCCGGCGACGCAGGACTGGCCCGCTCCGGAGAAGATTGCCGAGATGGCGCCGTCGGCGGCCCGGTCCAGGTCGGCGTCGGCGAACACAATGTTCGCGCTCTTGCCGCCGAGTTCCAGAAGCGCGGGAATCCCGGCCTGCGCGGCTGCTACTGCCACGCGGCGCCCGGTGGGGACGGAACCGATGAAGCTGATTTTGCCGACGCGCCGGTCGGTGGTGAGGGCAGCGCCCACGGTCTGGCCCAGTCCCGCGGCCACGTTGAACACGCCCGCGGGAAGACCCGCCTCGTGGGCCAGCTGGGCGAGGCGGACGGATGAGGCCGGCGTGAATTCGCTGGGCTTGATGATCACGGCATTGCCGGCGGCCAGCGGCGCCGCGGAGTTCCAGCCGGCGGTGAACAGCGGAGCGTTCCAGGGGGTGATGGCGACGACGACGCCCCACGGAACGCGTTCGGTGTAGGTGTGCCACGGCCCGGGAACGGGAATGGTCTGCCCCGTCAGCTTGTCCGCCCAGCCCGCGTAATAGCCGAACATTTCGGCCACCTTGGCAGCTTCGACACGGGCGTCGCGGATGGGCTTGCCCGTTGTGGCGGACTCGAGGATGGCCAGTTCCTCCGCGTGTTCTTCCACGACGCGGCTGACGTTGCGCAGGATGGCGGCCCGTTCAAATCCGTTCATTTCGCCCCAGGCGGCTGCGCCGGCCGTGGAGCTTTCCAGGATGGCATTGGCGCCCTCGGCGCCCGGGTCAGCGTAGGAGGCAAACGCCTCGCCGGTGGCCGCGACGGTGAGCGTAATGCTCTCACCGCCGCCGGGAACGGTCCTGCCGTCAAGGAAGGCGCCGAGGCCGGCCGGAAAGGCTGCGTCCAGGACTGCCCGGGCGGTGGCCGCCGAGGATGAGGTCGGTGCTGTGGTGATGCTCAATGGGATAGGTTCCTTCGGGGCTCGTGGCGGGCTGGCTCAGGCGACGGCGGTGGTGCCGTTTGTGGTGACAGGGGCGGGAGGAGCGCCGGCAGGCGTGGTGCCGGGAGCGCCCGCAGGCGTGATGGCAGGGGCCACGGTCCGGGCGATCTCGGTGAAGTCCGCACGCGGTCCGAGGACGGCCAACGCCTCCTGCCACTGGCCCGCGACGGCGGCCAGCAAGGCCGGTGTTTCGCCGATTTGCGCGGCGACTTGCACGGCGAGGGCGGCGTCCCGGGCCATGAGGCCCAGCGAGAATCCCGAATCGTGGGTACCGGTGAGGACCCAGTTCGGGTACATGTTCGCGGATACTTTGCTGCCGCCGGAGGCTTGGCTGATGCTGGCCGCCGCCGTGGCGGGATCGATGCCGTAGGCCTGGGCGACGCCCAGGGCTTCGCCGACGGAGACGAGGTTGGCTGCAGCCAGGACGTTGTTGAGGAGTTTGACGACGTTTCCGCTGCCGGGGCCCCCGATGTGGCTGTATTTGCCGCCGGTAAGCGCGAGCAGGACCGGCTCGGCGGCGGCAAGGGCGCCGCCGGTCGCCCCGACGAAGGCGCTGAGGGACCCCGACGCTGCCCCGTCGCGGCCACCGGAAACCGGAGCATCCACGAAAGCGGCACCCTGTGCTTCCGCGAGGTCCGCCATCTGCCTGCTCGTGGCCGGCTCGGAGGTGGTGGTGTCAATGATCGCGATGGTTCCCGGTGCTGCCAGGAGTTGGGGGACTGTGGTTTGGACCATGCTGGCAGCCGGCAGCGAGAGGACCACGTACGGGGTTCCGGCGAGATCGGAAAGGGTGTCGGTGGCGCGAATCCCCGCGTCCGAGGCGGCAGACCTGGCGGCTTCGGAGGGGTCGAAGCCGGTGACTTCCCAGCCGGCGCGGTGGAGCGTGGCGGCCATTGCTCCGCCCATGGCGCCGAGGCCTATGACGGCGATGCGGCGGTCGGTGCTGGTGTTCATGAACTGCTCCCGGAAAAGGTAGGTATGGAATGGATGCGGTGGAAAGGGCGGGCAACTTCGCGCTGGCGGTCAGTCGAGGTAAATGTCCAGGTCCTTCCACAGTTGCTGGGTCCGGCGGATGGCGGCGCGGCTGCGTTCGGGCTGGGCGGCCTCCATACCCGCGAGCAGGCCGTAGATCAAGGAGTTCGCGGCGGTGACGGACTGGAAAAAGGAGATTCCTTCCGAAGCCACCACCAGGAGGTGGTCGGCCGCAGCCGCCAGGCGGCCGCGCCGCATGTCACTGATGGCGATCACCGTGGCGCCCGCCTGTTTGGCAGCCTCGGCGGCGACGATGATCTGCCGCACGGAACGCCACATGTTGATAACCACCAGAACGTCCCCCTTGCCGAGGGAGTTGGTGCTGGACGCCAGATGGACACCTCCGCGGTTCTCCAGAGTGATGGGGTAGCCCATGGTGGAGCCAAGATGCGCCATGACGCTGGCGGGACCCGCGAAGGACCCCAGCCCGAGGACGGTGATGGACTTGGCGGCTGCCATCGCCGCGATGGCGGCTTCGGCGTCGTCGGCGGTATTGGAGTCCAGTGTCAGGCGCAGGTTCTCGATGTCGTGGTTGAGTGCGTCATGGAGCGGGCTGCGGTGTTCGCCGTGCTCGGTCAGGGTGTCCTCCGTGGAGATCATCACCAGATACCGGGAACGCAGCTCGCGCTGGAGATCCGGCCAGCCTCGGTAGCCCAGATGCTGAGCTGCGCGGACCACAGTGGAGTTGTTGACGTCGGCGCGCTGGGCGATCTCGGCGATGTCGGCGTAGGAGGACAGCTGCGGGTTACGGCCGATGACATCAACTACCCGGCTCTGGGCTTTGGACAGTGGAACGTCCGGGAGGACGTCACCTAGCCAGGCGTGGGAGACGTTCGGGGCGCTGCTTCCGCCGCCCGCGCTGGCCCCTATGTCCGCCGCGCTGGTATTCAAATCCCAACCTCCGTTGTAACGTAGCGCACTCTGCAAGTGAAGTTGCATTCAATGTACTCTGCAACTGCACTTGCGGCTAGGGGTTTGCGTTTCAGGCTTGTAAATCTTCTATAGCCCAGCAGGACCGAAGTCCGGCGCCGTTTTCCGGGCGCCGTTGTGATGGGGGCGTGGCTGCGCCACCATGATCGTATGGATGCTGAAACGCCACGGGCCCAGGAGCTGAACCTTCCCCAGGCTTTGCTCCTTCTGGCAACGAATGACAAGGACGGCGAGCCGGTTGTGCCGCAGTCCGTGCTTAGGGCTGCTTTGGCCGGGGCAATACTGGCCGAACTGGACCTGATCGGTGCAATCGGGCTGCAGGGGAAGCATGTCCGGGCGACCGGCGCCGACCCGCAGTCGGACTTCCGTCACCAGTTGGAACTCATCCGGGACAAGCCACGGCCCCACACTCCCAAGCGGTGGGTCTCGATGCTGGAGAGCCGCGCTGAACTGCACCGCGTCTACGAGGGGATGGCATCGCTCGGCATCGTGGACCATGTCGGCGAGAAGCACCTGGGCCTGTTCAGGACCACGCGGTACCCGGAAAAGAATCACGCTCCGAAAGCTGCGCTCCTGCAAAAGATCGAAGCTGCACTTACCGCCGGGCCCCCGGACGCCGCGCCGCCCGATCCGAGGACTGCAGCCCTGATCGCGCTGCTTTCCGCAGCAGGGCTGCTCGAGAAGCTCTTCCCGGCAACAGATGAGGCCCGGGTGCGGGAACTGGCGCAGCAGCACTGGCCTTCCCGCGCCCTGGCGGACGAGCTCCGCATGATCAGGCTGGCGGAGGCTGAAGCCGCGACCTAGGTGCGCTGTAGTAGATTTTGGAGTTCGGCCGCATAATCGAGAGGTTCTCCGATGCAAACAGTCCGCACCGTCAGCTTCCCCGACCGTCAGCTCCTCGCCGATCTCTCGCCCCTGCCCGAAGGGCTGAAGGGAGTGCTTTGGGATCTGAAGTCGGACCCCGAGGGCGGGACCGTCAGTGAGATCGACGGCGTCATCCTCCCCTACATCGGCGCCGCCGCCGTGCTGGGATCCCTGGCGCGCATCGACGGCTTGAAGTTCGTGCAGGCGCAGTCGACCGGGTACGACGGGATCATCGAGGCAGCCGGACCGGACGCGGGCGTGGCCAACGCCGCCGGCGTCCATGCCGCTGCCACCGCCGAGCTGGCCGTGGGGCTGATGCTGGCGAAGCTGCGCGGCATTGACCAGGCAGTCCGTGATCAGCAGCGCGGGCTCTGGCGGCCGGAGCGGCGGCAGTCCCTCGCTGACAGGCGGGTGCTGCTGGTGGGCGTCGGCGGGATCGGGCACGAGATCGCCCGCCGCCTGGAGCCGTTCGAAGTCACGCTCACCCGGGTGGGGAGTTCGGCGCGCACCGATGAACATGGCGACGTGCACGCGTCCGCGGAATTGCCCGCGCTCGCCGCTACACACGACGTCCTCGTTTCGGTGCTGCCCCTGAATGAGCAGACCCACCAGCTGATCGGTGAAAGTGTCCTCGCCTCCCTGCCGGACGGCGCCCTGGTGGTGAATGTGGGCCGCGGCTCCGTGGTGGACACGGCGGCCCTGACCAAGGAGGTCCTTTCCGGGCGCCTGCACTGCGCCCTCGACGTCGTGGATCCCGAACCTCTGCCACAAGACCACCCGCTGTGGTCCGCACCGAACGCACTGATCACGCCGCACGTGGGCGGCAACGCCTCGGCTTTCGAGCCGAGGATCCTGAAGCTCCTGCGGCGACAGCTCGAGGCGTTGGCGGCCGGAAGGGCTCCGGCCAACCTCGTGCAAAAGGGTCCGTTTTAGGAAGCGGCCGTTTGCAAGGCCGCGAGCTGGGCCGGTGACCCCAGCAAAAAGGCGACGGCGGGAGATGGTTCCTCCCGCCGTCGCCCGGTGGTGTTCGCTACAGGTTGACTGTTTCGAGGTTGCCCTCGCCGTGGTTCAGGCTGAGCGTGAAGGTGTTCGGCCCGCTGGCGTGGACCGCGATGTTGCTCTTCGGGGTGTTGTGGCTGACCGACAGGTCGTGGACCAGGGCATCCAGTTCGTTGTGCATGTTGGAACGGTCCCAGAGCTTGTGGGTCACAGAGGTGGCAGTTTCAAACGTCATTGTTCAGTGCTTCCATTCATATCCGGATGTCCGGCTGCCGCACCGATGCGGAGCCTGCGTGAGCCAACCAGGAACGCCTGAGACCTTTGGCAGCTCTGCGAGCTCACCGGTTTGGCCTCATTGCGTCCACCAGGATGGGTAAAGCTTCGCCGCTGACCACACCCGTGCGCTTACGCGTTCGAGTGGACGTCAGGGCTGCATCGGCCGTGCGGTTTCCCTCGCGACCGTGCCTTTCCATAGTGCACAGCGGGGTCCCCGGGGCTCAAGCCAGAGAGCGATTGTTGCTCGTGAGTCTCATCACAGGCCGGTGTGCCGGCCGTTTCATTTACAGTTGCGGCGGCTCCAGGAGTTGTCTCGCCACGTCAGCGTCCGTTATCAGGACATTGATCCATCCCCCCGCGACGGCACCGCGGATGGCAGCCAGTTTGCGCATGCCGCCGGCGACGCCGATGCGGCGGGGTACACGCATCATGGCGTCGGCGTCAATGGAGATCATTCTTTCTTCAATGGCTGGCTTCATGGGCTGGCCCTTGATGTCGAAGAATCGCAAACAGATCTCCCCGACTGCGCCGGCTTTGGACAGTTCCCGTTCTTCCGCTCTGCTCAAGGCATTCCCGCTGGCCTGCCACAAGGGAGACGCCGGAAACGCCCCGATCCCCACAAGCAGCGTGGTCAGGCGGTCCCAAGCGGCGATGGAGGACGCCACGTTGGGATCCCCGATGAACGCTTCACGAATCTGCTGGTTGGCTACGAGTCCCGGGCACCCCATGTAGTAGGGCTTGGCCGAGGTCAGTTCTGCCAGGTGGGAAACCAGGCGCGTAGCCTGAATCTGGGCCTGAGGGCTGCCCACGCCGCCGATTAGTTGGATAACCTCACTGGCGATTTTTCTCGGCCGTGACCGCATCGCTTCGACCGTGTGCAGGAGCGTCGTGCTCCACGAGGAGATTCCCACGTAATCGTCGGGGTCGATTGTCGTTTCGAGGTAAGTGGCCGCGGAGGAGCCCAGGCGCATTCCCAGCGAGGCGCCGTCCATGACGTCCACGACCACAACCTCCCGGAGCCCGTACTTCTCTTCAAGCGCTTTCTCGAGACCGACATAGATTCCGGCCGGCTGAACTATCGACGTCCGTACGATTCCCAGTTCTACGGCGTTCTTGAGGTAACGCGAAACCCTTGCCTGGGAGAGGTTCAGTCGCTGCGAGATGTCGCCTTGCGACAAGCCCTCCTCGTGATACAGCACAGCGATCTTGGTGAACAGCCGGAGCTGTTCGGTGCTGACCGACAGCAGGGAAGACGGCGGGGTGATCTGCGTCATATTTCGTCACTTTCAGTGCCAGTATGAATATTTATGCAGGTGCGAATGGCGGCTCCTGCGGCTGCGGGGACCGCGCCTTGAAGGGCTGCCAGCGGCCGGGGGAGGCGGTGTTCCTGCTGCACCGGCGCGGACCCTTCTGAATCGATATTCAGCAATGAAAAATTCTAGCCCCTGATTGATTTTTTCCCGCCAGCCTCGGTCCTACGCCTCTTAGACTTCCAACACCAGCCCAACTTCAGAGCCGAAGTTCCGACAGGAATTTCGATCGCCGTCCACCTGGACCAAGTAGCGTTCACGATCGAAAGCGACACACAAATGACTGAAATCAAGTACTCCACCCGGCTGAATTCCTTTGGTCTGGGCAAGGGCAAGAAGTATCCCTCCGGTGAAGACTCCGTGCTTGACCTGATCGCAACCGCGGGAAGCGTGAAGGGGCTGACTACGCTCGAACTGAACTACCCGGAGCACTTTCTCAAGGACTCCGTGGAAGACATAAAGGCAGCCTTGGACAAAGCCGGCCTGGACGTTCGCGGCATCCAGCTTCGCTGGCCGGCGCCGCAGTTCGCCAACGGAGGGTTCACCAACCCAGACCCCGCGCTTCGGGAGGCGGCAGTCGGAATGGTGAAGGAAGCCATCAGCCTGTGCCGGGAGTTCGGCGCCGACCACGTACTTCTCTGGCCGGCCCATGACGGGTATGAGTACCCTCTGCAAATGGACTACATGAAGTCCTGGAACTGGATGGTCGAAAGCCTTCAGGCCGTCGCCGACGTGGACCAGGACATCCGCATCTCGATCGAATACAAGCCTGCCGAGCCCCGGGGACGCACCATCCTCAACACCACCGGCGCGGTCATGAACCTCATCAAAGATTGTGCCCGCCCCAACCTCGGGGTGACCTTGGATTTCGGACACCTGCTGATGGCGCGGGAAAATCCGGCTCAGTCCGCCGCCATGTGCCTGCGGGACCAGAAACTTTTCGGGCTGCAGCTCAACGATTCACACGGCGTGGCCGACGACGGCCTCGTGGTCGGATCGATCCACCTCTCCGAGACACTGGAACTCGTGTACTACCTGCTCCGCGAGGGATACGACGGAACGTTCTATTTCGACACTGATCCGGTACGGGAGAACCCCGTCGCGGAATGCGAAATGAACATTGAGAGAATGGCGGCCATCATCGACATGGCCCGCGACCTGGTCCGCGACCATCCTGACTTGCCTCAGGGAGACGCACTGCAGGCATCGTCCGTCCTGTGGTCGAAAGTCGTGGGTGTCTAGGTGCGTTCAACCGGTATCTGCGTCGTCGGATCGATCAATACAGATCTCATTGCCTACGTAGGCGCGGATGCGACTGCCGCGAGCTACGCAGCCGGATCCAACTTCGAGATGGCCGCAGGCGGCAAGAGCCTCAATGCGGCAATGAGTATTGCATCGCTGGATCCGACGGTGACGCTCGTGGGACGAGTCGGAACGGATGATCTCGGCCATTTCATCGTCCGGGCCCTCCACGAACGGGGCATTACCACCGAGGGCGTCATCCGGGATGAGCGGGCTCATACCGGTGTAGGGCACGTACGGGTCAACCCGGAGGGCGAGTACGACACCGTCGTTGTTCCGGGAGCCAACGGGAATTTCTCGGCGGCCGATGTCGACGCCTACCTCGAAGATCATGAAGCGCCGGCCTTTGTGGTTCTCAATCTGGAGGTCCCCCTTCCCGCCGTCCGGCGGGCAGCGGCGCGTTTCCGTGAACTCGGCTCGACCGTGGTGCTCAACCTCTCCCCGGTACATCCGGAGGCGAGGACGCTCCTCGGGCTGGCCGACGTCGTGGTCATGAATCGCAGCGAGGCCTGCCACGTCCTGGACGTTTCGCCGGACACCGACGCGCGGCTGTTGGTTACGGCTCTCCGTGAAGCCGGCGCCAAGACCCCGGTTCTGACACTCGGCGAGGGCGGGGTGGTCTCACTGAACGGGAACGACCTGCTGCACGAGAAAGTTGGGCCGGTCCGCGTGGTGAACTCAGTGGGGGCAGGCGACAGCTTCCTGGGAATGATGGTTTTGGCCATGGCCAGCGACCACCCGTTCTCCGTATGTCTCCGGGCAGCCAACGAGGCCGGCAGGCTCGTCTGCGGTCGCTCCGAATCGTTCCTCACCCCCGCGGACGTCCAGCACATCGAGAACGTCCTGGGAGTTTCTCTCGCCAAAACCTCCACCAGATCCCCGGAAGCACCCGAAAAAATCCACGGCTGAGACCCGGCGCCGGCCTTCTCCTAGTGGGGCGGTTGCCACCAATGAACATGAATTCCCGCTCCCGCGGGCCTTCCAAAGATGAAAGGAACACAGATCATGAACAAACTTCCCAGGGCGGCTGCCCAAATCGCCGCCGCTACCGCAGCCGTCGCGCTGCTCGCGGCCTGCAGCGCCACTCCCGAGGGTCCCTCCGGACAGTCCGGCCAGTCCGGCCAGGCCGCGGGTCCGGTCAGCCTCGTTGACGCGCAAGCAAAGACACCCATCAAGGATCTCACCAGCAGCCTGGGGCCGCCGACCGGATCGGCGGATACCAAGCTCTGCTACATCACTCGAACCCTGTCCAATGAGTTCTGGGGATTCGAGCGGGATGGGTTTGAAGCCGAGGCCAAGAAGCTCGGCGTGAAGTACCAGACGTTTGATGTGACGGACGAGTCGTCCATCACCGAGCAGCTGGACAAGGCAAAGAGCGCCGCGAACCAGGGCTGCACCGCCTTGCTCGCATCGCCTATCTCGGCGACCGGCCTGGACACGGTCTTCACCGATGCCCTCGCTAAGGGCACGCCCGTCGTCATCCTCAATGATGCCAAGGGCACGGTGCCGGGAAGCGTTTACGTCGGTCCCGATGCGCTGACGATCGGTGGGACTGCTGCTGATTACATTGCAACTAAGCTCCCCGACGGCGGCAAGGTGGCCATGATCGAGGGTGACCCGGGATCATCTAACGCGCTGAACCGCGGCGAGGGTTTCAAGACGGGCCTGGCCAAGCATTCGAACCTGCAGCTGGTCGCCTCCCAGACGGCCAAATGGGATCAAACCAAGGCGCAGGAGATTGCTTCGGCCATGCTCACGGCCAACCCCGACATTAAGGCGTTCTACTCCCAGAACGACGGGATGGCCCTGGGGGTCGCCGCCGCCATCGCGGCC
Source organism: Arthrobacter sp. B3I9 (assembly GCF_030816935.1). Taxonomy (NCBI): domain Bacteria; kingdom Bacillati; phylum Actinomycetota; class Actinomycetes; order Micrococcales; family Micrococcaceae; genus Arthrobacter; species Arthrobacter sp. B3I9. The sequence continues at coordinate 843,754 of NZ_JAUSYO010000001.1, forward strand.
AAGAACCTCACGGGCAAGGTCCTGCTGGTCGGCACCGATGGCATTCCTCAGGCCAAGAAAGAAATCCAGGCGGGCAATATGACTGCCACGGTGAGTGAGCAACCCGTCACCGAAGGCGCCAGCGGCGTGGACGCAGCGCTTTGGCTGCTGGCCGGCAAGAAGGTTCCCGGCTGGGTCGACGTTCCCGCCTTCATCGTCGATTCCGCCAATGTCGGGCAGTACCCGACCGGAATGCCGTAGGGACGGTAATCATCATGGTTGCTCCGCTGCTTGAGTTGCAGAATATCGCGAAGTCATTCCCAGGTGTCCGGGCCCTGAACGACGTCAGCTTCACCCTGGAAAGGGGCGAAATCTGCACGTTGGCGGGGGAAAACGGTGCCGGCAAAAGCACCCTGCTCGCCATCCTCGGCGGTTCGCTCGTCCCTGACCACGGTTCCGTGATCATCGACGGTACCCGCAGGGCACACTTCTCACCCCGCCAGGCACTGGCTGACGGGGTGAGGATTGCCCACCAGGAACCCGCCATTGTTCCGCAGCTGTCGGTGGAGCAGAACCTGGTGCTCGGGCGCACCGCACGTGAGCGCCGGGACGCCGGCACACACATCGACCAGGCGCTGGCCGATGTCGCCCAGATGGGGTTCCCCCTGAACGCCAAGTCCCCGGTGCGGGGGCTGAGCCCCGCCCAACGCCACGCCCTGACCATCGCCCGGGCCCTGGCCTTTGGCGCGAAAATCGTGGCCCTCGACGAACCCACAACCAGCATGCTGGAACACAACGTCGAAGGCGTCCTGAACCGTGTGCGGGAGATCGCCCACACCCGCGGGGTAGGCATCATCTATGTTTCACACAAGATGCCCGAGGTTATGAGCGTCTCCGACAAGGTCGTGGTCCTACGGGACGGCACGGTCAACTACACCAAGCCGATTGTGGAGACATCGGAACAGGACATAGTACGGAACATGGTCGGCCGGGAACTCCTGTCGTTCAAACGGCAGCACCCTGTCAAGCATGACGCCCCGGTCCTGTTTTCCGCCTCGGAGGTCAGCCACCCGAGCGGCGGCGGACCCCTCTCCCTGGACGTGCGGGCTGGCGAAGTGCTGGGAATCGCCGGCCTGGTCGGCTCGGGCCGTACTGAGTTCCTGCGTGCAATCATCCGGGCCGACAAAGGCAGCACCGGCACGATAAGCGTTGACGGGAAAAAACGCAGGATCCGCTCGCCAAGGGACAGCAGAAACGCCGGTATCGCGTTCATCCCCGAGGAACGCAAACACCAGGGTCTGGTCCTGCAGGTTCCTGCCTACTTCAACATCGCCCTCACCGCGGACAGGCAGTTCAACGGTTTTGGACCGATCATTAGCCTTCGAAAACAAATCGCCGCCGCGGAAGAGGCTGCGGCGAGAATGTCACTGCGCCCCGCCAACGTCCGTCTCAACGCCCGCCAGTTCTCCGGCGGCAACCAGCAAAAACTCGTCATTGCCAAGTGGACCTGGCGCAACACCAAGGTCTTCCTCTTCGACGAACCCACCAAAGGCGTTGATGTCGGCGGCAAAGTCGAAATCTACGAACTCATCGACGCGCTGGCCAAAGCCGGCAGCGCCGTCATCGTAGTCTCCTCCGACCTTCCGGAAATCATCTCGCTCAGCGATCGGGTCAAAGTAATGCGGCAGGGACAGTTCGTCTCCGAACACACCGGTGACGACATCAACGAACACAGCCTCGTGGCCAATGCCATGGGCATCGCAGAAAGGACAACGACATGAGCCAGCCCACCCTGCCCAAACACGCGGGCGAACAGGACCAGAACACCGGCGTGAACCGGCTACAGGGGGCCACCGCCAAGGGGAGACTTCGAACACGGCCGACCCTGAACCTCCAGGCCCTGGGGATTTACATCGCAGCTGTGGTCATCTTCCTGATTTTCGGACTGCTGAACCCGAACTTCCTCACCTCCGGCAACCTCCGCGACATCGCCGTCTCAGCCAGCGTCAACGCTATCATCGGGCTCGGCATCACATTCGTCATTATCACCGGAGGCATCGATCTCTCTGTCGGCTCGATCGCGAGCTTCGTCGGGATTGCGACCGCCACCATCATGGTCAATTCCGGGACCTCGCCGTTCTTCGCTTTACTCGCTGGCATTGCCATCGGACTGGTCTGCGGCGCCATCAACGGCCTCCTGATCACCAAACTCAAGCTGCCCCCGTTCATCGCCACCCTCGGAACGATGAGCATTTACCAGGGCTTCGCATACGTGGTCACCAACGGGAAGCCCGTCTACAACATCCCCAAGGACTTCGTGTTCATGCTTAACAGCTACGTCGGCGGAGTGCCGGTCGCGGTCATCCTCGTTGCGGTCCTCGCAGTGCTTTGCTGGCTGCTGTTGCGCCGCACCGTGTTCGGCCAGAATGTCATCGCCACCGGCGGCAGCGAAGAAACAGCATGGCTCTCCGGGGTCCGCGTAGACAGGGTGAAGATCGCCGTTTACGCCCTGTCCGGTGTGCTGGCCGGAATCGGCGGACTGGTCATCGTTGCCCGGATCAACGCGGCCCAAACCGACGCCGGCAGCCCCTACCTGCTGACGGCCATCGCTTCCGCCGTGATTGGCGGAGCGAACCTCATGGGCGGTGAGGGACGGATCGCCGGAACCCTGGTCGGAGCGCTGATCCTTGGCGCCCTGACCAACGGCCTCGTTCTGCTCAACGTCCCCAGCTTCTACGAACAGATTGTCACCGGGCTCGTCGTCGTGATCGCCGTGGCCCTGGACCAGGGCAGCAAGGGCTGGCCGATGCGGAAGAAACGGTCAGCGGAGAAGTCCGAGAAGAAGGAGGCAACGGCCTGATGGCGTCCGCCCTCTTGGGACGAGGGGGCGATGATGCTCGATTTTGAAATAATTGATGCGCATCACCACCTTTGCGATTTCTCCCAGTCCTATCCATGGCTTGAAGGACCCGTCGAACCCTTCCGGTACCACGGGGACGACCGGGCGCTCCGGAGGAGTTACCTTCTGAAGGACTACCTGGCCGACACGCAAGGGTTCAATCTGGTCGGCTGCGTCCACATCGAAAACGGCGCAGCCGACCCCCTTTGGGAAGCTGACTGGATACAGGGCTTGCATGACGGCAATGGCCTGCCTTCCGTTCAAGTAGCCAAGGTGTCCCTCACTGACCCGGCAGTGTTGCCCCTCCTGGAACAGGTGGCGGCCTTACCGACAGTGCGGGGGATACGGGACATCCTCAATTGGCATCCCGACCCGCGGTACACGCACACTGCCCGTCCGGACCTGCTCACCGACGCGGCATGGCTGAAGGGATTCTCGCACCTTGCATCCCTGGGCCTGTCCTTTGACCTGCAGGTCTTCCCCGCCCAGCTGGAGCAAGCCGCGCGGCTTGCCGCGGACCACCCGGAAACGCTGATCGTTCTGGACCATGCGGGGATGCCCATCGAACGGGACCCGGTATCCCTGCAGCGCTGGCGCAAAGGCATGCACCGAATGGCGGACCAGCCGAACGTGGTCGCCAAGATTTCGGCACTCGGAACGAACGATCATTCCTGGACCACGGCTTCTATCCGACCGATTGTCTTGGAAACCATTGACGCCTTCGGGCCGGATCGGACCATGTTCGGAAGCAACTTCCCGGTCGACAGCCTCTACTCCAGCTTCACCGCCCTCTACACAGCCTTCGATGACATAACTGCCACCATGTCAGGGCACGAACGCCATCAGCTGTTCGCGGAAACGGCGCGGCGGACCTACAGGATTGGATCAGAGCCCACACGGAGCAAGCCAAGACAGCTTGGTGCCGTTGGGCCGGACTGAGAATTCTGGTCAAGGGCTGAGAGTGGCGGTCTAGGTTGTCGTCACACTCGCCATTCTGCCGGTGGATCGGGTCATGATTGACGGATGGATACCCCCACGCCTGCCGCTCCACGCACCCTCGTCTGCCGCGCTGTCCTCTTCGATATGGACGGCACGCTGGTGGATTCCACACCCGTCGTGGAACAAATATGGAGCGAGTTCGCTCTCCGATACGGTCTGGACTACGCAGAGATCCTGCGCACGTCCCATGGCGTACAAGCCATTGACACTGTTCGACGGTTCGCCCCGGCGGGCTCCGACGTTTTAGCGCTTACTGCCGAGCTTGACGCCATGGAACGTGTCCGGACCGAAGGGATTGTGCCGTTGCCCGGCGCCAGTGAACTGCTGCACATCCTTCCCGACGACGCGGTTGCCTTGGTGACATCAGCCGACCGGATCCTGGCAGACCTCCGAATGGACGCGGCCGGGCTGACCATGCCCGCGGCCGCCGTCACCGCCGACGTGATCACCCGCGGCAAACCGCATCCGGAAGGGTACCTGCGGGCGGCCGAACTACTGGGTGTGCAGCCTGCGGACGCCCTCGTCTTCGAGGACGCTCCAGCGGGGATCGCCGCAGCCCTGGCTGCCGGCATCCGCACGGTGGCAGTAGGCCCGCATACCGGCCAACTTCCCGACGGCGTATTGCACCTCAATGACTACAGTTCCGTCCGCGCCACGGTGGAAACGGACATTGACGGCTCCCGGATTATTTCACTCCGGCTTTAGCCTCGCCCGTGGCCGCACATAGTCGGACCGCGTCACCTTGGCGCTACGTCACTGTACGGCGGCCGTGGTCAAAAGTTGAGCGAGGATTTGGTCAACAATCGCCTCGATGCTGCTGTGCGTCGTCACGGCGAATCCCGCTTCGTCTGCTTGCAGGGGTTCCAGTGTTTCCAGTTGTGACTGCAGGAGGGAGTGAGGCATGAAGTGACCAGGGCGTTGGGCTACGCGGTCTTGAAGGACGGGCAGCTCTACGCTGAGTTGGATGAACACCGTTCCAGGTGCTATGGCTCTGATGGCGTCCCGGTAGGTCCGTTTCAGCGCCGAACAAGCGACGATGATCCCCTCCGGGTGGTTTGACGCCAACTCGGTGCCTACCAGGCTGAGCCAAGGCCAACGGTCCCGATCATTCAAGGGGTTGCCGGCAGCCATCTTCAGCACATTTGCCTGCGGGTGCAGGGAATCAGAATCGACGAAAGCGGCGCCTGTGCGGTGGGCCAGCGCTGCCCCAACGGTGGATTTGCCGGCGCCGGAGACTCCCATGACCACGATGGCGCGGCTCACTAGAGGCTTCCCTGAAGCGCGTCCCCCGCCGGAATCGGCACGTGGCGCTGCACTTCAACCGGCTTCTCCAGGAGTCCGACAAGCGACTCATTGAGGCGTTTGACGGGCTCACCTTCGCCGTGGGCGTCCAGCAGTTCCGCGGTCTCCCACTTCTCAATCATGAGGACTTCGCCGGTGGGGGATTCATGGATGGCGTAGAGCAGGCACCCCGGTTCCTGATGGACCTCGGCAATGGCGGGGGAGAGGGCGGCAACGACGGAATCGAAGGCGCCTTCCTTCGGCGTGAAAAGGGCGGTGACGATGACGGGCATGGGCTTTCCTTACTTGATAGGGGAGAGGACGTGAGGTGAGCAGCTGCTGCGCGGCACGAAGTCCGCGCTGACTTCGATCGTCCGCGGGGCGGACGGAAGCCGGCCCTGCATTCGACCGAGGACGAGTTCGAGGGAGTGCACGGCGAGCATGTCGATGGGCTGGCGGATCACGCTGAGCGGTGGGCTGGTCAGCTCTGTCCAGGGGTTGTCGTCAAAGACCACGACGGACAGGTCTTCAGGTATCCGCACCCCGATCTGGACGAGGCGCCGGACTGAGCTCTGCACTTGGGCCGTGTTTGCAACGATGAGCGCCGTCGGAGCGTCGCGCAGGCCCAGCAAGGACCCGACGGCATCCCCCCCGCCATCTCCGCGAAACGGCACATCCCGGATAAGCTGCGGATCGACGCTGGCTGAGAAGTTCTCGTGCGCCGTCCGGTAGCCCTGGATCCTTGAGCGCCCCGTTGACGTGGTGAGGGGACCGGAGATAAGGCCGATCCGCGTGTGGCCCAGCCCGAGGACATACTCCGTCGCGCGTCGGGCTGAATCGGTGTTTTCGATGCTGACGACGTCGACGTCGGCCAATTCCGCTATGGTGCGGTCAACAAAAACCACGTTTACCCCCAGGGCCTGGAGGCGTGCCCACTTGTCGACGTTGGCTCCGGTCGGCGTCGCGATAACTCCCCCGACAGAACGGTCCAGCAGTGTGTCCAGGGACTCGGCTTCGAGGTGCGGATCCTCCTGGGTGGTCATGACCACTACCTGCACGCCGTGGCTGCGGGCTTCCCACACGATGCGGTCGGCAAGCTGGGCGAAGAAGGGGTTGGCGAGGTCGGCGACCACCAGGCCGACGGTCAGGGCGTGCCCCACGCTCAACTCACGGGCCGCAGCCCGCGGACGGTATCCGAGCTCACCGATGACCCGCAACACCAACTCGCGTTTGGCCGGGGCCACGGGGCCTGACTCGGGGTTAAGGACCCGGGATACCACGGAGACGGAAACGCCAGCCTCGGCAGCGACATCGCGAATAGTGGGTGCCTTTTTCACTTCTCCTCCTCCTTGAGGTCCTGGTATAGGGCGCGGCAGGTGCCTGAAGGCCTGGCCGGCCAGTGCTCCTGGTTTCGTTCGTGACTGTTGACACAGCCTAACATCCGCTGGTACAAAAGTGGTACCGGTTCCACTCCGGTCCTAAAACTCCAGTTTGCGACGAAGATGTTGCTCCACCTCCCGGTGGGCTCTCTCGACGCAAACGTCAAGTAGAGAGAACCCCATGAACCTTCACAAGCTCCTCAGTGACCGCGAGCAGCAAGGCCGCCCCGTTCGAGTCGGGCTCATTGGAGCCGGCCGTTACGGAACCATGTATCTGGCGCAGGCCAACAACATCCCGGGCGTCCACGTGGTGGCAATCGCCGACATCAACGTCAAGCGCGCAGAAGGCGCATTCGAACTTGTTGGATGGCCCAAGAACCAGATTGCTCCGGATATCGCTACTGCCCTCAGGGACCGCTCGACGGCGATCGTGGCCAACGCGGACGAGCTCTTCGATGTCGACATCGACGTCATCGTTGAGGCAACGGGCAACCCGATCGTCGGTGTGAAGCACGCGCTGCGGGCGATCGAAACGAAGAAGCACATCATCATGGTCACCGTAGAAGCCGACGCCCTGGCAGGACCGGCCCTGGCCAAGCGCGCAGAAGTCGCTGGTGTTGTCTATTCCATGGCCTACGGCGACCAGCCGGCCCTCATCATGGAGCTCGTCGACTGGGCACGCACCAGCGGCTTCGACGTTGTCTGTGCCGGCAAGGGCGCGAAGTTCCTTGAGCACTACCACGAGATGAACCCGGACAACGTCTGGGAGAACTGGGAGTTTTCCAAGGAGCTCACCGATTCGGGCCAGCTGAACCCGAACATGCATACGTCTTTCCGCGATGGCACCAAGGCTGCCATTGAGATGGCCGCCGTTGCCAACAGCGCCGGGCTGGTACCTTCGGACACCGGGCTGACGTTCACGCCGGGGGATGTCGAGGAAATCGCAACAATCTGCCGCCCGGCCGACGTCGGGGGAGCTCTCGCCCACGAAGGCACCGTCGACGTCATGTCCAGCGTCAAGCGTGACGGCACCTGGATCCCCCACAACACGCAAGAAGGTGTCTTCGTCGTCGTGAAGGCCACGAACGCATACGTTTCCGGCTGCTTCAACGAGTACCCTTGGCACCCGGACCCCACCGGGCAGTACGCCGCGTTGTACCGCCCGTACCACTACGTCGGCCTGGAACTCAACGTGTCCATCGCCAACGCCGCCCTCCGCGGCATCTCCACGGGTTCGCCGATCGGGTTCTTCGGCGACGTTGTCGCGACGGCGAAGAAGGACCTTAAAGCCGGGGAATTCCTCGACGGCGAGGGCGGGTACGCAGTCTGGGGCCAGCTGGTTTCGGCCAAGCACTCGGTCGCAACCGGCGCCCTCCCGGTTGCGCTGGCCCACCACGTGGAACTGCGCAATGACATAGCCAAGGGCGCCATCGTCGGCTGGGACGACGTCGTTATGGACGACTCCCTGGCCCAGGCGCTGGAGGTTCGGCGGGAAACCGAAGCGCTCGTCGCGGAAACCGCAGTCAGCGCCTGACCCCTCCTCGCACCAACCGGGCGCGGCCCTGGACCTCATGCAATGTCGTTCACGCCTCCGGAACCAGACTCCTTCCAATGAAGAAAGGCATCACATGACATCCAAGACCCGCGCCCTCACCGGAGTGCTGGCATGCACCCTTGCCGCCTCAGTCCTCGCCGGATGCGCCTCTGGTGCCCCCGGCGGGGCTGGAGCCCCGCCGGCCAAGATCCAGCTGTCCATTCCGGATCCCCTGACCTCCTCAGTCGGCGTCGCCGCCCAGCACTTCGCCGACCAGGTCAAAACGACATCCAACGGCTCCGTTACGGTCACGGTTGTTCCCAACGGAACAAGCTTCAGCGGAGACCAGAACGCAGCAGTCACCCGGCTGCAGGGAGGTTCCCTTGACGCCCTGATCCTATCCACGTCCGTGTACGCCGCCGTCGTGCCGGAAATGAACGCTATCAGCATCCCCTACATCTTCAAGGACACCACCGAGGAGGCGGCGTTCCTCAGCGGTGAGCCCGGCCAGACCCTGAAGAAGAAGCTGGAAGCGAAGGATACCGTTGCCCTCAGTTTCCTGACCAGGACCGGGCGTGAGATCACCAACTCTGTGCGCCCCATCGAGCAGCCCGCCGACCTCAAGGGCCTGAAGATCCGCGTTCCGGGCAATCCGCTGTGGACCGATTACTTCGGCAAGCTCGGCGCCAGCCCGACCACCATGGCCTTCTCCGAGGTCTTCACCGGCCTGCAGACCGGAACGATCAACGGTCAGGAGAACCCGATCGAGGTGCCCTGGACGAACAAGTTCTCCGAGGTCCAGAAGTACGTGTCGATGACCAACCACATCAACGACGCCTGGGTCCTGGCCCTGTCCTCGAAAAAGTGGGGGACCCTGTCCGATGCCCAGAAGAAGGCCCTCACGGACGCCTCGGCCGAAACTGCGACGTTCAAGACCGGGTACGACGCCGAGCAGTCCAAGAAACAGCTCGACGAGCTCGTCGCCAAGGGCATGAAAGCCAATGAGCTGAGCGCCGCCGGCCTGGAGGAATTCAAAGCGGTCTCCAAGAGCCTCTACCCGGAGTTCTCACAGCTGATCGGCAAGGAATTCTTCGACCAGGCGATCTCCTTCGCCCCTACTAAGTAATCCCGGCAGGCCCGGGGCGCCGGCGGCGCCCCGGGCCTGCCGCAAGGAAACGTCCCCACTCTCAATGTCGACAGTCTGGAAGCCCATGAAACACGTCACTACTCCCGAGGAACTCGAGGAGGTCCTCCCCTCGGACGCGGAAGAGATCCTGCATCACGGCCACATCCCCCCGCGTTGGAGCGGTGCCCTCTGGCTCGACAAGACTCTCGAAGGGGTTGTGGGTGCTGCCATCCTCGCCGAGCTTGTCGTGATCCTGCTCAACATCCTGGTCAGGGTGGTCACCGGAGACTCAGTGCTCTGGACCCAGGAAGTTTCAGAAATCGCGCTGCTGACCATCGCCTTCATCGGCGGTGCCATTGCTTATCCCAAGGGTGCGCACATGTCCGTTCAGGCGCTCGTCATGCGGCTGCCGGCAACCTGGAAGCCTTATCTGGCGGCCCTCGTGGACTGCCTTGTCCTGGTCATGGGAGCCGGTGCCTTCGCCCTTTTCGTTCCCACCTTGGTCCAGCAGATCGAGGAAAAGACCCCTATCCTGCAGCTCCCCGTTTTCTGGGTGTCGCTGCCCTTCTCCATCGGCATGGTCCTCATCGCCTGGTTCGCCCTCCTGAAGCTGTGGCGCCAGGAGCGGCGCCCGGTCATTACGGCAGCGGGCATCACCGCAGTGTTGATTGTCCTCATCCTCGTGGTCCAGCCGCTTTTCTACTACGCCTCACCGAACGTCCTTCTCGCCGTCGTCCTTCTGCTGCTGTTCATGCTGCTGTTCCTGGGCTTGCCCATCGCCTTCGTTCTGGCGCTGGCCTCCGGAATCTACCTCTACTTGGGCGGCATCGCCGAAGTCAGCGCCATACCCATCGGAATGGCATCGGGGGCAAAGGGTTTCGTCCTTCTGGCCATCCCGTTCTTCATTCTCGCCGGAACGGTCATGAACTCGGCCGGGCTGACGCTCCCGCTGGCCAAGCTGGTTGACGCGCTGATCGGGCACCTGCGTGGCGGCCTGCTCCAGGTGGTCGTCGTGACGATGTACATCTTCTCCGGCATCTCCGGCTCGAAAGTCGCGGATGTGGCGGCGGTGGGAACCACGATGCGCGGCATGCTCGAGGAGCGGAAGTACCCCCGCGGGGAAGTCGTGGCCGTCCTGTCGGCCTCGGCCATCATGGGCGAAACCATTCCTCCGAGCATCGTGCTGCTCATCCTCGGGTCAATTACCACCATCTCCACCACTACCCTCTTCCTGGCGGGCTTCGTCCCCGCAGCCTTCCTCGCCTTGGTGGTCATGGCGCTCGTCTTCCTCCGCGCCCGGAAACAGGGCGGCATCGCCAGCCCGAAGGCCACCTGGCGGGCCCGGGGATCGGCAACGTTCTTCGCCATCCCCACCCTGCTGCTGCCCGTCGGCATGGTGGTCGGCATTCTGAGCGGCTTCGCGACCCCCACCGAAGTGTCCTCCGTGGCCGTCGCCTACGCCTTCGTCCTGGCCGCCGCGTACCGCCGTGGAAGCAAACGCCTGCTTGGGGACACGCTGCGGGAGACTACGACGACGGCGGGAATGGTGCTGTTCATCATCGCAGCAGCCTCCCCGCTCGCCCAGACCCTGGCCCTGGCCGGCGTCTCCCAGCAGATCCACGACCTGATGTCAGGGCTGGGCGACTCGCCGCTGCTGTTCATGCTCTTCACGGTGGTGCTGCTGATCATCATGGGACAGCTGCTCGAGGGCCTCCCGGCAGTGTTGATCTTCGCACCGCTGCTGCTTCCGATCGCCGTCGACTTCGGCGTCAACCCGGTGCAGTACGCCATGGTCCTGATCATCTCCATGGGAATCGGGTCGTTCGCGCCCCCGGCCGGCGTCGGGTTCTACGTGGCCTGCGCAACCGGTCACGAGACCGTGGAAAAGAGCCTCAAACACTTCTGGCCCTATCTCATTGCCGTGTTCCTTGGGCTGCTTGTCCTTGCAGCCGTGCCGTGGTTCAGCACCTTCCTGCCGGCCCTCGCCGGACTGATCCCCTTCTAGGCCATACGAAAATGTCGATATCTGAGAATCAGACGCTGCCCGGCTTCGCTGGGTCCGTTGCCCTCCTGGGCACCGGACCCATGGGGGCCCCGATCGCCCGCAACATCCTTGCCGGCGGTGTTCCCCTCACCCTCTGGAACCGCACGCCCGAAAAGGCGCACGCGGTCGGCGGTGGTACCGTCGCGGCTGCCCCGGCCGGTGCAGCAAGCGACGTGGTGCTGACGGTACTGCCCGACCTGCCCCAGGTGGCAGCCCTGCTTCCCGGCGAGAACGGCCTGCTGGCGGGATGGAAGAGCGCCGGGATAGACCATCCAATCCTCGTGATTCACGGGACCGTTTCTCCCGTGGCGGTCGCAGAGTTCGCCGAGGACTGCCGGCGCCGCTGGGGGCTGACGGTTCTGGACGCACCCCTCAGCGGCGGCACGATAGGCGCCGAGGAACGCCGGCTGAGCATCATGGTCGGCGGCCCTTCCAACGCTGTGGAACACGTCAGGCCGCTCTTCGAGCTGTACGGCTCGACAGTGGTGTGGTTCGGCGAGACCGGTGCGGGTTCGACTGTGAAGGCATGCAATCAGATCGTCGTCGCAGCCACAGTTACGGCCCTGGCCGAGGCGATGGCCCTGGCAAGCACCGCCGGACTCGACCTGGAGAAAGTGCAGTCCGTCCTTGCCGGTGGCCTGGCTAAATCGGAAGTCCTCACCCAGAAAGGGCGACGATGGATGGATCAGGACTTCGAGGGGGGCGGGTCCGCAAAAAATCAGCTCAAGGACCTCCGGTTCATCACCGACCTCGCCAGGCACACGGGACTGAAACTCCCCGTGGCCACCTGCCTGCAAAGCGCTTTTGAGGACATGATCGCAGCCGGTGACGGCGACCTGGACCACACCGGCATCTACCGCACCATCCTGGAGCAGAGCACCAAACCGGCGCCGCGGTAGAAACGCGGGGAAGGGTCATCCGACGCGGATGGCGCGGGGCACCGGCTCCTGGCCGTCGCCCCGCGGTCACGCAGTGGCCGGGATCCGGCCCAGGCGGTGGTACTTGTCGAGTCGGCGCGGGAGCAGGCCGCTGATGTCCGCCGAGGAGAGCTCGGCCAGCTCATATTCGATGGCCTGCGCCAGGCGCTGGCAGAACGCCCTGCCCTCGAGCGCGGCATCGGTGCGCTCGTCCACGATGTGTTCCACGAGTCCGTTTGCGTACAGGGACGCCACGTTGACGCCCTGGGCCTCGGACATGGCCGGGGCGAAATCCGGGCTCCGGTGCACGATGGCGCTGGCGCCCTCCGGCGGAAGTGGGGACAGCCACGCGTGCTGTGCGGCGATGGTGCGGTCCGCGGGCAAGAGGGCCAGGGCGCCGCCGCCGGCCCCCTGTCCGAGCAGCACCGACACTGTCGGCGTCTGCAGCCCGATCAGATCGTGCAGGGAGCGGGCGATCTCACCGGCCAGCCCGCCTTCCTCGGCCTCCTTGGACAGCGCGGCGCCGCCGGTATCGATGACCGTGAGCAGCGGCAGGACAAGTTCCTCGGCCAGCCGCATGCCCCGCCGCGCTTCGCGGAGCGACGCCGGTCCCATCGCGGTCTGCTGCGAGGGCCGGGGCCTGGTGTGGCCGATGACCACGCAGGACTTCTGGCCGAAGCGCGCCAACGCCAGCTGCAGTCCCGGGTCCTTTTCGCCCTGGCCGGTGCCGTTGAGCGGAAGCACGTCACGGGCGCCGGCAGCGAGCAGCTGCCGCAGGTCCGGCCGCCGCGGGTTCCGGGAGATCTCGATGGATTCCCAGGCGCCGGCGTCGGACGGTTTAACGGACAGGGTGCGCGGCGGGCTGACCCGCGGATTCGGGCCGGTGACCAGAATGCTGAGGGCGCGGTCGACGACGTCGGACAGCTGCCAGGGCGGGACGACGGCGTCAATGAGCCCCTTGTCGAAGAGATTCTCGGCGACCTGGACGCCTTCCGGGAACGGGGCGCCATGCAGCGCCTCGTAGACGCGTGGCCCGAGGAAGCCGAGCAGGGCACCTGGCTCGGCCACCGTGATGTGCCCGAGGGAACCCCAGGAGGCCATCACGCCGCCGGTGGTGGGGTGCCGAAGGTACACGAGGTACGGCAGCCCGGCCTGGCGGTGGGACCGGACGGCCGCGCTGATTTTCACCATGGACAGGAAGGCGATGGTGCCCTCCTGCATGCGCGTGCCGCCGGAGGCGGGGCCGGCCAGGAGCGGCAGCCCTTCCCGGGTGGCCCGCTCGACGGCGCTGGTGATCCGTTCCGCTGCAGCGAGGCCGATGGAGCCGGCGAGAAAGCGGAATTCGCTGACAATGACGGCGACACGGCGGCCGCGGATGAGTCCTTCGCCGGTGAGGACGGATTCGTCGACGCCGGTCTTCTCGCGGGCGGCCGCAAGCTCCGAGCGGTACTCGGGGCCCGGATTGGGGTCCGTCACGGGAAGGTCCCAGCTCCGGTAGGAGCCGGGGTCCAGCGCGGCGGCAATGAGCTCCGCCGCATCCAGGTGCCGGACCCTCTGTTCTGCCGGCACGGTCAGTTCCCTTCCCCGGCAGCGGCGGCATCGGCCGGAACAAGGCCGAGCCATTGCCTGATCTGTTCGCCGTTCTGGTCCAGCAGCGGCGGTGCCATGTGGGTCTTGAGTGTGGTTTCCGCGGTGTCCGCGGCGCTGAAGAAGCGCAACGGCGGTCCGGGCAGGGTGACGTTGCCGAGGATTTTGTGGTCGACGTCGATCATGAGGCCTTGCGAGTGGACCTGTTCCCATTTGTAGACCTCGTCCAGGCTGCGGACCTTGCCTGCGGGGATTCCGGCCTGATTAAGCTTGGCGAGCAGGGGCTCGGCCTCGTAGTCGGCGAATACGCGTTCCACTTCTTCGACGACTTTTTCCCGGTTCCGGACGCGCTCCGCGTTGGAAGCAAATTCCGGGCGGTCCGCGTCAATGCCGAAGGCAGAAGCGAACGTATGCCAGAGCTTCTCGCTGCCCACACTGATCTGCACCCGACCCTGCCGGCAGTGGAACAGGCCGTAGGGCGCGATGGACGGGTGGTGGTTTCCCTGTGCCTGGGGCACCTCGCCGGCCACTGTGGCCCGCGTGCCTTGGAACGCGTGCACCCCGATTATTGCGGCCAACAGCGAGGTGCGCACGATCTGTCCCTGGCCGGTCCGTTCGCGTTGCAGCAGCGCCGCGAGCGTGCCGAACGCCCCGTACATCCCGGAGAGCAGGTCGGCGATGGGCACGCCCACTCGCTGCGGATCGTCCGGCCCGGAACCGGTCAGGGACATCAGCCCCGCCTCACCCTGCAGGATCTGGTCGTATCCGCTCCGCCCGGACTCGGGCCCGTCGTGCCCGAGCCCGGTAATCGACAGGACCACCAGTGAGGGATTCAGGGCATGCATGTCCTCGGGTGAGAACCCCAGCCGGTCAAGGACGCCGGGGCGGAAGTTCTCGATGACGACGTCGGCGCGCTCCAGCAGCTCGCGCAACACGGTGCGCCCGTCGTCGCTCTTCAGGTCCAGGGCGATGGACTCCTTGTTGCGGTTGCAGGACAGGAAGTATGTGGCCTGCGGATCGTCCTCGGGTCCAACGAACGGCGGCCCCCAGCCGCGGGTATCGTCGCCGGAGCCGGGGTTCTCCACCTTGATGACACGTGCGCCGAGGTCCGCCAGCATCATCCCGGCGTGCGGGCCGGCGAGGGCCCGGCTCAGATCGACCACGAGGTAGCCCACGAGCGGGCCTTCAGTATTGACAGTGGGTGCGGTGCTCATAAGGGTGTTCCTTCGTTGGTTCTGGGCTGCGGAGCGGGGTGGACGGGCGGACTACATCCAGCCCGGGACAACCATGACCAGCCAGGCGATAACGGGTCCGGCCACGACGACGAGGCCGCTGTAGGCGAGAATCTGCTTGTAGAACCTGTCCTTGTCCACGTCTTCAGGAGCGTTGGCGAGCACCAGGGCGCCGTTGGTGGAGAAGGGCGATACGTCGACGATCGTGGCGGAGACTGCCAGGGCGGCGATAACCCCGACGGCGCCGACCTCCCCGGAGGCCAGGAACGGCACGGCCAGCGGGATCAGGGCGGCGAGGATTGCCGTGGAGGACGCAAAGGCGGATACCACGGCGCCGATGTAGCAGATCAGCAGGGCGGCCAGAAGCGGCATGCCCATGTGCGCCACGCCGTCGGACACGAACTTGATGGTGCCCGCTTCTTCGAGGACGCCCACGAAGGTGAGCATGCCGCAGATGAGCAGGACGGTGGACCAGCTGATCTTGTTCACGGCGCCCTTCTGGGCCGCGGGGGACACCAGCGCCAGGATGATGGCGATGGTGATGGAGACAAAGCCGACATCCACTTTGAAGCCGAGGGAAATGACGGCGAGGGCGATCAGGCCCAGGATGGTGACCAGCTGCGGCACGGTGGCGCGGGCGCCGTTGGATGCGTCCGCGCCGGCGGAACCGGCTACAGCGGAACCCGAGGTCCCCTTGGCCGAGACGCCGGCGGGGGAGATGTCGGAACCCGAGCCCCGCAGGGTGGCGCCGGAGGTAGAGGCACGGGCGCCTACGCTGACGGCCATCCGGGTTTCCGCAGCCTGCTCCACCAGCCGGCCGGCCTTTGTGGAGCGGAACCGGTTGCCACCCAGGACGATGGACAACACCACCGCAATGGCGAGGTTGAAGATGAAGCTTGCCAGGAAGATTGCGATAGGGCTGGCTTCCAGATCCGTTTTGGCGATGATGCCGTTGACCGTGACGCCGTAGACGGCGATGGGGGAGAAGCCGCCGGCCTGCGCACCATGGATGACCATCATGCCCATCATGAGCGGGTTGATTTTGTGCTTGGCGGCGAAGCTCAGCGCGATGGGGGCGATGATCGCGACGGCGGCCGGAGAGAGGGCGCCGACGGCGGTGATCACGGCGGTGATGGTGAACATGACCCACGGGATGAGGGCCACCTTGCTGCCCACCATCCGGACGGCGCCTCTGACCAGGAGGTCAATGGTGCCGTTGTTCTGTGCGATGGCGAACAGGTACGTGACCCCGACGATGGTCAGGAACAGGCCGCCGGGGAAGTTGGCGAGGATGTCGTTGGTGGACATCCCCAGTACGACTGAGCCCAGCAGGAATGCCCCTACGAAGGCCAGGGCGCCCATGTTGAGGGGCAACACCGTGGCCAGGAGGAACATCACCGCCAGGATGATGATGGACAGGACGGGAGCGGACATCTTTGTTCCTCCGGATCAGAGTGCTGGTGTGAAGTGGCCCACTGGCCTAGCCTCCTAGACACTAGGTCTCCATGTCAATAGTTCTCGGGTAGTCTTGGTGCCGACGGCCTTGCCGAAAGGAAGCGCATGCCCAAGCGGTCAGCAACGCCCCAGATTTCCCGCGTTTCGCGGCCCCGGCTCTATGAACAGCTTGTCGAGCAGCTCATGGACTATATCGAGGCTGCCCAGCTGGGCCCTGGGGATACGTTGCCCGCCGAGCGTGAGCTTGCCGAGCGGCTTGGCGTATCGCGCGCCACCCTTGCCCAGGCCCTGGTGGCGCTGGAAGTCCTCGGCGTGATCGATGTCCAGCACGGCACGGGCGCGGTGCTGGTGTACCGGCCGAACGTTCCTTCCGTAATCAAGGGCCTGCGCGAGCACCGCAGCAGGCTGCCGGAGATCGTTGAGGCCCGGAGCACCCTCGAGGTAAAGCTTGCCGAGCTGGCCGCGGAGAGGCGCAGCGATGAGGACATGAAGGCCATCGACCACGCACTGGACGTGATGGCGGAAGAAGTCGCGTCCGGCGCCAAGGGCGCGCGGGGCGACGAGCTCTTCCACCAGGCCGTGACCGGAGCGGCGCACTCGGCAGTGCTCGCCCAGCTGATGACGTTCATTGCGGGCATGATCCTGGAGACGCGCCTCGAATCGCTGGGACAGCCCGGCCGGCCGGAGCAGTCGCTGGCATCGCACCGGAAAATCGCCGACGCAATCCGGGCGGGCGACTCCCGGGCAGCGGCGGCAGCGATGCTGGAGCACATCGACCTCGTTTCCGATGTGGCACTGCTGAAGAACGGCTGAAGGATCATGGCCACCACCGTGACCAGACACATCACCGCGCTGGCTGCGGCCTGTGTCCTTGCCGCAGGTTCGTCCGGCTGCGCCGCGGGACCGGGCGCCACCGGGGCCGCCTCCACCGCCGGCGCGGGAGCCGGCGGGACCACCAGGCTTTCCGGAACGGTCACCGTCTTCGCCGCGGCCTCGCTTAAATCGACCTTCACAAACCTGGCCCGCGACTTCGAAGCGAAGAACCCCGGCACCAAGGTCACGCTGAATTTCGCAGGCTCCTCGGACCTGGCCACCCAGATCACCCAGGGCGCCCCGGCTGATGTCTTCGCCGCCGCGGACGCCAGGAACATGGCCAAACTCACCGGCGAGGGACTGGTCGACGGCGCCCCGGCCACCTTCGCCACGAACGCTCTGGAGATAGCGGTGCCGCCGTCCAATCCGGCGTCCATCGGCTCGTTCGCCGACCTGGCCAAGCCAGGCGTGAAGCTGGTCATCTGCGCGCCCCAGGTTCCCTGCGGCGCCGCAACCGGCGCTGTGGAAAAAGCCACCGGCACCACCCTGGCCCCGGTCAGCGAGGAATCTTCCGTCACGGATGTCCTGGGCAAGGTCACCGCCGGTGAAGCCGACGCCGGACTTGTCTACGTCACGGACATCAAGGCCGCCGCCGGCACGGTCAAAGGCATTCCCTTCGCCGAGTCGGACGCGGTGGTGAATACGTACCCGATCGCCACCGTCGGCACGAGCAAGAACAAGGACCTGGCCCGCGCTTTCATCGCCACCGTCACCGGCAGCGAGGGCAAAAAGGTCCTCAGCGACGCCGGATTCGGCACGCCTTAGGATGGACCGACGAAGCAACGGCTACACCGGCATCCCGCCGTGGATCTACGCCATCGCGGCGGCGGGAGCGGTGCTCATCCTTCTGCCGCTGGTGGCCATGGCAGCCAAAGTAAGCTGGCCGCAGTTCATCCCGCTGATCACCTCCGAGTCTTCGCTGACCGCCCTCGGACTGAGCCTGCGCACATCCGCAGCCAGCACCGCCTTCTGCGTGGTCCTCGGCGTGCCCCTGGCCCTCGTACTTGCCCGAAGCCGGTTTCCCGGCCAGCGGCTTCTCCGCGCCCTCGTCCTGCTGCCCCTCGTCCTGCCTCCCGTGGTCGGAGGCATTGCCCTGCTCTACACCTTCGGACGCCAGGGGCTCCTGGGCAAAAGCCTCGAGCTGGCCGGAATCCAGATCGCCTTTTCCACCACGGCCGTGGTCCTTGCCCAGACATTCGTGGCCCTGCCGTTCCTGGTGGTCAGCCTGGAAGGCGCCCTTCGCACCGCCGGCAACAGATACGAGGCTGTTGCCGCAACACTGGGGGCCCGGCCCAGCACCGTCCTGCGCCGGGTGACTCTCCCGCTTGTCCTGCCCGGTTTGGCGTCCGGAGCCGTGTTGTCCTTCGCACGCAGCCTGGGTGAGTTCGGTGCCACCCTGACCTTCGCCGGCAGCCTGCAGGGCGTCACCCGTACCCTCCCGCTGGAGATTTACCTGCAGCGCGAAACCGACGCTGACGCCGCCGTCGCGCTTTCCCTCCTGCTTGTCGCCGTGGCGGTTGCCGTCGTCGGCCTCTCCTTCCGGCGCGCCGGCACCGCCGCAGCACCGGAGAGGATATCCCCGTGACCTTCCAGCTGGACGCCGTGCTGGCCGCACGCGGCTTCGAGGTCTCACTCAGCCTGGGCCCGGCGGAGACCATCGCCATCCTCGGCCCGAACGGGGCCGGGAAATCAACACTGCTCTCGGTCATCTCCGGGCTGCTGCGTCCCGACTCGGGCAAGGCCATGCTCGGAGGCCGGGTCCTCTTCGACCTGGCGGCCGGCAGGCACCTCTGGAGCGCCCCGCACACCAGGGGCACGGCGCTCCTGGCGCAGGAGGCACTCCTCTTTCCGCACCTGAGTGCCCTGGACAACGTCGCGTTCGGACCCCGCAGCGCCGGTGCGTCGAGCACCGCGGCCCGGGCGACGGCCATGCGCTGGCTGACGGAAGTCGACGCCGCCGACCTTGCCCCGCGGCGTCCCGCCCAGCTCTCCGGCGGGCAGGCCCAGCGGGTGGCCGTGGCCCGCGCCCTCGCCGCCGACCCGGATCTGCTGCTGCTCGACGAACCCATGGCCGCCCTCGACATCCACGCAGCCCCGTTGCTCCGGCGGCTCCTCAAACGCGTCCTGGCCGGCCGCAGGGCCATCATCATCACCCACGACATCCTGGATGCCCTCATGCTGGCCGACAGGGTGATCGTCCTTGAGGAGGGCCGGATCAGCGAGTCGGGCCCCACCCGGGAAGTACTTGAAAAGCCACGCAGCAGGTTCGCCGCCGGCCTGGCCGGGCTGAACCTCGTGGCCGGCACCCTCGGCAGCGCGGGCATCACCACACCGCAGGGAATGGTGGTCGCGGGCCACCACGACGGCAGCATCGAGCCCGGGCAGGACGGCGTAGCGGTCTTTCCGCCCTCGGCAGTATCCGTGTTTCTCAGCGAAGAGCACGGCAGCCCGCGGAACTCGTTCCGGGTGACCCTTACAGACCTAGAGCCGCATGGCGACCAGATCCGTGTCCATGCCGGCGGCCTCTTCGCTGACATCACTCCGGCCGCGTCGGCCGACCTCGGCCTCGTGCCCGGAATGCCCGCCTACTTCGTGGTCAAGGCCGCCGCCGTCGCCATCCATCCGGCCTAGACAGGTCAGGAGGCCGGCGTAGCGGGTGGATGCTCGATGGTGACGGTGCCGGCGTCGCCGTCGACGCGGATCTGCTGGCCGCTGGCAAGCCGCTGGGTGGCGACGCCGGTGCCAAGCACGGCCGGGATGCCGTACTCGCGGGCCACGATCGAGCTGTGGCTCAGCGGCCCGCCGACGTCGGTCACCACGGCGGAGGCCATGGCGAACAGTGACGTCCACGCGGGAGTGGTGATGCGGGCTACCAGGACGTCCCCGGGCACCATCTGGTCGAAATCCTGGGGCCCGGCCAGGACGCGGGCGGGAGCAGTGACCCGGCCCGAACTGGCGCCGGTGCCCTTGATGATGTCACCGGGCTGGCCCTGCGAGCGGGCGGGCATCCACTTCCCGAAGATGCGCTCCATCCACCGGCTTTCAGGCAGCAGCTGCGGGGCGGCAGCCTTGGCCTGCCCCCGCCACAGCATCTTGCGCTCCTCCACGGTGGCGGCGCGCACGGGGCGGTCCGCACCCGCGATGGCCACGGCTGACGGAGCGCCCGGAGAGGCGAGGCCGAACTCGACGGCGCTCCGCAGCTCCTGGAAGCGCAGCCAGAACACGTCGGCGGGATCGGCGAGAACTCCCGAGCCAACCAGCCGGTGTCCGAGTTCGAGCAGCATCCGCCGCAGCAGCGGCCAGGCGAGTCCGACGTCGGCCAGCGCATCTTCGCGGATGGGCGCGGTGCTCTGCGCCCACCGGAGCAAACGGAGGAACGCGGCGCGGCGGCGCGGACCGAGCCGGGAAGTCATCTGAATGGTCAGGTCTTCCCGGCGTTCGGAGGAGAGCCGCTGCCGCTCGTGCGGGTCCGTGCCCTGCCCCCGCAAGTAGAACTTCACCGTCTCCAGCAGGGCGGACGGATCGTCGGCCGGCACTGGGACGGCGAAATCGAGGTTGTAGACCGCGTGGCCGAAGAGGTCCAGATGCTCCTGGAAGGCGAAACGCCACTCCTGCCAAAGGACGGTGTCCACACCCGGGGGCGGGGAGCCGGTGCGCTGGCATTCGGTGAGCGCCGCCGTCGGCGTATTCAATAGCGCCGATGACAGGCCGGGATCGCTGCGGGCCCAGCCAGCCAGGTCATAGAGCGACTTCTCGGCCCGGATGGGGGCGCTGTCGTAGCCGAGGAGGAACGTCTGCGCGGGGGGATCCCCGTCCCGCCGGACGAGCTTGTCGTAGAACGCCCGGAATGTGATTTCGCTGGTGGCCGCGAGCGGAATGATCGACTGCACGGCGGTGTAATACACGGTGCCGGCGTCCAGCAGCGCCTGGACTCCTTCCAGCAAGTCCTCACCGGGCAGCTCCGGGACGGGTTTCGCCTGCCAGTCCTTGATCACCCGTTCGTAGCGGGGGTGCGAATACTCGCGCCAGCCGGCCACTCCCATGTTGGCCTTGCCGCGGGCCAGCGCCATCATGGCAGTCGGCGACTTGGCCATCATGCGCCACATTCCGGAGGTGCGGTAGTAGTAATAGGCGTAGCCGTTGACGGTGGGCAGTCCGACGTCGTCTTCGCGGATGATGTTCTTGCCGACGGCCTCGGCCATCAAGGCTCGCAGCGACCGGTTTACCGAGCCGTCGATCAGGTCGGCAAACAGCGGTGAGAGCGGGTCGGGCAGCTGTTCCACAATACTGGCCCGGAAGTAGAGCCCGTTCGGATAGGGCACGGGCCAGGTGTCCGGGGTGTCGGCCGCAGGTTCGGGAAGCGCCGTGATGGGCCGGGATTGCAGGATGAAGAACCGGCCAGCGTCCCGTGCCCATTCGATGTCCTGCGGAGCCCCGAAATGATCAGCGATCCGCTTCCCGTAGCTGGCAAGCTCGGCGGCAGCCGGGTCATCCAGTACGGGCTGATGCCGCCGCGCCGGCGGCACCGGCTGCTCCCGGGTGCCGCGCTCCGCGTAGACCGTCATGACCTCCTTGTCCGCGGTCCGGCGCGACAGGACCCGGCCGGACGCCCCCTCGACGACGAGGTCATCCGTGCTCACGGTTCCGCCCACCACGGACTCGCCCAGGCCCCACGCCGCGCTGATCACGATCTGGTCCCGATGCCCGTTCGCCGGATTGGCAGTGAACATCACCCCGGCGGCCTCGGCCTGGACCATCCGCTGGATCACAACCGCGAGGCGCACGTCATCCGGGCCGATGCCTTCGCGAGCACGGTAGGCCATGGCACGGGCCGTCCACAGGGAAGCCCAGCAATCGGTCACGGCCGCGGCCAAAGCCTCCGTCCCGCGGACGTTCAGGTACGTTTCCTGTTGCCCGGCGAAGCTGGCCGAGGCGAGGTCCTCCGCGGTGGCGGACGAACGCACCGCCACCGCCGTGTCACCGCTGCCGAGCTGCCCGTAGGCGGCACCGAGTTCGGACGCAACCGCGGCCGGCATGATGCCCCCGGCGAACAAAGCGCGGATCCGCTCCGAGGCGTCGTCGTAGTCCTGGGGAGAGGCCTGGGCCGGGAGTGCCGCCAGTTCGCGGATGCCGGCCCCGAGGTGATTGGCGTCCACAAACTCCGCATAGGCTTCGGTGCCCAGTACAAAGCCCGGGGGAACGGGCAGCCCGGCCTGAACGACGCCGGCCAGGCCGACTGCCTTGCCCCCGGCGATGCCGACGTCGCCTGGCCCCACATCGGCCAAGGTGTAGATGTAGGTCATGACCGTGCGTCCCTTCCCTCCGGAGCCTGGCCGCCTTTATTGCCTCTGACTCGCAACATACTGGCACTGCTGCAGGCGGGAGGCCAGAGCTGTGCCGGCCGGATAGTTTGCGGCCGCGTCCCTGAAACGCCGTCACGGATTAGGCGTCAGGAACACCAGGACGAGGGGCGCCGAGGTCGGCCGAACCCGCCAGGAACCTCAGGCGGTGTGGGCGTATCCTTCACGGATCCAGGTGAGCAGTTCGGCGTCGATCTCTGCGGGGTTCTTCAGGATCACTTCGTTGTGCCAACGGTTGGCCGACACACGCTCAGCGCGGTGAATCCGTGCCGATTCGAGTTCCCTGGTCAGAACAATGTTGATCAGGATCCCGCCACGGCGGGGATGGACACCGAGAAACGCTCGTCCGTGAGCAATGTGGAATGACGACGCGTTCTCCTGCAGCTCACACCCGTCCAGCTCAAATACCTTGTCCATAAGCGAGCTGTAAACGCGGGACGAAATTGGATCACTATCAATGCGTTCTCTTGCCGTGCGAGCCATCCAGCCAGCATAAGGCAGAGCGATACAGCGCTCTTCCTCAGTCGAAAGGTATGTCCCTGAGTCTTGAAACGCTATGGATACCGTGACAGTCGCGCTTCGAGACCCTCTTCGGGTGGATGGCTGTCCAACATATGCCATTCACCTGAGAGCACTAGAAAGATCTCCAAATCTGGCCTCTCGAGGGCGGCGAAAATAATCCGTCAATAAACACCGCCTGAGTCCTGGTAAGCCGTTCCTGGGCCTTTGATATAGGCACGGGCAGGGCCAGCGGGGCCCGGCCGGAAAGGCTTTCCAAAAGTGCGTGGAGGTGGGCTGGCAGATGCGGTGGGCTGGTGATCTTGGCTGTCCGTGCGAGGGCGGTGTAGGACCCAAAGACGTAGCGTTCCACGGTTTCGGGGTTAGTTGATGCCGGAGCGGCCGTGCGCCAGGCCTGTTGGGAAGCCGACCAGCACGGGTTCGGGGACGTCGCAGCTGGTGCCGGCGTCGGTGGAGCAGACGCCGGTTTCGGGGAGCTCAAGCTGCACGGTGTCCGCGGCTTCGCGGTCCCCGGCCAGGGCGGCGACGACGGAGCGGACCTGTTCGTAGCCGGTGGCCAGCAGGAACGTAGGTGCGCGGCCGTAGGATTTCATGCCCACGATGTAGAAGTCTTTGTCCGGGTGGGCCAGGAGCTGAGCACCGTGGGGCGGGACGGTGCCGCAGGAGTGGAACTCCGGATCGATCAGGGGGCCCAGTTCCATGGGTGCTTCGACGGCGGGGTCGAGGTTGAGCCGGAGTTCGCGCAGTATCTCCAGGTCCGGGCGGAAGCCGGTGCAGGGGACGATGACGTCAGCCTCGAGAGTCCGGCCGTCGACGGCTTTGACGCTCAGATGGGAGTCGAGGTTCTTGAGGGCGCTGATGCCGAAGCTGGTGTGCAGTTCGATTTTGCCTGCGTCGACCAGCCGCCTGACCCGGGAGCCGAGCTGGCCGCGCGCGGGGAGCCCGTCCGCGTCGCCGCCGCCGTAGACCTTCTCGGCAGACGGGCCACGGACCGCCCACAGGATCCGGGTGTTCGGCTCTTCCTTGGCGAGTTCGGCAAGGTTGATGAGGGTGCTGGCCGCTGAGTGGCCGGCGCCGACCACCAGGACGCGGCGACCGGCGAAGGTTGCCCGGTCGCGTCCGGTGACGTCCGGCAGCGGCGCGGAGATCCGGCCCGCTGCCGCGTCTTCCCCAAGCGCGGGCAGGCCGGAGGTGCCCAGCGGGTTGCGGTTGGACCAGGTGCCGGAGGCATCAATGACTGCGGCGACGATGTGGTCGCGGGTTTCACCGTCGGCGTGCTTGACCCTGACGGTGAAGGGTGCGGTGCCGCGGTCTTTGATGTGGGTTTTGTCCATGCCCTGACGGGTGACGGCCACGACGCGGGCTCCGGTCTGGAGTCGCTGTGCTATCTGCGGGAGCGAGGCCAGGGGCGCGAGGTAGTTATCAATCAGCTCCCCGCCGTACGGGAGTGCGGTGGGCCGGGGTGATTGCCAGCCGGTGGCTTCGAGGAGGCGGACGGCGGCGGCGTCAAGGTTGAAGCGCCAGGGTGAGAACAGCCGGATGTGACGCCACTGCTCGATGGCTGCTGCGGCCGCAGGGCCCGCTTCGAAGACCAGCGGTTCAAGTCCGCGTTCGAGCAGGTGGGCCGCGGCCGCCAGGCCCACGGGGCCGGCACCGATCACTGCAACAGGAAGGCTTTTCGCTGATTCCATGCTGTCCTCTTCTCTCTCCAGGTTGTTAGTGAGTGGGCGCCTGCCGGTCCCCTTGGGGTCCGGCAGGCGGCGGAGGCTAGCAGCAGTCCTCGTCGTCGCAGCAGTCGTTGTCGCCGCAGCATCCTGTCGTCATTGCGCTCACCTCCTCCCAAGCTCGGGTTATGCGTGCGTGGGTTCTTCCACCAAGGCGGTGGCGATGCTGTCCGCATCCTCTAACGCAGCCAGGTAGCGTTCGGCGTCCAGGGCCGCAGCGCAGCCGGTGCCGGCGGCGGTGATGGCCTGGCGGTAGCGGTGGTCCACGGCGTCGCCGCAGGCGAAGACGCCGGAGAGGTTGGTGACGGTGGTGGGTGAGTCCACCTTGATGTAGCCGTCCTCGTCCAGGTCCACCTGCCCGGTCAGCAGCTCGGTGCGCGGCACGTGGCCGATCGCCACGAAGATGCCGGTCGCGGCCTGGTGCCGGGTTTCCCCGGTGACAGTGTCGGTCAGGGTGACGCCGGTGACCTTGCCGTCGCCGTGGATGGCGGTGACGGCGGAGTTCCACGCGAAGCTGATCTTGGGGTTGTCCTTGGCCCGCTGCGCCATGATGCGGGAGGCGCGCAGTTCGTCCTTGCGCACGACGACGGTGACGGTCTTTCCGAACCGGGTCAGGAAGGTGGCTTCCTCCATGGCGGAGTCACCGCCCCCGACGACGATGATGTCCTGCTCGCGGAAGAAGAACCCGTCGCAGGTGGCACACCAGGAGACGCCGTGGCCGGAAAACTTCTTCTCCTCCGGCAGGCCGAGTTCCTTGTAGGCGGAGCCGGTGGCAAGGATGACCGCCGGGGCCTGGTGGGTCTCGCCGCCGCCGGTAACGACCGTCTTCAGGTGGCCTTTCAGCTGGACTTCTGTGACGTCGTCGAACACGACCTTGGCGCCGAACTTCTCGGCCTGCTCCTGCAGCCCGTCCATCAGTTCCGGGCCCTGGACGCCACCGGGGAAGCCGGGAAAGTTCTCCACCTCGGTGGTGTTCATCAAGGCACCGCCTGCGGTGACGGAACCGGCCAGCACCAGCGGGGCGAGGCCTGCGCGGGCGGCGTAGATGGCGGCGGTGTAGCCGGCCGGGCCGGAGCCGATGATGATCAGCTGCTCGGTGGTGGCGGCCGCGGGGGTGGCGTTGTTGCTGCTCACGGGTGTCTCTCCTGATGTCCTGGGCTGGCTACTTGGCGGCGGGGATGAGGGAGTCGATCAGGCCCTCGATGCGGGTCTTGATCTCGTCGCGGATCGGGCGGACGGAGTCGACGCCCTTGCCGGCCGGGTCCTCCAGGACCCAGTCCTCGTAACGCTTGCCCGGGAAGTAGGGGCACTCGTCGCCGCAGCCCATGGTGATCACCACGTCGGATTCCTTCACGGCCTCGGTAGTGAGGACCTTCGGAACTTCGGCGGACATGTCGATGCCGACTTCGGCCATCGCCTCAACGGCGGCAGGGTTGATCTTGTCGGCGGGGTGGGACCCGGCTGAGCGGACCTCAATCTCGCCCTTGCCCAAAGTGGTGAGGAACGCGGCGGCCATCTGGGAACGTCCGGCGTTGTGGACGCAGACGAACAGAACGGAGGGCTTCTTGGCGGTTTCGGTGCTCACTGTTTTCTCCTGGAATCAGTAGTGGGGGTGAATCGGTCTTTTAGTTGCCCGTCGCACCCACACATCCACCATCCCTCAATATTGATGATGGTCGATGTATGGAGTATCGGACGGTTGATTGATGATTGTCAATATAGGGACTGGGGTGCACAGGGTTATTGCGGTGCTCCATCTTGCGCCCAAGCGGGTCTAGGCGGCGTGCACCCGGGGAGCGAGGTCGCTGATGCGGCTGGAGATGTCGGCGAAAGCGTTCTCGAAGGCCTCCTCGGTGTTGGTCCGGAGCGGATCCGGCACGGACCAATGGATACCGTTGAGGCTGGTGAGTTCCTCATGGGCGTTGTCGCAGACGGTGACGATGAAGTCGCCGCCGGCCACCTCACCTAGCCTCCGCGGCGGAACCTCCGGGAGGTCCACGCCGTGGCGGCGTGCCACATCGATGGCTCCCTGGGAGATGCGGTCCGCCGGGTGGGTTCCTGCGGACGTTGACGGTATTTCACTGACCTGGCGCCAGAGGGCGGCGGCAATCTGGGAACGGGCGCTGTTCCGGGTGCAGACAAACAGAACGCGCCGCGCGCCGTGTTCGGACCCTGGCGCCAGGCCTTCCAGTGCACCTGCGGCCAGGCGGATGTAACTGCGGCGCTTGTCGGCCTCGGAGCGGTGGCGGGTCAGCAGCCCCGCGTCCTCCAGCGCGCGCAGGTGGTGGGACAGCAGGTTCGAGGGCATTCCCAGCTCGGCCTGGAGTTCCGTGGGCGAGAAGTCCCCGAGGGTCAGCAGGTCAACAATGCGCAGCCGCGCCGGATCGGCGAGGGCCGCATGCTTGGCGACCCGCGACTGGAACGCGTCTACTGGTTCAGTTCTCATTGACTCAATTTTGACTGAGCTAATTTTCTGCGTCAAGCTTGGTGCCATGACTACAAAACAGCCGCCGTTGTGGCGCCGTGCCATCGCTGAACTTCTTGGCACCAGCCTGCTCGTGATGATCGTCGTGGGCTCGGGGATCATGGCCCAGCGGCTGTCCCCAAACGATGTCGGCCTGCAGCTGCTGCAGAACAGCACCGCGACGGTGTTGGGCCTGACCGTCCTGATCCTCGTGTTCGGGCCGGTCAGCGGCGCACACTTCAACCCTGTCGTCTCGCTCGCGGACTGGGTCCTGGGACGGCGCAGCGGCACCGGCCTGTACCTGCCGGAGCTGGGCACGTACGTGACCGCACAGACCCTCGGCGCGATCAGCGGCAGCGTGGTCGCGAACGCCATGTTCGAGGTGGGAACCTCGATCTCGGGCAAGGACCGCGCTACGGGAGGTCATTTGCTGGGCGAAGTCGTTGCCACAGCCGGGCTCATTCTGCTGATCTTCGCCCTGGCCGCCACCCAGCGGGGCGTCCTTGCAGCCCCGGCCGTCGGTGCATACATCGGTGCCGCCTACTGGTTCACGTCCTCGACGTCCTTCGCCAACCCCGCCGTGACAGTCGGCCGGATCTTCAGCGACACCTTCGCCGGCATCGCACCTGCCTCCGTCCCCGCGTTCATCATCGCCCAGATCATCGGCGCGGCAGCGGGCCTGGGTCTACTGTTCCTCCTGTTCCCCAGGGCGCACCGCGCCGCCGTCGACGTCGTACTCCCACACGACACCGCAAAGAGCACCTCCTAGTCGACCTCACTGGAATACCCGACTACCACCCCACTCATTGATGAGCGTCAATATCGGCGCATAATGGGTAGATGAATTTGCTGCCAGTTCTCGAGCCAGACACGGACAAAGCCTGCTGCCCGCCGGCAGGAGGGCCTGCCATGAGCGCTGAGGCAGCGAAGCAGCAGGCCATAGTCTTCAAGGCGCTGGCTGACCCGAACCGGCTCCGGCTGCTCTCCATCATCAAGGCCGCACCGTCCGGGTCGACCTGCGTGTGCGACCTCACCGAGCCTTTGGACCTCGGCCAGCCCACGGTGTCCCACCACCTGAAGATCCTGGTCGAAGCCGGGCTGCTGCGCCGCGAGAAGCGCGGCACCTGGGCCTACTTCTCCCTTGCCCCCGGCGGACTGGACCGCGCCGCGGACCTTCTGGCGAACCTGTGACCTCCACCCTGACCATCCGGGCCATGGAACCGGCGGACTGGCAACAGGTCCGGAGCATTTATCAGGAGGGCATCGACACCGGCCACGCGACGTTTGAATCCTTTGCCCCGGACTGGGAACACTTTGACCAGTCCAGGCTGCCCGGGCACCGGCACGTTGCGGCTTCCGGCGACGGGACGGTCGTGGGTTGGGCGGCGGTCTCGCCCGTATCGGCCCGGCCGGTGTACGCCGGAGTGGTAGAACACTCCGTGTACGTTGCCTCCACTGCCCGCGGGTTGGGCATCGGCAAAGCCCTCCTCCAAGCCCTCATTGACTCCACCGAGAACGATGGCATCTGGACCATCCAGGCCAGTGTCTTCCCAGAGAACGAAGCCAGCCTCAAACTCCACCTGACCACTGGCTTCACCATCGTCGGCCGCCGGCGGCGCATCGCCCGGATGACATACGGCCCATTGAACGGGCAGTGGCGCGACACCCTCCTGATCGAACACCGCTCACCCAGCATCTAAACAACCAGCCAGCGGTGGGGAGGGGGAACGTGGAACCGACAGAGGACGAGATCATGGCCGGATACGGCCGGGCCCGGGCGGACCTTGAGAGGTGGCTGGCGGGCGCTACTGCCGCGGACCTTGGCAGTAAGAGCAACGGTACGAAGTGGACCAATGAAGAACTGCTCTTCCACATGGTTTTCGGCTACATGGTGGTCCGTTCGCTGCTGCCGCTGGTCCACCTCATCAGCAGGCTCCCCGCACCTGTTGGAAAGGCCTTCGCCGCACTCCTGAACGCGGGCACCCGCCCCTTCGACGTCATAAATTACTGGGGCTCCCGCAGCGCAGCGGTGTACTTCAACAAGCGGCGGATGGCCCGGAAACTCGACAAAACCATCAACGCCATCACCCGCACCCTGAAGCGCGAAAGCATGACATCCCTATCCAGGTCGATGCCGTTCCCGGACCGGTGGGACCCGTTCTTCGCACCCACCATGACACTCAACGACGTCTACGCCTATCCCACCAAGCACTTCGACTTCCACGCGCACCAACTCAGCCTGAACGGAGCTGCCTGAGTTTCCAGTCGGGTCGGTTACTCCTTTGCCCCCGCTGGGTGGTCACTTGGCCGCGTCGTCGAGCAGCTGTCGGAACTGTTCTTCGCTGTTGAGCGTGAGTTTTTGCCCGTCAAGGAAGAATGAGGGAGTTCCGGTGACCCCGAGGGCTTTTCCGTCCGCGAAGTCCTTGCGGATCCGTTCCCTGGTTTCTTCGGCAGCCACGGCGGCGTCGTACTTTTCCATGTCCAGGCCAAGTCCTTCGGCGAACGTCCTGAACAGGGCGTTCTGGAACTCCTGCTTTTCGCCCCACTGCGGCTGGGTTTCGAACATCTTCGCGACCATTTCCTCGTATTTGCCCTGCTGCGCCGCGGCTTCCACCGCGAGGGCGGCCTGGCCGGAGTTCTTGTGCGACGGGAGGGGAAAGTAGCGGTGCACGAACGTGATCCGGTCCCCGTACTCCTGCTTGAGTTCCTGCACCAGCGGATCGGCGGCACGGCAAGATTCACATTCAAAGTCCAGGAACTCCACCAGCTGTGCTTTTTCGGTGGCGGGGCTGGTGACACGGTGGCTGTCGTCCCTGACCAGCTGCGCTTCCGCGACCGGTTTCAGGGCTGCCGGTTCGGGTTTGGTGGCGGTGAACACCGCGTACCAGATCAGGCCGACGCCAACGACGGCGGCGAGCAGGATCCAAAGGACGATGCGGACCTTGCGTGCGGGGTCAGTGGCTTTGGTGGCCGGTGCTGCTGGTGACATTAGTGGGGGATGCTTTCCTGATCGCGGTGGGCGGCTGGTTCAACCTGGAAGGTGGAGTGTTCGAAGCTGACGTCAAAGTGTTCGGCGACGCAGCGCTGGAGGTCCCCCAGGATGGTCGCGGAGTGACCGTCACGCATGCACTTGTCCTGGACGGTGACGTGGGCGGAGAGGACCGGGATCCCCGAGCCCACCAGGGAGGCATGCAGGTCGTGGACGTCGATGACATGCGGCAGGGCCAGGATGTGTTCGCGGACCTTTGCCAGGTCAAGTCCGCGGGGCACGCTTTCCATCAGCACATCGGTCGTTTCGCGCAGCAGTTTCAGGGTGCGGGGAATGATCAGCGCACCGATCAGCAGGGATACGACGGCGTCTGCCTGGACCCAGCCTGTAACGGCGATGATCACAGAGAAGGTGATCCCGAAGACGATGACCAGCTTGCCTCTGTGGCCGCCGACGTCAGAGGCGCCATGACTGTGGTCGTGCCCGCTCAAGCCTCGACCCCCGTCAGGTCGAATCCGGCCAGGCCACGCAAAGCAGCGCGCAGCGACTCAACGGACGGCAGACCCGAAAGACCTTGATCGGTTTGATAAACCCGGCAGCTGATCCCGGGCCCCGCCACGGAGGGAAAGAGGTCCTGGCCGGCGGCTATGAACGATGGGGACCCCTGGAAGTTCAGGGCGGCCACGTCGGCCTCTGACGTTATCTCCATGATCTTCGCGAGGTCAGGATCAATCTTTTCGTCCCTCAGCGCTGCCCGAAAGAGCTCGAGTGCGGGCAGACTGTTTGGACAGCCAGGTATGGTGCGGAGCTCGTAGTACATCGCTTAATCGTCCCGGCGCTTCACGGTAAGACCCAGGCTGCGGGGGCCTGGCTCCGACGCGGTGGTTGAGCTGCAATCGTCGCAGCAGGTCGGGGCCTTGGTTGCAGCCACAGTGGAACCTTCGCCGGGGGCGAGGGCTGTGATCTCCTGGTCCTCATGGCCGTCCGGCCCAGCCGGGGCGCAGCAGTCGTCGCCTTCGTCGTGGCCAGTGTCGGCGCCGGGAACGGTGCAGCACACGTCACCCTTCCAGGCGTTGACCCCTTCGCGGATCGCAATCGCGGCGATCACCAGGGCTGCTCCGGCGTCGGCCCACCACCAACCAAGGGTGCTGTTCAGGACCAGGCCAACCAGCAGGACTGCGGAGAGGTAGGTGCATAACAGCGTCTGTTTGGAATCAGCGACGGCAGTACGGGATCCCAGCTCCCGGCCCGCGCGGCGCTGCGCCCACGACAGGACAGGCATGATAGCCAGGCTCAAGGCCGCGATGATGATGCCGGGCGTCGAATGCTGAGCCTCGCCTCCACCGGCGAGGGACCGTACGGCGTCCACGGTCACGAACGTCGCGAGGGCGAAGAAGGAGAGGGCGATGATCCGCAGGGTCAAGTGTTCGCGGCGTTCGGGATCCTTTGCGGAGAACTGCCAGGACAGGGCCACGGCCGACGATACTTCGATCACCGAGTCCAGACCGAACCCGATCAGGGCTGAGGAATCGGCGACCCCGCCGGCCCAGAGCGCCACCACGGCTTCGATGACGTTGTAGGTGATGGTCCCGGCGGCGAACAAACGGATCCTGCGGGACAGGACGGCCCTCCGTTGCTGGATCGGGGTCTGCAGCGCGGCCGTCATGCGAAGCACGTCCCGTCCGGAGCGCAGCAGGAGGGATCCACGGCCAGGACAACGCCGAGCAGGTCCTTGATCGCGTGGCCCAGCCGGGCATCTGCCAGTTCGTACCGGGTCCTCCGTCCATCAGGGACAGCGACAACCAGGCCACACCCGCGCAGGCAGGTCAGGTGGTTGGACATGCTCTGCCGGGACACCCCCAGGGCATCGGCAAGATCAGAGGGATAGGCAGGGGCGTCCGAGAGCGTCAGGAGGATCCTGGCGCGGGTCGCATCCGAGACGGCGTAGCCAAA
Organism: Arthrobacter sp. B3I9; assembly: GCF_030816935.1. Taxonomy (NCBI): domain Bacteria; kingdom Bacillati; phylum Actinomycetota; class Actinomycetes; order Micrococcales; family Micrococcaceae; genus Arthrobacter; species Arthrobacter sp. B3I9. The sequence goes on from NZ_JAUSYO010000001.1 coordinate 876,068, forward strand.
GCGGGCCAGCACGGGCGCCTGAGTGAGGGTTTCCATAACCTCAAAGTACATCTATGGATGTATTCAGGCAATCCTGTAATGACTTTTACGGCCTGGCTTCAGGGACTGCTGCAACCCCCAACATTTCTTGGCGGCTCGGAACCCTAGGGATTCGAGGCGGGCGAATTCCAGTGGTGCCTGCAACACCGGACTTAGTTGAGGTGCAGGCGAAGCTGCGGGACTTCAGCGCGCAGACCGGCCTGCCGATGGAGGAGCTGCTGGCCCGGGCGGATCCGCCGGACCCGGCCCGGTTGCTCGAATCGGCAGGCTGGAACTGTGCGGAACATTCAGTGGCGGGGCTGTCGGCCCGCTACGGCCGGGCCATCTCGCTCGACGCAACGGACGAGCTCCTGGGGGAAGACCGCAACGACGGCGCACGCGGCGGGTTCGTGACCGCGTGGCTGCCGGCGCCTGCCTCACGCCAGCGGACGCGCAGTTACGCAGGCGGTTGAACCCCGGCTGCCGGTCAGCCGGTGGTGCGCTGGCTGAATGACACGAGACGGGACTGCATCTCCCAGTACGGAGTGGCAACCGGCACCTGGTTGCCGCGTCAACCGCTGCGCGGTACGGCAGGGAGCCGGAACTCACCCGCCTGACCCCCAGCTCACCCAGCTCGGCCACAGTCAGCGAGGGATGTGCCAGCACGTTGACCGGCAACCCGATACCGGCGGTGATGGTCTGGATGTCCTCCGGTGCCTTGAGGCCGGGGACAAAGATCCCGTCCGCCCCGGCGTCGGCGTAGGCGTTGGCCCTGCGCAAGACGGCAGCCACGGTGGCCTGTTCGCCGAACCAGATGTTGTCAACGCGGGCGTTGATGAACATCGCCGGGCTGCGTCGCTTGGCGGCGGTAACTTTCGCGGCAAAGGACGCTGGATCGACAAGGTTGCCGGCCGTGCTGTCCTCCAGGTTGACCCCGGCCACGCCCAGGGCCGCCAGCTGGGCTACATAGTCCGCCACCTCATCGGGGTCCTCGGAGTAGCCGTCCTCTATGTCCGCCGTCACGTGGACCGGCAGTCGGCGCACCTGCGCGACCAACGCGGCCGTTAGCGCCTTGCTGGACCGGCCGCCGTCGGGCATGCCGGCACTTGCCGCAATGCCAAAGCTGGTGGTGCCGACGGCCCGAAATCCTGCTGCCGCCAAAGCCAAGGCGGATCCGACGTCCCACGCGTTGGGCAGCACTGACCTTCACATTGCCGTCCCGGGCCGGTCACGGAGACCCTTTAGGGCTAGATTGGAACGGTCAGCCTTGAGTCCGAGAGGAGGCGGCATGGATTTTGATGAGCAGGGGCTTCGTGGCGAGGTAGCCGGGGAGCTCCAGGATCTGGTCCTGGACAGCGCCGATGTGGAGGAATTCCTCCGCGATTTGGCCCGCTACACCTCCCACGAGCTCTCCCGGACCGGCCGGCCCGTGATTTGCGGGATAACCATCATGCGGCATCGGAAACAGGCCACGAGGGCGGCGAGCAGCCCTGAAGCGTTCGCGATGGACGAGATCCAGAACAGGGCGGGGGACGGGCCGTGCCTTGCTGCGATGCGGGACCTGGCGACCGTATACGTCCCGGACGTGCGGCGCGAGGAGAGATGGCCGGAGCTTTCTCTTTCGGCGGCAAGCCAGGGTTATCTTTCCATCCTGGGTGTTCCGGTGTGGCTCGAGGACCAGACCCGGGCGGCGCTGAACCTCTACGCCTCCGGTCCTGCTTCCTTCACCGCGGCGGACGTCACCCTGGCTGAGAACTTCGCGGACCAGGCGTCCAAGTCCTTGCGGCTGGCACTGCGGATCGCCCGTCTTCGCGATGCCCGTGACGACCTGGCCGCCGCCATGGAGTCCCGGGCTGTCATTGACATGGCTGTCGGGGTGGTGATGGCCCAGAACCGTTGCGCTCCCGAGGAGGCCTTCGAACTGCTCAGGAGCGCCTCGAACTCCCGGAACACCAAGCTCCGGGAGGTGGCCGCCTCGGTTGTCGCCTCAATTTCGGGCAGGGCCGAGGTCAAGGCGCATTTCGAGGAGTAACTGCGGCCGAGTCCGGGTTCCGGCCGGTGCTTCGCGGGCACATCCGTGTCAGGATCAGTCATGACACACCGACTGATGCTGCTCGACACCGCCTCGTTGTACTTCCGCGCGTTCTATGGCGTTCCCGACACGATCCGCCGCGCTGATGGCACCCCGGTGAACGCGGTCCGGGGTCTGCTGGACATGATCGCGAGGCTGACAACCGACTATGGAGCGACGCACCTCGTGGCGTGCTGGGACGACGACTGGCGTCCGCAGTGGCGGGTAGACCTGCTGCCCACCTACAAGTCCCACCGGGTCGCGGAAGTGGTGGCAGGTGCCCCCGACGTGGAGGTGGTGCCCGACGCGCTCGAGGCGCAGATTCCCATGATCCGCAGGGTGCTCGGCCTCGCCGGCATTGCCATCGTGGGGGCCCCGGACCATGAGGCGGACGACGTCGTGGGCACCTACGCCAGCCAAGCGGAGCTTCCGGTCGACGTGGTCACGGGTGACCGGGACCTCTTCCAGGTGGTCGACGACGCCCGCCAGGTGCGGGTGATCTATACCGCGCGCGGCATGAAGAATCTCGAAACCGTGACGGACGTCGTGGTTGTGGGCAAGTATCGCGTGCTGCCCGAGCAGTACGCTGATTATGCGACCCTCCGCGGCGACGCCTCGGACGGGCTGCCGGGGGTGGCCGGGATCGGCGAGAAGACCGCCGCGTCGTTGCTGGGGGAATACGGCACGCTCGAGGGTCTGCTGGCGGCGGCAGCGGATAAGGGAAGCGGGTTGTCCGCGTCAGTGCGGTCCAAGCTCACCGCAGCGGCGCAATACCTTTCGGCGGCGCCCACGGTCGTGCGAATCGTCCGCGACCTTGAGCTGCCCACCCTTGAGGAGGCCAGCGCGCAGCTGCACCCTGTGACCGGTGATTCACGCGCCGAGCTGGAGCGGCTTGGCACCGAGTGGAACCTCGGCGGTTCGGTCCGGCGCCTCCTCGCAGCCCTGGACACCCTGTCCCAGTAAGAGCCGCGGACGACGCCGCGCACAGGGGCGCGGCCAACGCCGCGCACGGCGGCGCTTGAGAGCCGCCGCGGACGGGCGGCGGCTCAGCCGCCCAGCACCACGTTCGCGGGCGGTTCCCCGGCCAGCATGAGCTCAATCTGGCGCTGCAGGAGCCGGCCCATGCGGGGGCGCATCGCCGCACTCGCCCCGCCCACATGCGGGGTGATGATGACGCCGGGCGCCGACCAGAGCGGGTGGCCGGCGGGCAGCGGCTCCGGGTCCGTAACGTCGAGCGCGGCCCGGATCCGGCCCCCAGCCGTATGGCGGACCACGGCCTCGGTGTCCGCCACGGCACCCCGGGCCACGTTGACCAGCAGCGCACCGTCGGGCATGGCGGAAAGGAAGGCGTCATCGATCAGGTGCCGCGTGGAGTCGCTGTACGGAACTGCCACCACCACAATGTCGTGGTCCGGCAGGAGCCCGGGCAGCTCGGCAATGCCGTGGACAGGCCCGTCCCCGTCCGCCCGCGCCCGGCTGGCTACACGCGTAACGCTGGTTTCGAACGGAAGGAGCCGCTGCTCGATGGCCTTGCCCACGCCGCCGTATCCCACCATCAGGACGCGGCAGTCCGCCAGGCTCGCGGTCAGCTTGGCCTCCCAAAGACCCTCCTGCTGGTTGCTGAAGAGCCTCGGCAGCTCCCGCTGGCTGGCCAGGATCATGGCCAGGGCAAGCTCGGCGGTGGACGTCTCGTGCACGCCGGCGGCATTGGCGAAAACCCGGCCGGGGGGCAGGAACTCCGTCACGCCGTCGTACCCGATCGACTGGCTCTGCACCAGCGACGTCTCCACGTCCTCAAGCCTGCGCAACACCGTTGCTCCGCCCATGTAGGGGCGGGACAACGATGTCGATCTTGGACTGCGGAGCATCGTCTTCGAAGTCCCACTCGAGCACCGAGACGTCCGGGTGCGGTGCCAGGTACTGGCGAAGGGCGGCGTCCGGCAGGCTGACGCTGATTTTCCGGGTCATAGGTTTCCAACAGCTCCGTCGGCTCGGGGCAGGCCGTTCCGATGACTGGGCTGCCGGTTCGTTGATCTCCGCTGCCAGCCTAACCGAGCGGCAGGGGGGCGGTGCAATGCGTCCCGCTTAGGGGCCGCTGGTCTTCCACGTCGTTCCGTAGGTACGGGTCAGCTCAGCTATCTCGGCGTCGTCGAGCAGCCTCGCAGGCCGTTCCTGCAGCAGGAGTACAAGTTTGGCGGCTTCCTCGATTTCGATGATTGCGTCCACAGCCTGCTGGACCGATGCACCTGATGTAAGAGGTCCGTGATTTTGAAGCAGCACCGCGCTGAAGTCAAAGTCGAGACTGTTGATATAGGCGCCCTGGGAGCTGTTGCCGGGTGCTGCATACGGGATGAGGGGAACCTGTCCGACCCGCATCACCAAATACGGAGTGATGGGAGGAAGGGCGCTGTGCGGCGCCCACGGCTGGGTGCAGGAGAGCGCGGCGGCATTGGGGGAGTGGAGATGGACGACGGCGGTCATGTCCGGGTACCGGGCGTACATCGCCTGGTGTAGGGGAAACTCCTTGGACGCCTTCGGGCCGCCGAGCACGTCGCCGTCAAGGCTCAGGAGCGCCAGGTTTCCGGCATCGAGTGACGCGAGATCCGATCCGGTAGGCGACATCAGCACTGTGTCACCGATGCGCACACTGATGTTGCCGCTGGAGCCCGGGCTGAGCCCCAGCCCGGCCAGCGTTGCGCCGGCCTGTACGAGGTCCTGGCAAAGAGGGTGACCAGCAAGGTCCGCCTGCGCGGTGCTCATGACAGGTTCTCCCAGGCAGACGTGAACATGTCTACACCGGCGAAGTTGCCCGATTTCAACGCGAGCCGGAGGTCGGTTCCGTCGGGGGTCGTGCCGGCACCCCAGGCCACTCCTGCTGCGATGGCTGGACCGATGGTCAGGCTGGGGACTTGAAGTGCGCTGACGATTCTGCCCGAGGTTTCCCCGCCGGCAATGATGAACTGGCGTGCCCCTTGGCCGACGAGTCTGCGCGCGATGTCCGCCAGCGCCTCTTCCACTACTTCGTTGGCCGGGCGTTCGGTTGAGGCGGGGTCTGCGGGGTGAAGGTCTTCCAGGGAGTCCACGGAGTAGACGAGGACGGGCCGGAGCGGATCGTCCTCCCACTGGCTCTTCGCCCAGGCGGCGATGTCACTGGTTGTCTGCTCGAACCGCTCCCTCAGGTCCGTCAGGTTGAGCTTCACTGAGGGCAGGCTCGATCGCCCGTGGTTGACTTGCGCGCGTGTGGCCGCCGAGGCGCTGCCGCTCAGAACAGCGCGGAACCCTTTAACCGGGGGGAGTGCGCGTGCAACGTCGGGATCCTGCCCCGAATTGGGGTGGACGAGTCCGAGTGCCAGCCCCGAGCCGCCGGTGATGACTTTCAGGTCGGCCGACGCCGAAGCGATGGTCCGGAGGTCGGCGTCGTCCACCGCATCGATGACGACCAGGGTGGCCGGCTTGCTGCGGTGCTGGAGGCGGGAGTCCGCTATAGCCCGGGCCAAAGCACCGGCTCCTTCCCGCACAGTATCCAGCGGAACGTGCGCCACCGAGTTGGCTGTTTGGGGCTGCAGAAGCAGCTCGACGCGGGATTCGAGCATCGGCGTGAGCGGATGATGCCGCATGGAACTCTCGTGCAGGGGCACGTCTCCGACAAACAGGCGGCCGTCCCGGACGGTACGCCCCGCGGCAGGAAAGGCGGGGACCACTATGGTCGTGTCCTGGTCCAACTGGTCAAGAACCGCATCGATGATGGGACCGATGTTCCCCTTCGCGGTCGAATCGAACGTCGAGCAGTACTTCACGTAGATTTTCTCGACGCCCAGGGCTCCCAGGAAGTCCAAGGCCTGCAGGCTGCTGCCCACGGCCTCATCCACCGGTGCCGTGCGGGATTTCAGGGCCACGACCACAGCGTCGGCGTCCCGGATATCAGCGGTTGCGCCCTGGTGCCCGAAGACCACGACTGTACGCAGGCCCTGCGACACCAGGTTGGTGGCTAGGTCCGTCGCCCCGGTGAAATCGTCCGCTATGCATCCTACGAAGGGCATTTTCCTTCTCCATTCCGCGCAAAGCGCCGCCGGCCTTGATCAGGTGGTGTGAACAAATGTTCCCACAGTTGACTCATGTGTGAAATAACTATACCTTATGTGAGGCAGGGCACGTTTGGCAGCTGGTCGCCCTCTTCTGAACCCGAGTTCCAATTCCTCTTGTACCCACCCCAAAGGAGCGGTGACGATCATGTCGTCGAATACCACCGAAGAAGTGCGGCCGGTTCCGGCCCCGACGCCCCATGTTCTGAGGCAACGCCGCCGAGCGCAGCTGGGCTCCCTGATCGGTACCACCATTGAGTGGTACGAGTACTACATCTACGGTGCCACGGCCGCGCTGGTCTTCCCGGCCATGTTCTTTCCCGCAGATGATCGCCTGGTTTCGGTGATTTCCTCGTTCGCCTCGTTCGGCCTGGCCTTCGTTATCCGTCCCGTAGGCGCAGCCGTCTTCGGCCACTACGGGGACCGCATCGGCCGCAAGACCACCCTGATTGTCAGCCTGGTCATGACCGGCGTGGCCACGTTTGCGATGGGTTTCCTTCCCACGTACCAGCAGATAGGCCTGGCTGCTCCGCTGCTGCTCCTGTTCCTCCGCCTGGTGCAAGGCTTCGGTGTAGGCGGTGAATGGGGCGGCGCCGTCCTGGTGTCACTCGAGTGGGGCGACCAGAAGAAGCGTGGGGCATCCGGCTCCTGGCCGCAGATGGGCACCTCGATCGGCCTTATCCTGTCGACGTCGGCAGTCCTCATTGCCACTGCGGTTACGGGCGACCAGTTCCTCGTCTGGGGATGGCGGATTCCCTTTATCTTCGCCGGGCTGCTCGTCATCGTCGGCCTGCTGGTACGGCTCTCCCTGGAGGAGACCCCGTCGTTTGCCGCCACGAAGGACGCCGGGAAGATCGAGAAGAATCCGGTGGGATCGGTCCTGCGCCGCTTCCCGAAAGAGCTCATTCTCTCGGCCCTTATCCGCCTCTCCGAGCAGATGCCGTTCTATATCTTCACAGCCTTCATCCTCGACTACGCCACCAAGACCGCAGGCTACGACCGCACCTTCGTCCTCATGGGGACCCTTGTGGCCGCCTGCGTGGACCTGATCCTTCTGCCGTACTTCGCCCGCGTTGGTGACCGCATCGGCCGCCGGAAGATCTACTACATCGGTTGTGCCGTGCTCGTCCTGATGGCATTCCCGTACTTCTGGATGCTGGATTCGGGCAACCCGACGGTCGCTTTCCTGGCGATCTCCCTGTCACTGCTGCCGCACGCCATCCAGTACGGCGCCCAGGCATCACTGATTTCCGAGCAGTTCCCCGTGAACGTCCGGTACGCAGGTGCCGGCATCGGCTACCAGCTGGCCTCGCTCGTTGCGGGCGGACCTGCACCGCTGTTGGCTGCCCTGCTGCTCGCCAGCTTCGGCACCGGCTACTCGGTTGCCGCGTACCTCGTACTCGGTGGAATCATCGCAGCCGTCGCCCTGCGCTTCATGCCAAACCGCACCAGCAACACACTCTAATCAAGCCCGGGACCCGCGCCTGCGCGGGTCCCGGAGCGTTCCTGCACTACCGCTCCCGCGGCCGCCCCCTGTTCCCGGGCCGACTTACAAAGGATCTACAAATGAGCACAGACTCAGCGACACCCATCATCAAGAAGACCGCAGTCATTGGTTCCGGCTACATGGGCGGCGGCATCGCCCAGGTTCTCGCCTTGGGCGGCATGGACGTGGTGCTTGGCGACGTCGACGCCGAAACTGCCCACAAGTCCCGGCGCCGCCTGATCGACCAGGCTAAATCCTTTGAAGCCGACGGGCTTTTTGATGCGGGCTCGGCAGAACTGCTCGAACAACGCCTCACGGCCGCAGACTCCGTCGAAGAGGCCGTGGCGGATGCCGACTACATCACCGAAGCCGTGTTCGAAAAGCTGGAAGTAAAGCTGGAAGCCCTCGGCCGGATATCAGCGGCAGCAAAACCGGACGCCATCATCGGATCAAATACCTCGGCGATCCCCATCACCGAGCTTGCCGCCGTCGTCGTCAATCCGGAACGGTTCCTCGGCGTCCACTGGATGAACCCCGCTCCCTTTATCCCCGGGGTGGAACTCATCGCCAGCGCCGTGACCGATCCCGGTGTTCTGGACGTAGCCGAGAACCTCATCAAATCAGTCGGAAAGACCCCCGCCCGGGTTGCGGACACACCGGGATTCGTGGCCAACCGGCTGCAGTTCGCCCTGTACAAGGAAGCCGTCAAAGTTGTCGAGGAAGGCCTCGCCAGCCCGGCGCAGGTGGACCTCGTGGTCAGCAACGCGTTCGGTTTCCGCCTTGCGCTCTTCGGCCCCTTCGCCATCGGGGACATGGCCGGCCTGGACGTTTACGCGTCGTCGTACTCCACCCTTGCCAAAACCTATGGCGAGCGGTTTGAAGCACCGGATTCCCTGAAGGCCAGTGTGGAGGCCGGAAACCTGGGCGTAAAGTCAGGTGCGGGATATCTGGACATCGATCCGGAGCAGACCGCAGCCCTGCTCGCGTACAGGGACAAGGCCTACCGCCGCCTGAGCCAGCTCCGGACCGAGCTCGGACAGGCGCCCGGACTGTAGTCCCTGACGGCCTCCCGACTGCGCGATAGCATCGAAGCAGCGGGAGGCCTTTACCTCCCACCGCGAGAAAGTTGTAACAGATGTCCGAGTCGGAGACCCCCCTCATACCCGACCAGCGACGCGAAGCCCTCATGCGCCTCCTGCACCAGCAGCCCGTGCTCAGCGTCCTGCAGCTGACGGACCTCCTCGGTGTCTCGCACATGACGGTACGGCGGGATATCGCTGCCCTTGAGCGCGAAGGCCGTGCGGTGTCCGTGCCGGGGGGCGTGCGGCTAGCCAGCGGTTTGCGGAGCGAACCAACCTTCCAGGAAAAAGCGACCACCGAACCCTCCCAGAAGCGGGCAATCGCGGCCCACGCGCGCTCGCTGCTCAGGAACGACATGACCGTCTACCTGGACGCCGGCACCACGACCGGTTCGCTGGTGGCCGAGCTGCAGGCCTTCACCGGGCTGAGCATCATCACCAACGATTTCTCCATCGTGGATCACCTGTATGGCGCCAGCAACATCGAAGTCATCCACATCGGGGGCCGGCTCGAGCACTCCAACCGCTCCAGCGTGGGCCGGCTCGCAGCGGAAACCCTTCGAAAGCTGAACATGGACCTGGCCTTCATCAGCACCAGCTCCTGGGATCTGCAGCGAGGAGTGACCACGCCCACCGAGGCCAAGGTGGACGTCAAGCTGGCGGCGATGGGCGCTGCCTCCACCGCTGTCCTCCTAGCCTCCAGCTCCAAATTCGGCACCTTCGGGATGTATGACGTTGCACCCCTGAACAGGTTCGACCGCATCATCACCGACTCCGGCCTGACAGACGCCGCCGCCCAAGGAATCCGCGACCTGGGGCTCGCCCTGGATGTTGTCGACATCGAAACAGCGGAAAGCCCGGCCGTCCTCGCCGGCTGATCGGCTGAAGCCCGGGCGTACCGCGCCGCCCGTTGCGCGTGGCCGTACCGCGCCGCCCGTTGCGTGCGGCCGTGCCCGTCAAGGAGAATCGGACCTGCTGTTCGAAGCTGGTTAGATGGAGCCAGCGATGCCGGCGGAAGCCGCGAAGGCGCGGTCCCGAGCAACAGATGGAGAGACGATGCCCACGATCACGACGGCGGACGACATGCTGCCGCCCGGGGCGCATGTTGCCGACACCCACGATTTGATCCGTGTGCAGGGCGCCCGGGAGAACAACCTCAAGGACGTCACCATCGAGATCCCCAAGCGGCGCCTGACGGTGTTCACCGGGGTGTCCGGCTCGGGCAAGAGCTCACTCGTGTTCGCGACCATCGCCGCTGAATCGCAGCGGATGATCAACGAAACCTACAGCGCCTTCGTGCAGGGCTTCATGCCGACGCTGGCACGGCCGGACGTGGACCTGCTTGAGGGCCTGACGACGGCGATCATCGTCGACCAGGAGCGGATGGGCGCGAACCCGCGCTCCACGGTCGGCACCGCCACTGACGCCAACGCGATGCTCCGGATCCTTTTCAGCCGGCTGGGAACGCCCTATGTCGGCCCGCCCACCGCCTTCTCCTTCAATGTCCCCACGCGCAAGGCCAGCGGGGTGATGAGCACCGAGAAGAGCGGCAGGGTGGAGAAAAGCGTTGTCCAGAACGCCGTCTACCTGGGCGGCATGTGTCCACGCTGCGAAGGCATGGGCTCGGTCTCCGACTTCGACCTCACTGCGCTGTTCGACGAGAGCAAGTCGCTCGCCGAGGGCGCCCTGACGGTCCCCGGGTACAGCATGGACGGCTGGTACGGGCGCATCTTCAGCGGCGCCGGCTTCAACATGGACAAGCCGATCGCGAAGTACACCAAGAAGGAAATGCAGGACCTGCTCTACAAGGAGCCGACCAAAATCAAGGTCGAGGGCATCAACCTCACCTACGAGGGCCTCATCCCGAAGATCCAGAAATCGATGCTCTCCAAGGACGTGGACGCCATGCAGCCCCACATCCGCGCCTTCGTGGAGCGCGCCATCACCTTCCAGGAATGCCCGGAGTGCGACGGCACGCGGCTGAGTCCGGAGGCCAGGTCCTCGAAGATCCAGGGCAAGAACATCGCCGACCTGTGCGAGATGCAGATCAGCGACCTGGCCGGGTGGGTCCGGGAGCTGGACGCACCCTCGGTCGCGCCGCTCCTGAAGGGCCTGCGGCACCTGCTCGACTCCTTCGCCGAGATCGGGCTTGGTTACCTTTCCCTTGACCGTCCGGCAGGAACACTGTCCGGAGGAGAAGCGCAGCGCACCAAGATGATCCGCCACCTCGGCTCCTCCCTGACCGACGTCACGTATGTCTTTGACGAGCCCACGATCGGACTTCACCCCCACGACATCGAGCGGATGAACAAGCTGCTGCTGCAGCTGCGGGACAAGGGCAACACGGTGCTGGTGGTGGAGCACAAGCCCGAGGCCATCGCCATAGCCGACCACGTGGTGGATCTCGGACCCGGCGCCGGCACCGGTGGCGGCACCGTCTGTTTCGAGGGCACCGTGGAGGGGCTGCGGGCCAGCGGCACCATCACCGGACGCCACCTCGATGACCGGGCGGCGCTGAAGGGCTCCGTGCGTCGGTCTGCGACCACATTGGAGATCCGCGGCGCCTCGACGCACAACCTGAAGGACGTCGACGTCGACGTTCCGCTTGGTGTGCTCTGCGTGGTCACCGGCGTGGCCGGTTCCGGAAAAAGCTCTCTGATCCACGGCTCGCTGGCCAAGCGTGACGGCGTAGTGGTGATCGACCAGGGGGCCATCAGGGGTTCACGCCGGAGCAACCCGGCAACGTACACCGGAGTGCTCGAGCCGATCCGGAAGGCGTTCGCGAAGGCCAACGGCGTCAAACCGGCACTGTTCAGCTCCAACTCCGAGGGCGCCTGCCCCACCTGCAACGGCGCGGGCGTCATCTTCACGGAACTGGGCGTCATGGCCACTGTCGAGTCCACCTGCGAGGACTGCGAGGGCCGGCGGTTCCAGGCCTCGGTGCTGGAGTACACGCTGGACGGCCGCAACATCGCCGAGGTGCTCGCGATGTCGGTGACCGAGGCCGAGGAGTTCTTTGCCGCAGGCGAGGCGCGCACGCCGGCGGCCCATAAGATCCTCGACCGGCTCGTCGACGTCGGGCTCGGCTACCTTACGCTCGGCCAGCCGCTCACCACGCTGTCCGGCGGCGAGCGGCAGCGCGTCAAGCTGGCCGCCCAGATGGCAGAGAAGGGTGATGTCTACGTCCTCGACGAACCGACCACGGGCCTTCACCTCGCCGACGTCGAAAACCTGCTGGGTTTGCTTGACCGGCTCGTGGACTCCGGCAAGTCGGTCATCGTGATCGAGCACCACCAGGCGGTCATGGCGCACGCCGACTGGATCATCGACCTCGGCCCGGGTGCCGGACACGACGGCGGGCGGATCGTTTTCGAGGGCACCCCGGCCGAGCTGGTTGCCGCCCGGTCCACCCTCACCGGCGAGCACCTCGCCGCTTACGTCGGCGCCTGACCGGAGCCCCTGTGGGGGCCTAGAGATCACTTGGGCCCCGGCCGTATGCTGTCCCTATCGGTCCAGCAGCGAGCCGTCGTGTTTCTGATCAAGAGCGTGAAACGTGACCCAGGAAATCTCAGCAGACAGCGCGCAGATGGCCGACGCCGCCGTCCGGGGGACACGTTTCGACAGCCAGGACATCGGGGTGTTCCTGCATGAGGCGATCAGTGAGTTCGTCAACGATCTCGGAGCACCGGGCAGAGGCATCAGCTGGGCCATCACGCTCCTGCGGGAAGAAGGAAGCACCACGCTCGCGGCCGGCAGCCCGGCTTCCGAATCCGTGGACCAGTTGCAGGCCGCGTTTGAGGACGGCCCGTCCCGCGCCGCCGCCCGCGCGGGGGAGTTCGTGCTCATCACGGACATGAGGCGCGAGCGCCGCTGGCCCGGATATGCCGCTGCGGCCGTAAACCTTGGAATCCAGTCCGCCTTGTCCGTGCCCCTGTCTCCCGCCGACGTGTTCCGGACCGCGTTTAACATGTATGCACCCCTGCCCCACCTCTTCACGAGCACGGACATCACCGCCGCCGTCAGGTTCGCGCGGCGCGCGTCCTGGACGCTGCGCCTGGTGGAACAGGCGGGACGGCAGGCTAAGAACGAAGAGGAACTGTCCTCGGCCCAGCTGTCCCGGGTCCTGGCGGCCATGGCGTTACGGACGCTGGTGCGCGAATACGGATTCAGCGTGGAGGAAGCGCTGGAGTACCTGCGGCGCGCTGCCGGCAACCTTCCGCAGCCTGAAGGCCAGGCCGTCCCTCTCAGCACGTGGGAATTCCGGCCGGCTACGCTGGACCCGCGGGGGAGCACCGCGGTTCCGCCAGCACGGGGAAGCAAGCCCCGGACTCCCGGCCGTGCCCGTCCCGCGCCCGAGAGGTCGGCTTGAGCCCTGACGCAGCGGCTGCTCAGTGGCCTACGGGAGTGGTGCCGAACATCAGGGTTTTGCGGCTCACGTCGTAGAAGACGGTATCCGCACCGGACAGGAGATCCTGCAGGTTGTCCGCATCATCGGCATCGATGGTCAGGACTTCCTCCCAGGCGCCTTCGTCCAGCACGAGCTGCAGTGTCCAGGTGCCGGGTCCTGCCGCGTCGCCGGCGATCCAGCTGAACTGGTAATGGCTGACCTGGCGGACCTTGATGCTGTCGTCGGTGATTGGCTGCTTCGGTGTGGGGCTCATGGTGTCATCCTTGCCGGCTGCAACCGCCGTGCAGCCTCGTCGCTGTCTGCTGTTTGGTGTCCGGTCTGCTGTCTGGCCGGATCTCTGTTCCGCCGCCCGGCAAGTACGGGTCCACCACCGGGACCATTAATGTAGCCCCGGGCCGCAAGCATGTAAATCGCATTCGGGTTCCAACGGGCACGCCAGGATGGCGCGCGCGGGCGTAAGATCACTGCCATCGACGAGGGAAGGAACGTCCATGGACAAGGACAACGCGGCTCCAGCGGAACAGGATCCGAACAACAGCGGTTCCGTCGGGACCGGAAGCACAATACCGAAATCGGCGGACGGCGTCTCGATCACCTCGACACCCGGCGGATCCAGCTTCGAGCCGGAAGAGGACGCCCCGGCCCTGGACAGCGAAGCGGACAGCGGAGCGGACAAGGGCGGGCCGGACAAGCAGCCCTGATCCCGGCGGAAGTCAGTTTCCGGAGGCCGTGAACAACCGGATGTCGGCCAGGACGTCCTCCGGGCGGATCGAGGCGAGCAGGGACGGGTCGTGGGGACAACGGACTGACGTGTATCCAACCTGGGTCAGATCGCTCCCGCACTCCGGGCAGTGGGTGGTCCAGGCCAGATGGGCCCGGTGCAGGCTTCGGCCCAGCGGACCGGCGTTGATCAGGTTGCCCACCCAGTAAAGGCCCACCGTCGGGGTGCCGAGCGCCTGGGCAAGGTGCCTTGGCCCGCTGTCGTTGCCCAGCAGCACGCTGCACCGCGTGAGCAAAGCGGCCAGGGTTCCAAGGTCGAGCTGCCCGGCCAGCGACGTGACCTCGCGCGAGCAGGCGGCATCGACAACTTGGGACGCCAGATCCTTGTCCTCAGCGGCCCCCACCACGATCACCCTGCATCCGTCCGCCACGCAAGCAGCCGCCACCTTCCCGAACAGCTCCGCCGGCCACCTCCGGCGGGGGTCCGATGCGCCCGGGTGAATGGCAACAATCGGGGACTTCCCTGGTCCGGCAAGCATCTCAGCCTGCGCCTCAAACTCCGGCAACGGCCTAAGCTCGGCTTCCAGCGCCACGGGGGGAGCGCCGACCAGCCCCGCCACTTCAAGGGCGCGCAACGGCTCGTGCTGGTAGTAAACGTAGGGAACGGAACGGTCCAGGTCCGCGGCGTCGGCGGTCCGGAGCCCTGCCGAGTAACGGGCCCCCAGCCGGAGCAGGAACGGATTGGAGAAGCGGCCGCCGCCGTGCAGCTGGATGGCCAGGTCAAACTTTTCCGAGACCATGGCGCTGATGAAGCGTTCGACGTCGGCCGGATCCTCAGGGCCCGGCCGCACCCCCTCGGCAAACGGCAAAACGCGTACGTCCTGTACCGGACCGTCGGTGCTGTTGAGCAGTTCCCGGTGCAGCGGGGTTCCCAGCAGTGTCACCGACGCCTGGGGATAGGCCGCCCTGAGTGCGGCAACCGCGGGGAGGGCGAACATGAGATCACCAAGTCCCCCGCCCCGGAGCACTGCAATCTTGGCGATGTCCGGGAGTTTCTCCAGGACCGGCCCCACGCCCCAGCCAACTACTTCGGCGCCGCTGAACTCCGCGGTGGTCTCGTCCATCATCTGATTCCCGTCTCCTGGTGCCGTACCCGGGCACGCCCGCGCCGGCCGCTCCACGGCGCCGGCCATGCCGCCGCCTGTACTTCACTCCCTACCCACAACGACGTCCCGAATCACGTCATGCCCCGGCACAGAAGCAAAGCGCGGCCCGGTCCAGGACCGCCCGTGCGAGCCGTGTCGCCGGCATCCTCACAGCAGGCCAAGGCCGCGGACCGCCGCCAGCACCTCGTGGACCTCGACGCCGAGAAGGGCGGGGTCAGGTTCTGCGGCGAAGGTGTCTCCGCGCCGCAGTTCCGCCTTCGTCAGCACGGCATGGGGTCCGGGCGGCGGACCCCAATGATCAGGCGAGGCCGGGCCGAAGAGCACCACGGAGGGACGCCGGTACGCCGTTGCCAGGTGCGCCGCACCGGTGTCGGCGGAGACAACCAGCCGGGAATCGGCGATGAGAGCCGCGAACGCGCTAAGGGACTGCCGTCCGGCCAGGACGGATTCCTCGCCGAGGCCCGCCAGGGCGGCAATCCGCACAGCTCGCGGCCGTTCTCCCGCGCTCCCCGTGAAGACCACCTCGTGCCCGGCCAGCACCAGGGCGGATGCCACCTGGGCGAAGCGCTCCTCGGGCCACAGGCGGCTTCCGTACGCGGCTCCGGGGTGGACCACGGTCGCGGACGGCCAGTCCGTCCGGGCGGCGGGCGGATTCAGCCTGAAATCACCGGAGTCGGCCTCGATGCCGTGCCATTGCAGCAGCCGCGCCCACCGCTGGCGCTCGTGGACGTCGTCGTCCCAGGGCGGGCCGGGCCGGTGGTCGGAGCCGTGCCCGATGACCCGGCGGGGCCGAAGGGCTTCGAGCCGCGAGTCGCTCTCCGGTCCGCGCCCGTGCAGGTTCACCGCGACGTCCACCTGGCCCGCCGGCAGCGCCAACGGAACGTCCAGCCCGTGGGTCGGCAGCAGTTCGTAACCGCCCACCAGGGTAAGTGCCTCGCGAAGCCAGTCCTGGGCGGCATAGAGAAGCCGATGCTGGGGGTAGGCCCGGCGCAGGGCATGCAGGGCCGGTACAGCCACAAGCAGGTCGCCGAGCTTCAGAGCCCGCAATACCAGCACCACCGGACGGCCGTCGTCGGATCCGAGCACTGAGCCGCCCCCGTTCTGGAGATACTCCACTCCTTGATCGAGGAGTGTAGTCCGAAGTGTGCGTACCCGGAACCGGGAGGCACCAGCGGCAGCCTATTGACACTCCACGGCCCTGCGCCTAACCTACAACCAAATGGTTGTAGATCAGGAAAGCGATGCCGGCACTGACCGCCTCTTCCGGGCGTTCGCCGATCCCACCCGCCGCGACATCGTGCGCCGGGTGGCGGTGGCGGAGTACTCGGTGACCGGCCTGGCTGCACTCTACGCCATGAGCTTTGCCGCCGTTCAAAAGCACGTGGCGGTGCCTGGAGCGCGCTTCGCTGGTCACCAAGGAGAAGCGCGGAAGGGAGCAAATCGTGCGGGGCAGTTCCGAAGGCCTACAGAGAGCCCGCCGCTTGCTCGACGAGTACGACGCGATCTGGCGGCAGCGTGCCGGGCGGATCGCAGACATCCTCACCGAAGAACCTCGCTAAAGAACAGGAAGGGTTGTGCAGTGACGGTTATCAGTTCCACCAAGAATCCCGAGGCGCTCAGCTTCACGCTCATTGCCGAGTTCGACGCCGGCGTCGAACGCGTCTGGCAGGTCTGGGAAGACCCGCGCCAGCTCGAACGCTGGTGGGGCCCGCCGTCGTGGCCGGCCACCTTCGAAAAGCACGAACTCACCCCCGGCGGGGAGGCCAGCTACTTCATGACCGGGCCGGACGGAGAAAAGGCCCGCGGCTGGTGGCGCATCACCGCAGTGCAGGCACCGAGCCACCTCGAGTTTGACGACGGATTCGCCGACGACGACGGCGCTCCGGTCGAGGCGATGGGCACCACCCATGCCACGGTCACGCTCGAGGCGATCGGAGACCGCACCAGGATGACCATCCTGTCCACGTTCGAGTCCGAAGAACAGCTCAACCAGATGGTCGAGATGGGCATGGAAGAGGGCATGAAGGAGGCCGCCGGGCAGATCGATGCCCTGCTGGCCCAGCCCTCCCTCACCTGACCCCGGGTCTCTAGCCGGCTGTCCGGTCCGGCGGGCAGCGAACGACGACGGCGGGAACCTCCCGCCGTCGTCGTTCCGCGTCCGCGGCGGGGCCTTGGGCCCCTTGTGCCCCGCCGGGGCGGGCGCGAGCATGGAAGCGTCGGCGGACCCATTACCGCGGGCGGCGCTGGCGCTCCACTCCCGGCGATCCAGTGGCCGGTGCTCCAGAGGAGGTGCGGCAGCATGTCCGAGAACGAAACTGACCGCGAGCCCGGACTCACGCCCCTGGTCAGCCCCGGGGACTTCGTCGGCCTTCCCGGGCTGTGCCACCTGGCGGCGGCAGGGGAGACCCCGATGCTCGCCTCCCAGGCCGTCCTGTTCAGCGACTTCATGTACGACAAAGGCCTGGGAATGGCGGGCCGGGAACGCATTTACGCCAAGGTGTTCCGGACGGCCGAGTCCCTGGCCGCACTTCTTGGGTGCCAGGCGTCGGAGCTCGGATTCCCCCAGAACGTGGCTCAGGCCATGAACATGGTGGCCCGCAGCGTGGACCTCCCGGGCGGAAACGTGGTGATGCCGCAGTGGGAATACCCCTCGGTCATGTATCCCTGGCTTACCGGAACGGAGCTTGAGGTCCGGCTCGTGCGGAGCCCTGACCGCCTGATGGATGCCCGCCGGTTCCGGGACACGGTGGACTCCCGCACCCGGGTGCTTGCCACCAGCCTCGTCTCCTACTACACCGGCGAGCTGATCGACCTCGCCGAATACCGGGACATCGCCGATTCCTGCGGGGCACTCCTGATAGTGGACATGTCCCAGGCCCTGGGCGTGGGCAACTTCGACATATCGCTGACCGACTTCGCTTTCGCGTGCGGCTACAAATGGGTGCTGGGCACGCACGGCGCCGGAATTGCCTACTGCAACACGGCGCGGCAACCCGACTGGCAGCCGCGGGAAACCGGCTGGACCTCCGCCGCGTGGGTGGACGCCGACGTCCGCGACACTTCCCTGACGCGGGCAAGGGACGGCCGGCGCTTCGAACTCGGCAATCCCGCGGCACTGTGTGTGCAGATCCTCGGAAACGGCATCGACTACCTGCGGAGCGCCGGCATCGACGGCATAGAGCGCCACGTCCGGGCGCTCACCGACGTGCTGTGGACGGAACTCGAGGCCCTCGGCATGCGCATGCTCACGCCGTCTGACCCCCGGAAGCGCCTGGGGATCGTCGCGTTCGAGGTGGAGGACGAGGCCCGCTGGCGGCGGGGACTGGAAACCCGCGAGATCCTTGCCTGGACAGGCGACAAACGGGTGCGGATCTCGCCGCACCTGTACAACGGGATGGGCGACGTCTGGCAGGCCATCGATGCTGTTGAGGCCATTCGGAACGTCGTGGGGAAAGGGTAGCGGCCATGACCAACGGCCCGGCGGACGACGGCGGGGCGCCGGGGAAGGCGCTTGTGGCCGCTCCGGCGCAGCATGCAGCGGATGGTCCCGCCCTGAGGCTGTCTGCAGGGCTCCTCGTGGCGGGCGTCGTGGTTTCCCTGCTGGCGGGGCTGTTCCACCCGGACTCAGCTCCGGCCAACGACCATGCCGCGGCCTTCGCCGGCTACGCCCGCAGCGACCTCTGGATCGGGGTCCACCTGGCCCAGTTCGTCGGCATGGCCTTGCTCATTGCGGGGCTGCTGGCCTTGTGGTTCGCGCTCAACATCCGGGAGGGCGCCATGGCCTGGGCTGCCCGCTTTGGCGCAGCCGCGGTGCTGGCGGCGTTGGCCCTCTACGGCGCGCTGCAGGCTGTGGACGGGGTGGCACTTAAACACGCTGTTGACGCCTGGGCCGCTGCGGGCGAGCCGGAGAAAACCATCCGGTTCGCCGCCGCCGAGGACGTCCGCTGGCTCGAATGGGGCCTGCGGAGTTACCAGAGCTTCCTGCTGGGCGTTGGCCTCGTCCTGTTCGGTACGGTCGTCGTGGCGACTGCGCGGGTGCCGCGGTTGATCGGCTGTCTGATGGGATTGTCCGGGCTCGCCTACCTTGTCCAATCGTGGATTCTCGGCACCCAGGGCTTCTCCGCCGCGAACGCGGTCCCCACGCTTGCGGGCATTGTCCTGATACTGGCCTGGACCGTCTGGCTGCTGATCCACTCGTGGCGCATGAAGGCCGGGCGGCGCGGGAAGCCGGGCACCTAGCGGCCGGGGCTCCCGGCCCGGCGCCTGCTGCGCGCCTTCCGGAACCGCCAGATGATCAGGGCAAGGATGCCCAGTACTCCGATCACGACGGCGATATCGCGCCCCGCTGCGCGCGCGACTGCCTCGTAGGAATTGCCGGCCAGGTAACCCAGCAGGACAAACCCTGAACCCCACACGATGCCTCCCGCGGCGTTGAAAGCAAGAAACCGGCGGTAGGGCATGCGTGCGGCCCCGGCCAAGGCAGGCACGACGGCCCGGAAAAACGCCATGAAGCGGCCGAGGAAAACCGCGGCCCCGCCTTTGCGGCGCAGCAGATCCTGCGCCGCCTCCAACTTGCTGCGCTTCTTCCGGAAGACCCGCAGGTCAAGGAGCCGGGGACCGGTATGTTTGCCGACCTCGTAACCCACAGAGTCGCCAGCTATGGCGCAAAGGACCACCAGGAGCAGCATCAGCCACAGGTCCGCGTTCCCGCGGCTGGCAATGACTCCGCCCAACACGGCAGCCGTCTCTCCTGGCAGGACGAACCCGACGAATAACGCGTCCTCCCCGAAGACCAGACAGGCCACGAGCACGTAGGCGAGGAGCGGCGGAACGTCCAGGAGACTGTCGAGGAAGTTGGTCATGCGCAAATTTTGCACCAGAGGGCCCCGGGCCTGAAGATCGGACCGATTCGGGGCAACAAATCCGGCGGCGCCGCCGAGGGATAAGAATAGAACCATGGCACGAGGCAATCTGCGAATATTCCTGGGAGCTGCACCCGGGGCCGGGAAGACCTTTGCCATGCTGGAAGAGGGGCACCGGCTCCAGCTGCAGGGATCGGACGTGGTCGTCGGCGCGGTGTCCGTCCGCGGCCGCGCCGAAACCGCGGCGCTCCTGCAGGGCCTGGAGCTTTGCCCTCTTCTGCCGGGCGGACCAGCGGACGCAACCGAGCTGGAGGTGGCCGCCGTCCTGGAACGGAACCCGGGGGTGGTCCTGGTCGACGATTACGCCAGCAGCCGGGGCTCCGGCCCCGGGGGTACCGGCCGCTGGAAGGACGTCGCCGTCCTCCTGGACGCCGGAATCGACGTGATTTCCACGCTGGACATCCGCGCGCTGCAGTCCCTCTCCGACGTCGTCCAAGGCATCACCGGCATACCCGCGGCGGAGACCGTGCCCGACTCGGCAGTGCGGGCAGCCGACCAGATTGAATTGGTGGACGCTTCCCCTGAGCTGCTACGCGAGCGCCTGGGCGAAGGCAAGATTTATCCCCGCCCCCAGGATGCAGACGCGGCCCTGGTCGGCGAGTTCCGGACCGGGCCGCTCGCAGCGTTGCGGGAGCTCGCCCTGCTGTGGCTGGCAGAGGGGATCGATGTAGGTCTGGCCGGGGATGCGGCCTTGAAAACCATCAGGGACAGCTGGCCGGCCCGCGAACGGATCGTCGTCGGTTTGAGCGGGCTGCCGGAGGGGCAGGCCCTTCTGCGTCGCGCCGCCAGGATGCTTTCGAACGCTGCGGGCGGAGAGCTGCATGCGGTCCATGTCCGCACCATCAGCGCGGGGAGCGAGCTGAGTGCCGGCAAGGAACTCGAGCTGCAGCGGAAGCTCACCGTCGAGGCCGGCGGCGTTTTCCATTCGGTCGGCGGGGAGGACACCGCCGTCGCCCTGCTGGAAGTCGCCCGCAATATCAACGCCACCCAGATTGTCCTGGGAACGCCCCGGCGACGGGCGCGGACACCCTTCCGGCGCGGGACCGTGGCCGGCGTCCTGCGCGCCGCGGACGGTCCCGATGTGCACGTCGTTCCCCGGGAGGCTTCCCCGGAAAGTCCGGGGGCCGGCCGCACGACGTCGCGGCTGGGCCGACGCCGGGAGTTGACTGGATTCGCGCTGGCGCTCGGCCTGCCGGTGGTGCTGCAGCTCGTTCTGGGCCTGGTGCCGAACCGGCACCTTTCCACGGACATGTTGATTCAGCTCACCGGAATCCTGGCGGCCGCCCTTGCCGGGGGACTGTGGCCCGCCGTCCTGGCGGCGGTGTTGGCAGGGCTGATCGTCAATTACGTCAGCGTCAGGCCCGTCGGCACCCTTTCGGTGATCGACCCGGAGAACGTGCTTGCGCTTCTGGTTTTCCTGCTGGTAGCCGTGTCCGTGTCCCTCGTGGTGGACCGGTCCGCCAGGCGCAGCAAGGAAGCCCGGCGCGCCGGTGCCGAAGCGTCCATCCTGGGTGAGCTGAGCCGCCGCGCGGTCGCTGAAGGCAACAGCGTCCCGGCAGTCCTGGAGCAGGTCCGGGAGTACTTCCAGGTGGCAGGGGCGGGCCTTTGGATCCGGCAGGAAACGCATCCCGGAACCTCCCGCTGGCAGCTCCGGGAATACTCGGGCGCCACCGGGCCTACGGAGATGTCGGAGGACGACGTCGTCGAACAACTGGACGAGAAGCGGGTTCTGGTCCTGGCGGGACGGGAGCTCGGCCAGGACCAAAGACGCCTGCTCAGTGCCTTCGGGTCCCATCTGCTGGCCATGCTGCAGCGCGAGGAGCTGACCGCCAGCCAAAGGGAAAACCTCCGCCTGGCTGAAGGCAACAAGATGCGCACCTCCATTCTCCGGGCTGTATCGCATGACCTGCGGACGCCGCTGGCCGGCATCAAACTGGCCGCCAGCAGCCTCCGGGACGGCAGCGTTTCGTTCACGGCGGCGGAACAGCAGGAACTGCTTGCCACGATCGAGTCGGGGGCAGACCGGCTGGACCGGCTGGTCAGCAACCTCCTGGACATGTCACGGATCACCGCAGACTCCGTCGCGCCCCTCATCGCTCCGGTTTACTGGGCGGACGTCATCTCGGAAGCGCTCCGCGGAACCGTATCGCAACGGATCCGCCTGCTTCTGCCTGACAACATGCCTCCGGTTGATGCGGATCCCGGAATGCTTGAGCGGGTGGTCGCCAACCTCGTGGAGAACGCCCTGAAATACGCGCCGGACTCCGACGTCGTGATTGCCGGAGCGGTGGGCGGTTCCGGCAGCTCACAGATCGGTGGTGTCCCCGCCAGCGAGCTGCGCGTGGTCGACCACGGCCGCGGCATCCCCGCGGATGAAGTGCTCGACATGTTCCGTCCGTTCCAACGCGCCGACGACACAACGCCCGGGACCGGCATCGGATTAGGACTGGCCGTGGCCAAAGGCTTCACCGAGGCCATGGGCGGGGCCTTGCTGGCCGAGCCGACGCCAGGCGGCGGCCTCACCATGGTGATCCGCCTGCCGCTTTCCACCGGGGCGGGGCCCATCACCAGCCAGAAAGGACACCATGCCGGCAGTGCTGATCGTCGATGACGAAGTCCAGATCCTTCGCGCCCTGCAGATCAACCTCAACGCCCGGGGTTACTCCACGGTTACAGCGTTCACCGGCCAGGAAGCACTTGAGCAGGCCACCCGCCACCCGGTGGACGTCGTCATCCTCGACCTGGGGCTGCCGGACCTGGACGGCGTCGAGGTCATCCGCCGGCTGCGCCGCTGGAGCGGCGTTCCGGTGGTTGTCCTTTCCGCCCGGCACGGCTCGGAGGACAAGATCCAAGCGCTGGACGCCGGTGCAGATGACTACGTCACCAAGCCGTTCGGAATGGACGAGCTGCTGGCGAGACTCCGGGCCGCACTGCGCCGCGGGACCTCGGGGGATGCGCCGGTGGTGGAAACCGCCGATTTTGTGGTGGACCTGGCCGCGAGGCGGGTCACGCAGCACGGTGCCGCCGTACGGCTCACGCCAACCGAATGGAACATCCTGGAACTGCTGGCCAGGAACAGCGGGGCTCTGGTAACGCATGAGCAGCTGCTCACCCACGTCTGGGGCCCGGCCTACGCCGGTGAAACCGCCTATCTGCGCGTCTACCTCGCCCAGCTGAGGAGGAAACTCGAGCCGGACCCGTCCAATCCCCGCCATCTGCTGACTGAGACCGGGCTGGGTTACCGCTTCCAGGAGTGACACGGCCTGGCGGCGGGCTGCCGGGCCGGCAGGTGCGCCAGCACCGACAATGAACGGCGTTAAGAAAGCGTTAAGATCCCCGGATTGCCGGGGTGGCAGCGCCGGGACTCGGCTAGGCTCCGTTGGTTAGATTCCTGAGCGCTCGGTTCCTGAAGGCCCGCGTAACCCGCGGCCGCCAAGGTCCGCGCCGGGGAGTGGGATCGCCCTGGGCCCGCTTCCTGCAGTACAGAAAGACACGTCGTTGACCGCATCTGCCCAATTCTCGATCCCAGCCAGCGTTCCAACCCCGGAACGCCCCGTTGAACCCGGCAACTCGCTGGTTAGGTGGCTTCTGGAACATCGGGTGCACCCGCCGGTGGGCCCGGAAGCGGCCGAAGACACCGCGCACCAGCAGAGCTGGTGGAAGGTCATGTGCCTGACAGGGGTGGACTACTTTTCCACGCTGTCCTACCTGCCCGGCATCGCCGCGCTCGCCGCCGGGGCGCTTTCCCCGCTCGCGACCCTGCTCATCGTGTTACTTACCCTGCTGGGCATGCTGCCGATGTACCGGCGGGTGGCGAAGGAAAGCCCTCACGGGCAGGGATCAGTCGCGATGCTGGAAAACCTGCTGCCGTTCTGGCGCGGGAAGGTCTTTGTCCTGGTCCTGCTCGGCTTCGTCGCCACGTCCTGGATCATCACCATCACCTTGTCCGGGGCGGACGCCACCGTCCACCTGCTGGAAAACCCCTACCTGCCGCCATTCCTGGAAGGCCAGGCCGTGGCCATCACGGTGGTGCTCCTGCTGATCCTTGGCGGCGTTTTCCTGCTCGGCTTCACCGAGGCCGTCGCCGTCGCGATTCCGCTGGTGGCCGTGTTCCTCCTGTTGAACGCCGTCATCATCGGCGTAGGCATTGTCGACGTCTTCAGCACGCCGGGGGCTCTATCCACCTGGACGGCATCCCTTACCTCATCCGGAGGCGGCTTCGGCGGCATTTTCGGGCCGGCACTGATGGCGTTCCCCCTGCTGGTCCTCGGCCTGTCCGGATTCGAAACCGGTGTCAGCATGATGCCCCTCGTCGCAGCCAAGGGTGCCACGCCGGAGGAGCGGCTTGAATCCCGGACCAGGAACACCCGCAAGCTCCTCACCACGGCCGCGCTGATCATGAGCGTCTACCTGCTCGGCAGCAGCTTCGTCACCACGGTGCTGATTCCTGCCGACGCGTTCCACGAGGGCGGCCCGGCCAACGGACGGGCCCTGGCCTACCTGGCCCATGAGCGCTTGGGTAACGGCTTCGGCTCGGTGTACGACGTGAGCAGCATCCTGATTCTCTGGTTCGCCGGCGCCTCCGCGATGGCCGGGCTAATCAACATTGTTCCCCGGTACCTGCCTTCCTACGGCATGGCCCCGGAGTGGTCCCGCGCAATCCGCCCGGTGGTCCTCGTTTACACCGCCATCAGCATCCTCATCACGGTCGGCTTCAAAGCCGACGTCAATGCCCAGGCCGGAGCCTATGCCACCGGCATCCTGTTCATGATGGTCTCCGGTGCCATCGCCGTCACCATCTCGGCCGCCCGCCGGAAAAAGCGCGGGGCCGCCGTCGGATTCGCCGTCCTGACCGCGGTGCTGCTCTATGCCCTCGCCGAGAACGTCATTGAAAAGCCTGAGGGCATCGCAATCTCCGGCTTCTTCATCCTGGGAATCGTGGTTATCTCCCTCGTCTCGCGGGTCAGCCGGACCACCGAACTGCGGGTCGACAGGATCGAGTTCGATGACAACGCCCGGCGCTTCATCACGGACACGCTCGAGTATGACGGCCGTATCAACCTCATCGCCAACCGCCCGCAGGCCAGGGACGTTGCGGAATATGCGGGCAAGGAAAGCAGCCAGCGGGAAACCAATCCGGTTCCGGGCACGGCGGACGTCATGTTCCTGGAAATCGATGTCACCGATCCCTCCGGTTTCAGCGACACCCTCGAAGTCAAAGGTGTCGAGGTCGGCGGGCACCGCATCCTCCGTGCGGAGAGCCCCGCCGCCCCGAACGCCATCGCCGCCATCCTCCTCGCCCTGCGGAATGCCACCGGCGTGCGCCCGCACGCCTACTTTGAATGGTCCGAAGGCAATCCCCTGGCGCACCTGATGCGTTACTTGCTGCTCGGCCGCGGGGACACTGCACCGGTGGTCCGCGAAATCATCCGGGAGAACGAGCCGAACCCGGAGTGGCGGCCCGGCATCCATGTCGGGTGAACGTCGAAAGGAGCACGGTGTCGTCCGGGAACGGCGCTAGACTCCGCGGCCGGATGCCCGCCGCCAGGTCGGTGCTGACAGATTCGCCGAAGAAGGTTCCTCAGCCGAAGGTGTCACCGGGGAAGGGGCGGCCGCGGCAGGGCGAGCCTCCCGCGGCCCGCCCGGAGAGCGCCATGAGGCGCGCCCTGTATCACCCTGTGCGTTCCGTGCCGCTGGCCTTCCTCGCCGTGATCGTCGTCGGGGCGGGGCTGCTGATGCTTCCCATTGCCCGGGCCGGCGGCGGCGGGGATGTCCTGATGCCCGCGCTTTTCACCTCCGTTTCGGCCGTCTGTGTCACCGGCCTGATTACGGTGGACACGGCCACGTTTTGGACCCCCTTCGGTCAGGGCGTCATCCTGCTGCTCATCCAGGCGGGCGGGTTCGGAATCATGACCCTCGCCACACTCCTTGCGCTGCTCGTACGCAAGAGCATCGGCCTCCGCGGCCAGCTCGTCGTCCAGTCCGAGACCCACACCCTGAACCTGGGCGACGTGCGGTCCGTGCTGTTCCGCGTCGCCAGGATCATGGTCTTTTTCGAGGCCGCCACCGCGGCGCTTTTGACGGCCCGGTTCTGGATCGCCTACGACCACAACCCGGCCGCGGCGCTCTGGCACGGAACGTTCCACGCGGTATCGGCCTTCAACAATGCGGGCTTCTCGTTGTACAGCGACAACCTCATCGGCCTGGCGGAGGACCCGTGGATTATCGTGCCGATCTGCGCAGCAATCATCGCAGGAGGACTGGGTTTTCCGGTGATCATCCAGCTCTTCCGGGGCGGCATCCGCGTGCGGAACTGGAGCGTGCACCTTCGCCTCACCATCTGGGGGACCCTGCTTCTCCTGGTGGCCGGCATTGCGCTGGTGGGGGCGTTCGAGTGGAACCGGCACGAGACGCTAGGGCCGCTGACGTTGACCGGCAAGGTCCTGGGGTCCCTCGCCGGCGGCGTCTTCCCCCGCACCGCGGGATTCAACAGCTTCGACTACGGGGCCGCAGCACCGGAAACGCTCATGGTCACCAACATCCTGATGTTCATCGGCGGTGGCAGTGCAGGTACTGCGGGCGGCATCAAGATCACAACCTTCCTGGTGCTCGCGTTCGCTATCTGGAACGAGGTCCGGGGCAGCGACGAGGTCACCGTCGCGCACCGCTCCATCAGTGCCTCGACGCAACGCCAGGCGCTGTCCGTGGCGCTGCTCGGCGTCGCCGCTGTGGTCGGCGGCACGCTGCTGCTGCTCCTGCTTACCGATTACGGCCTTGAAAAGGTCCTGTTCGAGTCCATTTCCGCGTTCGCCACCGTCGGGATGAGCACGGGCATCACCTTCCACCTCCCACCGGCCGCGCAATGGGTGCTGATGGCGTTGATGTTCACGGGCCGGATCGGAACCGTGACAGTGGCGTCCGCGCTGGCCCTTTCGTCCCACCCCCGTTTGTTCCGGCTTCCCGAGGAACGTCCGATCATCGGTTAGGCGCGTCCGCCGGAACCTGTCAGGCCTTCGTGGAGGCTGCCGGAGCACCTGCCGGTGCACCCGCCGGTGCGCCCGCCCGCGCGAGCCGCAGCCGGCCCACCCGCTCGCTGAGGATCCGCCGGGCCTCACCGGGCAGCCCCTCGTCGCTGATGAGCTCGTCGGCTTCCTCCAGGCCGGCGATGGTGCTGATGCCGAAGGTTCCCCACTTTGTGTGGTCCGCCAGCACCACCACCCGGCGGGCTGCGGCCACAAAGGCCCGGTCCGTCTCAGCTTCCAGCACGTTGGGCGTGGTGAAGCCGGCGTCGGGATCCACGCCGTGGACGCCGAGGAAGAGCACGTCCAGGTGCAGCTGCTTCAGCGCAGAGGTGGCCAGCGGGCCCACCAGGGCATCCGACGGCGTCCGTTCACCGCCGGTGAGGATCACCGCTGACTGGGCGGAGCCCTGGTGGAAGACGTCTGCAATCCGCATCGAATTGGTGACAACGGTGATCCGGGGCCCGGCGGACAGCAGCCGGGCCAGCGCCCAGGTAGTGGTGCCGGCGCTGAGGCCCACCGCCATGCCCTCGCGCACCTGGGCCGCCGCTTCGTGCGCGATCGCCTCCTTCTCCTCAAGCAACTGCGTCGCCTTCAGCTCGAAACCCGGCTCATGCGTGCTCGCGCCGCCCGGCAGCTTCGCTCCGCCGTGGATCTTCTCCAGCGCGCCGGCGGCGTCCAGCGCGTCGATGTCGCGCCGGACGGTCATCAGCGAGACACCGAGCATCTGCGCGAGGTCCGCGACACGGACAATACGCTCGCGCTGCACTTCGGCAATAATGGCGGACTGGCGGGCTGCGGCTAGCATGCGGCGTCCTTCCTATGGTTTTGGCAACGGAACGGGGTGAGCGGGCGAATGGCTGCGGGAAGGGCCCGGCGGCGGCAAGGGCGGCTCCCTGATGCCCATCCTAATCTTCTGTCGCCGTCGTCTATCCGCCCCATTGTGCTCTATTGTTCGAAAATGTTTTATCGTGTACTAATTAGACCATGACACGAACCACGACGACCAGGCTGGCGGACGGCCGGGAGATCCTTTACTTCGACGACGCCGGGAGGGCCAAGCGCCCGGCGGAATCATTGGTGGACCACCGGGAGCTGCCCGCCCGCCCCGAGCCGGGCCAGCTGCGCTTCGATGCGCTCAGCCGGGAATGGGTGGCCGTCGCCGCGCACCGGCAGACACGCACCCACCTGCCGCCGGCGGACCAGTGCCCCATCTGCCCGACGACGGCGGCCAACCAGACCGAGGTTCCCGCGCCGGACTACGACGTGGCCGTCTTCGAGAACCGTTTCCCGTCGCTCGGGCCGGACACGAACGCGATCCCTGCCGCCCCGGTCTGGGGGACAACCGCCCCGGCCGTGGGGCGCTGCGAGGTGGTGGCCTTCACCCCGGAGCACACCGGATCCTTTGCCGACCTGGGCTGGCGGCGCGCGCGGACGGTGGTGGACGCCTGGGCCCACAGGACCGAGGCGCTCAGCGCCCTGCCCGGTATCCAGCAGGTCTTTCCATTCGAAAACCGCGGCCCGGAAATCGGGGTCACCCTGCACCACCCGCATGGGCAAAT
Source organism: Arthrobacter sp. B3I9 (assembly GCF_030816935.1). NCBI lineage: Bacteria > Bacillati > Actinomycetota > Actinomycetes > Micrococcales > Micrococcaceae > Arthrobacter > Arthrobacter sp. B3I9. Next base: position 904,601 of record NZ_JAUSYO010000001.1, read on the forward strand.
CTACGCCTACCCCTACGTGACGCCCCGCGCCGCAGCGCTGGCCGCCGCCGCCGGCCAGTATTTCGCCAACTCGGACGGCACCGCGACGCTCGCCGCATCCCTTCTGCAGGCCGAACGCAGCGACGGCAGCCGCATGGTCCTCGAAGGCGAACACTTCAGCGCGTACGTCCCCTTCGCCGCCCGCTGGCCATTGGAGGTCCATCTCGTACCGCACCGCCAGGTCCCGGACCTGGCCGCCCTGGACGGAGAGGAACGCGATGAACTGGCCGGGCTCTACCCGGAACTCCTGCGGCGTTTCGACGCCGTGTACCCGACGCCCACCCCGTACATCGCAGCCTGGCACCAGGCGCCGCTGGACCCCGCCATGCGCCGCGCCGGTCAGCTGCACCTCCAGCTGACCTCGCCGCGCCGCGCCGCAGACAAGCTCAAGTACCTGGCCGGCTCGGAAGCCGCCATGGGCGCGTTCATCAACGACACCACCCCCGAATCCGTCGCAGCCCGGCTGCGCGAAGTGGCCGGGGAGGCGGCCGGCGTCGGCACCGCTGCCCTCAGCAGCCCGGCCCCGATGAGCCCGGAAGGCGCCCCCGCATGAACACCACCGCGCGCACCGGCGCCCCGGCCGGCAACCTGGCGGACCGCTTTCACGCCACCTTCGGAGCTGCCCCGGACGGAATCTGGGCCGCTCCTGGCCGGGTGAACCTGATCGGCGAGCACACCGACTACAACGAGGGCTTCGTGTTGCCCTTCGCCATCGACAAGCGGGCGACGACGGCGCTCCGCCTCCGCGCGGACCACACCGTCCGGTTGCTGTCCACCTTTGGCGATCAGGGCCTCGTCGAGGCCGATGCTGCCGCCCTGGTACCGGGAACCGTCAAAGGCTGGGCCAAGTACCCGCTGGGCGTGGTCTGGGCCCTGCAGCGGCACGGCGTCGAGGTTTCCGGTTTCGACCTCCTGCTCGACTCCGACGTGCCGCTCGGTGCCGGGCTGTCCTCCTCCCATGCGATCGAATGTGCCGTCATCACCGCCCTCAACGAACTCACCAGAGCAAGGCTTTCCGCCGAGGACATGGTGCGGCTGACCCAGCGCGCGGAAAACGTCTTCGTGGGAGCTCCCACCGGAATCATGGACCAATCGGCGTCGCTGCGCGGAGCTGCCGGGCAGGCCGTCTTCCTGGACTGCCGCGACCAGGCCGTGCAACTCGTCCCGTTCGATGCGCGGGAGGCCGGGCTGGTGCTGCTCGTTATCGACACGAAGGTCTCGCACTCCCACGCCGACGGCGGGTACGCCTCCCGCCGCGCCTCGTGCGAGCTCGGCGCCGAGGTCCTCGGCGTTCCGGCCCTGCGCGATGTCGCCGTCGCGGACCTTGAGGAGGCTGCGGGGCTACTTGATCCGGAGACCTTCCGGCGGGTCCGACACGTGGTGACGGAGAACGACCGCGTGCTGCAGACGGTGGAGGCCCTCCGCGCCCAGGGCCCGGCGCACATCGGCCGGTTCCTGGATGCCAGCCACGCCTCCATGCGCGACGACTTCGAGATTTCCTGCCCGGAGCTCGACCTCGCCGTGGACACGGCCCGCGCGCACGGAGCCATCGGTGCCCGCATGACTGGCGGAGGCTTCGGCGGGTCGGCCGTCGCCCTGACCCCGGTGGACGACGAGCAACAGGTGCGCGCCGCCGTCGTCCGCGCATTTACCGAGGCGGGATTCACCCGGCCGGATATCTTCACCGTCACGCCGGCGCCCGGAGCGGAACGCATCTCCTGACGTCCATTCCTCCCCGCCTGCCATCCATTGCTCCGTAACCGCCCTTTTGACCCCTCAAAACGGCGGTTTGGGCCCACGCCGGCAGGGTTCCCTGGACGAGCTTGCGAGGCGAGGGGGCCGGTGGGGAGCAATCGATGGAGGTAAGGGGCCCGGGGCGGCGGGGAGTCGTCCTGATTTAGATGAAGCCGAAGACGGGCGGGAAGACGACGACGACGACCGTTGCCCAGGCGCCGTAGACCGGCAGGTAGCGCGTTTGCCAGCGCTCGACCGCAGCAAACGGGAGTCGGCCGCGCAGGAATCCGACGGCGAGCCAGGCAGCGCGGAGCAGGTGCATGAGCAACAGCAGGTTCAGGCCGAGTGCGGCGATCTTGTTCGGGCTGGAGCCGAATTCGGCGATTCGGGCCAGCATTGCGGTCAGCATCGCGGCGTCGAGGGCAAGGGCTGCGATGATGAGGGCCAGCTGCAGCGCGTCGAACAGCCCTGGAGGGGCGAGCGGGTCGCGTGCGGAGATCGAATACAGCAGCAGGCAGAGGACGAGTATGAGGATGGCGTCCATGAGGATGAGCAGGTTGCGGTCGATGCTGGCGAAGCCGCCCGCCGTGGCAAGCACTGCCAGCAGGACCAACAACATGGCGAGGGTCAGCGGCGTGAATACGCGGGTGAGGACAGGAGCCATATTTTCGACGACCTGCTGCTTCGCTTCGACCAGCCAGGCTGCCACCAGGAGAGCGCCGGGCACGGCGATGGGCAGGACCCAATCTTTCAGGACGGGCTGGAAGTCGACGCCAATGCCCTGGAGGGTTGCGAGTGTGAGAGCGATCAGGACGGCGCCCCCGAGCGCCAGCAGCGTGTAGTAGACCCCGAGCTCGCCGGTGAATCGGACGAAGTCCATGCGGCGCTTGTCCGACCGCCACCTTCCGCCGGCGTAGGCCAGACCCGTCAACAGCCACAGAATGACCGGGGCGTGCAGGGCCGAGAGCATCCCGGTGGCGCCCGCTGGGGCGAACGGATAGAGGTTGAGCACGACCCCCAGGCCGGCAAACGGAACGATCAGTGCTGCCGCCACATACCGGCTGATGCGCCGCTTCCACGCAAAGTACACCGCGAGGAAGGGGAAGACGAGCAGGCCGAGGTTGCGCATCAGGGCCCCGCTGTCGTCGGTCCAGGCCAGGCCGGCCTTGACCGCCACACCCGCGCCGACGGCGAGTGCCAGGACGACGGCCAGCTCGCGCCAGGGTGTCGCGTGGGCATTGTCGGTTTGCTCCGGCACCAGGACGAGCTGCTTCCAGAGCCGTTCGGAGTGCTCACGGGCGAATTCGCGTGAGACGGCGTCAAGGTTGCCCAGGCGCTTGATGGCGACGAGGAAGGCTTCCTCGTCGTCCAGTCCGGTCGCCTGGCGGTCGGCGATTTGCCCGCGCAGGTGGTCCTCCAGCTCGTCCACATCAGCGGGGGAGACGGCCCGGTTCCGCTGAACGTATCCGCGCCACCGGTCGATCTGGGCCTCGAGCTCCACGTGCGACGCCATCACGCCCATCCCTCAATCGCGGCTCCAGGCCCCTGAGCGGTCTGCCACACCTGGCGCAGCGCGTCAGCGACGACGGTCCACTGCTGCTGCCGGTCGGCGAGGACGTCCCGGCCCGCCGGCGTGATGGCATAGTGCTTGCGCCGGCGCCCGGCGTCGGACGTGCCCCACAGCGAGGAGACGTAACCGAGCCGCTCCAGCCGGTGCAGTAGCGGGTAGAGCATTCCGTCGGTCCACTGCATGCTGCCGTCCGAGAGCTCGCTTACCCGCTTGAGGATTGCGTAGCCATACAGGTCGCCCTCAGTCAGGATGCCCAGCACCAGGGGCGTGGCCGAAGCGGCGACCAGATCCTTATCAATGCGCACGGCGCCTCCTATACCTAGAGCTGAAGGGTATCAGGCCTAGCAGTTCTAGGTATAGACATTCCCTCTCCAGCAATCGATTGCTCCGTACACGCCCTGTTGACCCCTCAAAACGGCGGTTACGGAGCAATCGATGAAGGTCGGTCTGGGAAGTAGGGGAGCCACCCGCCGCGCTGCCGTTGGACGTGGTGGCGGTCACGGTTAGGATGGAGTCGTCAGCCGCCGGCAGTGCGCCGGCGGACAGCGGACCACAAGGAGAAATGCCATGGGTTTGGATGACAAGATCGGCAACGCAGCCGAGAAGCTGGGCGGCAAAGGCAAGGAAGCCGCCGGAGAAGCGTCAGGCGATGAGAGCCTGAAGGCCGAAGGCAAAGGCGACCAGGCAAAGTCCGACCTGAAGCAAGCCGGCGAAAAAGTCAAGGACGCCTTCAAGAAGGACTGACGGCCGCGACTGACGAACGTCAAGCTAATAGGTGTGGCTCCCAGGAGCCGCACCTATTTGTTTAGGCCCGGATTTTTAGGCCCGAATTTTCAGCATGGGTCCAGACCCGCCCTATCCTGTTGTCGTTGCAGTCGGCGGTCCCGGCCGCAGCAACGCAGTCCACAAGCCCGGGAGGAGACCGAATGGCCAACGCGGCACCGGCTGCCGACGGGGCGCCGGGCGGGCCTCCCGCACAGGAGCCGGACCATTCGAGGCACCCGGATGCCCGAGCGCGCTGGGCCAGCCGGTGGGCCACCGTCGTCGCCGTCGTGCAGCGACTGCTGTACGTCTTCGTCACGGTCGCGGTCGGCTGGGCTATCTATTACTTCCTGCTCGCCCGCCTGGCCCGGGGGCCGGAACAGCTGTGGGTGTTCCTGCCGGTCTGGCTGATCGCCGCCTATGCCCTGCTGCCCCGCATCCACAAAATCCTCAGCAGCCTCTACATTCCGGACTACTTCATCGGCCGTGCCCGCACGGGTGACGGCGTGCTGGGCGACCCGGTGAACCTGGCAGTGGTCGGGCCCGAGCACGAGCTGCGGGAAGCCATGACTGCGGCAGGATGGACTACGGCCGATCCGGTCACGCCGGCCACCGCCTGGCGCACACTGACCTCCACCCTGTTGCGCCGGAGCTATCCTGAAGCGCCGGTGAGCTCGCTGTACGTCTTCGGGAAAAAGCAGGACATGGCCTTCCAGCGGGAAATCGATGGGAACCCGCGGAAACGGCACCATGTGCGGTTCTGGAAGTGCCCTGCGGGCTGGAAACTCCCGGGCGGCTTCGCTGTTGACTGGGTGGGCGCAGGCACATACGACAAGCGGGTGGGACTCTCGCTCTTCACCTTCCAGATCACCCACAAGATCGCCGACGGCACCGATGAGGAACGCGACTTCATCATCGACACCCTGCGCAAGGCACGTTCGGTTGAATCGGTGCACGTCATCGAGCACTTCTTCTCCGGCTACCACCACCGCAACGGAGGAGGGGATGCCATCCGCACCGACGGGAACCTGCCCATTATCGATCTTCTTCCGCAGGACACGTCAAGAATCCTGCCGCAGGTGGTGCAGACAGTCCCCCCGGAGGCGGGGCCACAAGTCGGCGGCAGCCCCGCCGGCAGCGCGAAGCCCACTCCACGACCCCCTCACCATCCGCTCTAGTCCCCGCTCGGCGACCGGCGTACCGTGAGAGCTAAAATCCCCGTCGGCTTCTACGGAAGCCAAGCGGAAGGCGACGCCGATGCTGCTGGAAACCGCCCTGGACGTTCAGCCGGTCGACTTGATGGCCGCCCGGATGCAGATGGCACTGTCGCTCGGGTGGCACATCGTTATTGCCTGCTTCGGGGTGGGCATGCCGGCCATAACGGTCCTGGCGGAATGGCGCGGCTACCGCACCGGAGACCCTAACTACGCGTTGCTGGCCCGGCGCTGGGCGAAGGCCATGGGTGTCCTGTTCGCCGTGGGCGCGGTCTCCGGAACCATCCTGTCCTTCGAAATGGGGCTTCTGTGGCCCGGACTGATGGGCGTCTACGGTGAAGTGATTGGGCTACCGTTCACCCTGGAAGGGATCGCCTTTTTCATCGAGGCCATCTTCCTCGGCATCTACCTCTACGCCTGGGACAGGCTTTCGCCCCGGCTCCACCTGCTCAGCGCCGTTCCGGTGCTGGTCGCCGGCGTTGCCAGCGCCTTTTTCGTGGTCACGGCGAACGCCTGGATGCAGCAACCAACCGGATTCGATGAAGAGAACGGCCGGATCATTTCCGTGGACCCCGCCGCGGCCATGTTCAACCCCGCCACCCCCTCCCAGTCGGTGCATATGATTCTTGCGGCCTTCATGGTTGCCGGCTTCGGCATGGCCAGCGTCTACGCCGTCGCCCTGCTGCGGGGGCGCCGGGACCGGTATCACACGCTTGGCTTCCTGCTTCCCTTTGCTGTGGCCGCCCTCGTCACACCGGTGCAGATCGGCGTTGGTGACTGGTCTGCACACTTCGTTGCCGACAACCAGCCAGTGAAGCTGGCGGCCATGGAGGGAATCTTCGAGACCCAGAGCGGTGTGCCCCTTCACATCGGGGGCGTCGTCATCGACGACGAAATGCAATATGCCCTGGAGATCCCCTACGGGCTGTCCCTGCTGGCGCACTTCGATCCGAACGCCGAGATCATGGGCCTGAACGAGGTCCCGCAGGATGAATGGCCGCCGGTGAACCTCGTGCACCTGGCCTTCCAGGCAATGGTCGGGGCCGGGTTCGCGCTGCTGGCCCTCTCTGCCTGGCTGGCCGTCGTCTGGAAACGGCACAAGGCCCTTCCCCGAACGGCGTGGTTTCTCAGGGGAGCCTGCGTTTCAGGGGTGCTGGCCGTGCTGGCCCTGGAGGCCGGCTGGGTGGTGACCGAGGTGGGACGGCAGCCCTGGATCGTCTTCGGGGTCCTGCGCACCTCCGATGCGGTCAATCCGGCTCCCGGGCTGCTCTACGGATTCCTGCTGGTGACGGTTGTCTATGCCGCCCTGACGGTGGCCACCGTTTATGTCCTGCGGAGGCTGGCGCGGGACATCCCGATTCCGGTGGCCCCGCAGGAATCAGACGTCTCCGGTTACCGGATCACGTGAGGCCGCCGTGATGCCGCTCGCAGAGATTCTCCTCGCAGCCATGTGGATCTGCCTCACGGCCTACGCCCTGTTCGGCGGGGCCGACTTCGGTGGCGGATTCTGGGACCTTGTGGCCGGCCGGACCGAGGCGGGGCGCCCTCAACGGAACCTGATCGAGCACTCCATCGGGCCGATCTGGGAAGCCAACCACGTTTGGCTTATTTTCGTCATCGTCCTGGCGTGGACCGGCATGCCGTCCGTCTTTGCCGCCATCTCCTCCACCCTCTACATCCCGCTGACCCTCGCCGCTCTCGGCATCATCGCCCGCGGTTCCGCGTTCGCGTTCCGCAAGGTCAGTACCGAAGTGTGGCAGCAGCGCCTCTTCGGCGCCACGTTCGCGGCGTCCTCGGTGGTGACGCCGTTCTTCCTCGGCACTGTGGCCGGGGCCCTGGCGTCGGGCCGGGTTCCCCCCGGCATCGCCGCCGGACATCCGGTGTGGAGCTGGGTGAATCCCACCTCGATGGCCAGCGGGCTGTTCGCCATCGGCACTACCGCCTACCTGGCCGCCGCCTACCTCACACAGGACGCGCGGCGTGTCGGGGATCCCGTGCTCGTGTCAGCCTTCCGGTCCAGGGCCCTGGTTGCGGGGGCCGTGATGGGGGTCCTGGCCGTGGCCGAATTGATTGTGCTGAGCAGGGATGCGCCGCAGCTGTTCCGCGAGTTAACCGCAGGAAAGGCCTGGCCTTTTGCCGTCACCTCCGCCGCGGCGGGAGTTCTTTCGCTGGTCCTGATGTGGCGGCGGCAGTTCCTTGCCGTCCGGCTCTCCGCCGCCCTGGCCGTGACTGCCCTGCTCTGGGGCTGGGGCGTGGGCCAGTACCCGGAGATTCTGCCCGGCGCGACCGTGGCTGACGTCGCATCGACCCGGTCGGTGCTGAGCGCCAACCTCATTGCCATCGTCATCGCCGGTCTCCTGGTCATTCCCTCGCTCTGGTGGCTGTACGCCCTTTTCCAGCGCGACCAGCGGGACGCGGGGGCACCGAGGCACGAGTAAAAGACCACTAAGCCCTCAGGCATCCTCGTCCGGGGTGAGGATCTGGACATCGTGCTCGGCCAGGGCGGATGCCAGTTCGGCCGGGGGCGGTGCGTCCGTGACGAAGTAATCGGCCGCGCCGAGGACCGCGATCTGAGCGAAAAGGCTGCGCCCGAACTTGGAGGAGTCAGCCAGCACCGCCACTTTTGTGGCCCTGTGCATCATGTCCGCCATCATGACGGCCTCGTCGAGGTTGCTGGTGGAATATCCGGCGTCAAGGGACACCGCGCCTACACCGATGATGGCAAGGTCACAGCGGATGTTGATTTCGTTGACCTGCCCGGGCGCGCGGAAGGCGAGCGGCCCCAGCGTGGCTTGGGCGCTGAGCCGTACCGCCCCGCCGACCACCCACAGATCGCGGCACACCTGGGGTGACAGCTCCGCCGGGATCCGCAGGTTGTTGGTCACGACGGTCAGGCCTCGCTGGTCGTGCAGGTGCCGGGCGGCGGACAGGGCCGTGGTCCCGGCGTTGAAGAGGACCACGGATTCGTCCCTGACAAGCTTGGCTGCCGTGGCCCCGATCTTTTCCTTCGCCGTAGTCTGCAGCCTGGACCGGACGTCCACTCCCGTATCAGCGCGCGGGTGCGAATTAAGGCTGACCGCCCCGCCATGGGTCCGGATCAGGACGCCGTCGGCGTCAAGTTGGTCAAGGTCGCGACGGATGGTGTCCGACGAGACCTTGAAACGGTCCGCAAGTGCCGCGACCGTCACTTCGCCTTCGGCGCCGACGAACGCCGCCAGCTCGGACTTCCGTCCCGCGGGCAGGCGCGGGCGGGCTTGATCCAGTTCCCCGACAGATTTCTGCATCTAACAGATGTAGCACAGATTTGCGTTTTTCTGCCATTATCTGCTCGTTTCCGGCCCTCCGAAACCGGCCTGCTCCGGCTTACTCCGCTGCACGCGCCGGGCTTGCGTAGCAATTGAACCGGGTTCCGACACGATGTTGACGCCCTTTGTGACCTGCATTACTGTGCAGCTATACGCACAAGTTTGCAGAAAGATGCAACATCTCGCGTAAACAGGCACTCTTTGATAGGAGAGTTATGAGCAAGGTTGCTCGAGTCAAACGCGGCGCCGTTGCCGCTATAGCGGCAGCTGCGGCCATCACTTTGGTTGCCGGGTGTTCAGGCGGAAGCACGGAAAGCAGCAGCGCGGGTTCATCCGCTGCCGGCAACGTCACCCTCGAATTTGCGCAATGGTGGGAACCGGAGCTTCCCGCAGGTTCCCTCCGCAAGCTGATGGACCAGTTCGAAGCGGAAAACCCCGGAATCAAGGTCAACCTTCTCAGCGGGCCCTATGCTTCCACGAAGGAACAGGTGGTGGCGGGAGCAGCGGCCGGCACCATGTCCGACGTCGTAGGACTCGACGGTGCCTGGATCAGCGACTTTGCCAAACAGGGCGCGATAGCAGACCTCGGCAAGCTGATGTCCGACGCCGGCTACGACCAGAACCAGCTGACCAGCCAGGTCAAGGTCGAGGACACGTCCTACATGCTCCCCGTCTTGAACTTCGTCTACCCGATGTTCAGCAACGATGACCTGCTCGCCAAGGCCGGCATCGCCAAGGCCCCCACAGACCGGACCGAGTTCGCCGCCGCGGCCAAGGCGGTCAGTGCGCTGGGCGGCAACACCAAGGGCTGGGTCATGCCGCTGTCCCTGGAAGCGCCCAACGGAGTCCAGAACGACATCATGTCCTGGGCGTGGGCCTCCGGCCAGAGCATGCTCAAGGACGGCAAGCCGAATCTGACCACGCCGGAGATTACCGACACCGTGAACTACGTCAAGGGCCTTTGGGATGCCGGCGCGATCGCCCCCGGTTCCTTCACCATGAAGGAACAGGACAAGGTGGAGGAGTTCACGAACGGCCGGGTAGGCATGATGATCGATTCCCTGGCCCACATCACGGCCATCCGGGAAAAGAACCCGAACCTGAAGTTCAGCATCTCCGCGGTTCCCTCCACCGACGGCTTCAGCGGCAAGAGGGGCATCCCGTATGCCTCCTGGGGCATTGGGATCGCGGAAAACAGCGAGCACAAGGCAGAAGCCTGGAAGCTCATCCAGTTCCTCATGAGCGACAAGACCAACGGCGCACTGGCCACGACGGCCAATGCCTTCCCCGGCAACAAGAACGCAACGCCGGACTTCACCGGCAAGGACGAGCTGTTCAAGACGGCGTTCGATGTCTACAAGAGCGGCTACCCGGCGAATGAATTTGTCGGCCTTCCGGTCGCGGAAGAGCTCATGCGAGGTTTTGCCGAGCAATTCCAGAAGACACTTTCTGGAGACCAGTCCGTGGACGACATGCTGAAGAAAACCCAGGACATCTGGCAGCAGAAGTTCTAGCCCACCTACCGGGTACCGGGCTGCGCCAGACTGACACTCTGGTGCAGCCCGCCCCCAGGAAGCTGTAGACATGGTTTTGACAACCGAGAAGCAGGCCGCGCAGATCGCCGGTTCCGGGCCCGGGTCCGGAACCGCCGCCAAGCGCAAACGCAAGATCAATCTGGTTCCCTATGGGTTCCTGTCCCCGACAATCCTCCTGGTCGTCGTCCTCATGCTCATCCCCATCGTGATGGTCATCTGGTACTCGCTGATGGACAACGTCATCACCAAGAAGAATCCCAAGTTCGTCGGCTTCAGCAATTACGCGGAAGTGCTCGGCAGCGAGACCTTCCATACCGCGATCCTGAACACCGTGTTCTTCACGACGGTCAGCGTTGCCGCGCACCTGGTGCTGGGCCTGGCCTTCGCCATGCTGCTGAACACCCGTTTCCTGAAGTCCTTCACCAAAGCGATCTTCCGCGTCATCTACGTAATGCCGTGGCTGTTCACGGTGGCAATCATCGCCATCCTCTGGCGGCTCCTGCTGAGCCCGAACGGAATCGTAAACTTCCTGGTGATGGAACTGGGGCTGTCCAGCACGTCCGTCGAATGGCTGGCCTCACGGGACACCGCGCTGCTCGCCGTCACCTTCATCAATATCTGGGCCGGTTACCCGTTCTTCATGGTGAGCCTCCTGGCCGGTCTGCAGGGCATCCCGAAAGACCTCTACGAGGCAGCCCGGGTGGACGGGGCCAACCCGGTGCAACAGTTCATCAGCATAACCCTGCCGCAGCTGCGCCCCATCATCATCAGCATGGCGCTGCTGGACCTCATCTGGACAAGCCAGCAGTTCGCCCTCATCTGGATGACAACCGGCGGCGGGCCCATCAGCTCCACGGAAATGCTCAGCACGTTCACCTACAAGCTCGCCTTCAGCGAATACAACTTCTCGATGGCGGCGGCAAGCGCAGTGATCATCCTGGCGTTTTCGATGGTGCTGGCCTTCTTCTACGTCCGCTACCAAAAGGCGCGTGATTGACACATGATGACCACCAGACAGCGCCGCGAACAGGCCAGCAAAATAGGCGTTATCCTGGCGCTCTGCTGCGGAGCCGTATTTGCCGGATTCCCCGTCCTCTGGATGTTGCTGAGTTCCTTCAAATCCAACACCGAGATTTTCGAATTCCCGCCCCGCATCATCACGGAGAACTTTTCCTTCGGAGCCTACGGCGCCATCTTCGGAGACCCCGCCAAGGTCCGGTTCTTCATCAACAGCTATGTGGTGTCGCTGACCGTCACGGCCCTCACCCTCATCGTGGCACTGATGGCGGCGTACGCCCTGAGCCGTTTCGAGTTCCGGTTCAAAAGCACCCTGAACGTCGTCATCATCAGCGTCCAGGCGGTTCCGCCGATCACGCTCCTGGTGCCGTACTTCGGCCTCATGGTTTTCCTGAAGCTCTTCAACACCTATCAGGGCCTGATCCTGACCTACATGGTGTTTACGCTCCCGTACGCGATCATCATGCTGACCGGCTACTTCAACACCCTCCCCAGAGAGCTTGACGAGGCGGTCAAAATCGACGGCGCCGGCCACATGGTGGCGCTCTGGCGGGTCCTGGTTCCGGTGTCCGTGCCCGGCATCGTCTCGGTGGGCATCTACACGTTCATGATCGCCTGGAACGAGTACCTGTTCGCCCTCACGCTGACCAAGACCCCCGACATGCGGACCGTTCCGATTGGCATCCAGCTCCTGATGGGCCAGAACTCCTACGAGTGGAACGAAATGATGGCCATGAGCATCCTCGGCTGCATCCCCATCCTCATCCTCTTCCTGTTTTTCCAGCGTTACTTCATCGGCGGCATGACCTCCGGAGCGGTCAAGTAGACCCCTCGAAGTAACACTGCAACCAAGCCGCCCACCCTGGGTCAACCAAGAAAGAAGAATAGACAATGCTGGTAAATGGAAAAGTAATGCTCGACGTGGCAAATGCGAATAACTTTGCGGTCCCGGCCTTCAACATCAGCGATTACGCCATGATGAACGGGGTCTTCGAGATCAGCGAAGAGCTGGAGGCCCCGGTGATCATCGCGATCCACCCCGACGAACTCAGCCACATCGGCGTCGACATGCTGCCCGCCATCATTTCCCGTGCGAACCGCTCCACCGTTCCGGTCACCATCCACCTTGACCACGGAGCCACCTATGAGCAGGTCCTGACGGCCATCCAAGCGGGCTTCACCTCGGTCATGATCGACGGCTCCACCCTCCCGTTCGAGGAGAACGTCGCGATCACGAAGAAGATCGTGGAAACCGCCCACGCCGTGGGCCTGTCCGTTGAGGGTGAGCTGGGCACCATCGGCAAGACCGACGACGAGGCCGAAGACGGCACGGCGACCATCATCTACACGGAACCGGCGGACGCGGTCCGCTTCGTCCAGGAAACCGGCGTCGACAGCCTGGCCATCGCGATCGGCACCTGCCACGGCATCTACCCGGCCCACATGAAGCCGGAGCTGAAGCTGGACCTGCTCCGCGAGATCAAGGACGCCGTCAACGTCCCGCTCGTCCTGCACGGCGGCTCGAACAACCCGGACAGCGAAATCGGCGAATCCGTGAAGCTCGGCGTCAACAAGATCAACATCTCCAGCGACATCAAGGTGGCCTACCACCAGAAGATGCGCGAGGTCCTGGCCGATGCCGGGGTGCGCGAGCCCAACACCATCCAGCCGCCGTCGATCGCAGCCATGAAAGTGGTGGCGGCCCAGAAGATTGCCCTGTTCGACGCCGCGGGCAAAGCAAAGCTGTACTGAGCGCAATCATGACGCAGAATGTGGTGCTGGGGCTCGGCGGTACGGTCGACTATGAGATCAGGTGGGACTCCGCCGTCATGCATGAACTGGTGGTGTCCTACGGGATAGTGCCGGACGAGTTGTCGCGGACGATACCCGTCCAGAGCGAGCGCGACCTCGCGGTCACCCTGCTCGCATTCATGCGCGACGGCGTCGGGGGAGAGCGGTTCATCGCCTCCTCCGACGTCGTCGAGGCCTTCGCGGCCCGCTTCGACAAACGCGTCACCCTGGGCGGCACCCCCGTCAGGGCCGCGCTGGCCATGGACAAGCTGGGGCTCGGCAGCACCGTCCACCTGGTCAGCATCGACGACGACGTCCGCCGGCTGCTGCCGGCAGGTTGCCGTTATGTCTGCAGCGCCCCGGGTGACTCGACCGATCCGCACCTGATTGTGCAGTTCAGCCAGGGCGATGCGGTGCAGGTGGGCGACGTCGTCCTTCAGGCACCGCACTCCAACCGGGTCATCTACACCAACGACCCTCCGAACACGGCCATGCTGCTCAGCGACCAACTCGGCACGCTGCTGGACACTGCCGACGTCTTCCTCGTCTCCGGGCTCAACGTCATGAATGACCCCTCGGCGCTGGAGGAGCGGCTGCAGGAACTGCGGAGCCTCATCGGGAGGCTTCCCGCTGGCGCGCGGGTGGTCTACGAAGATGCCGGGTTCCATATTCCGGCGTTCGGTGACCGGGTCCGCACCGCCATGGCCGCGATGGTGGACGTCTACAGCCTGAACGAGGATGAAATGCAGGCGCACTTGGGCCGCGAGGTCGACCTGCTTGACGCCACGGAGATGGAGGGTGCACTCCTCCAGCTGCGGTCCGTGGTGCCGGCCAAGACCCTCGTGGTCCACACCAAATACTGGTCGACGGCGATCGGCCATGATGCCGGCGGCTATGCCGGCAGCCTCCGGGGCGGCATCACCATGGCCAGCACCAGGTTCTGCCTCGGTGATGACTTCACCGGCGCCGACTACCTGGCAGTCGGGCAGCTGCCGGCCAACCTTGCCGGGGCGGAATTCAGCGTGGCCGTCGAGGAACGGCTGGGATCCCTTGTCCGTTGCATTCCCGCCCTGGCACTCCACCCGGACGTGCCCACCACCATCGGCCTGGGCGATTCCTTCGTAGGCGGGTTCATCGCAGCCCTGGCCTCCCCGACACTCAGCCACGACGGGGATGCCGTGCTCTACGGCTGACACCATCCGTCCCGGCTCCGGCGACGAATTCCTGGCATGAACTACTACAGCCCGGCGGCGCAGGAACGGGCTCGGGACGCCGCATATGATGCAGTCGAGAAAGTCCTCAACAGCATGTTTGAGCCCCTTAGCAGGCATGCTTTCAACGCGCGGTGGAACCAGGCCTGTGAGGCCATGGCCAAGCACCTCGAAGCGCAGGACAACGGCGAAGAATGAGGTGAGGCCGGGGCCGACCATTTGCGGTGCCGCTGCAATTCGACCCCACAGGAGCTTCACGGCAGGATGTAAGCATGGCGAAAACAGACCAGCAGCCCTGGGTGAAGAACTATCAGCCGGGTGTTCCGGCCGAGATCGAACCACCAACGGAGTCGCTCGTCGCAATGCTAGAACGGTCCGTGGCCGAGGCGGGTGCCGCCCCAGCGCTGGAGTTCTTCGGGCGCCGCACCAGCTACCGTGAGCTCGGTGAGCAGGTGGACCGGGCGGCGGAGGGCCTGCGCCGCCTGGGCGTGCGCGCGGGCGACCGGGTGGCACTCATCCTGCCGAACTGCCCTCAGCACGTGGTCGCCTTCTACGCGGTGCTGCGTCTGGGCGCCGTCGTCGTCGAACACAACCCGCTGTACACCTCCCGGGAACTCCGCAACCAGTTTGAGGACCACCGGGCCAGGGTGGTGATCGTCTGGGACAGGGCCGCTGCCGCCATCGGGGACTTCCCGGCCGACGTCAAACCCGACCACGTCGTGTCGGTGAACCTCCTGGAGGCGTTTCCTGCTGTCAAGCGGCTGGCACTGTACCTGCCGGTGAAGAAGTTGCGGGACTCCCGTGCTGCTCTGACCGGCTCCGCCCCCGCGACCATGCCGTGGGCGGAGCTCCTCAGCCACGGCCGGATCGATCCCCGGCACCCCCGCCCCTCGGTGGATGACCTGGCCGTCATCCAGTACACGTCAGGCACCACCGGCCGGCCGAAAGGTGCCATGCTGACGCACTTCAACCTGCATTCCAACGCTTTGCAGGGCGAGGCCTGGATGGAGGGCGCCGAGTATCGGAAGGAAGTCTTTTACGCGATCCTGCCGATGTTCCATGCGTTCGGCATGACGCTCTACCTCACTTACGGCATCCGTAAGCAAGGCCTGCTGGTGCTCTTTCCCAAATTCGATCCGGACCTGGTGCTCAGCGCCATGAAAAAGTCCCCTGCCACCGTCTACTGCGCAGTGCCCCCGATCTATGAGCGCACCGCCCTGGCGGCGAAGGAAAAGGGCATCTCGCTGCGGTCCTGCAAGTACTGCATCTCCGGCGCAATGAACCTGCCCGACCATGTCGTGGAGCTCTGGGAGTCTGTCTCCGGGGGACTGCTCGTTGAGGGCTACGGGATGACCGAGACGTCACCTGTCGCCATGGGCAACCCGTTCCACCCGACCCGCCGGACCGGCACCATCGGCGTGCCGTTCCCATCGACCCGCATGAAGGTTGTCGACCTGGACAATCCTGCCCTTGAGGTCGCTTCCGGCCAGCCGGGGGAGCTGCTGCTGCAGGGCCCGCAGGTCTTCCAGGGCTATTGGAACAACCCCGAGGAAACCGCGAAGACCCTCACCGCCGACGGCTGGCTGCGCACAGGCGACGTCGTAACCGTCGACGCGGACGGCTTCACCACCATCGTGGACCGGTCCAAGGAGTTGATCATCACCGGCGGCTTCAACGTCTCACCCACCGAGGTGGAGAGCGTGCTGCGCCTCCACACCGGCGTCAAGGATGCCGCCGTGATCGGCAATGCGCAGGAACGGGGCGGAGAACTGGTGGTCGCCGTCGTAGAGCTGGAACCGGGCACCGTGCTGGACGAGGAGAAGCTGCGGGACCACTGCCGCGAGCACCTTGCCGGCTACAAGGTCCCGAAGCGGATCCTCGCCATCGAAGACATGCCGCGCTCCATGCTTGGCAAGGTGCTGCGGAAACAGGTGCGCGAGCAAGTGTTGCCGCAGCTTTGAGGCCCGACAGGGAAGAGGACGCGCCATCGCCGGACGCCACCGAGCGAATGCCAGGTCCGGTTCCTTCCGCACACACGGGTGCTTGAGCTCCCCGGACGGTAATCCGCATACTGGAAAGAGAGGGCAGGGTTTCCGAAGGAGTCTTCACGTGGCGGTGATCAATGGGTAGCGAGGCATCGGGGGCATTCCGACGCCGGGTGGAACGGGCCGCCGCACTCCGCGCGGTGCGGGCCAGCGGAAGTACGGCGCGGGAGAACGACGAGCTGGCCGCTGCCGAGGAAGAACTCCGGCATAAGCGCGCGCGGGTGGACGATGCCGCGAAGGCCGAATACCTCATCCGCGATGCCATGGCGCAAGGGAAGTTCGACAACCTCAAGTACGCCGGCAAGCCGATTCCGGGACTGGGGGAGGCATATGACCCCGACTGGTGGGTCAAAGGCCTCCTTCAGCGCGAGAACGTTACGGGCCTGGGCCCCAAGGCCATTCTGCTCCGCACCGAGGACGCCGGACTCGAGGCCAGGCTCGATGCCGAGTTCTCCGAAAAACAGGTGCGGGACCTGTTGGAAGACTTCAACCGCCGCGTTATCGACGCCCGGCGCCAGCTCCAGGGCGGGCCGCCGGTGATCACAAAGACGCGGGACGTCGAAGCCGAGCTTGTTGCGTGGCGTTCCCGCCGGGCCGCCATAACGGCCGCCGCGGCCCCGCCGGAACCGGAGACCAAGCGGCCCTGGTGGCGCCGGATCTGGAACAACTCCTAGGCGCTAGCCCCAGTCTGGCCGGCGTCGAGGCCAGCGTCGAGACCGGCCAGCAGGCGCCGGGCGGCCGTCTCCATGTGCGAGTGCATGGCGGCGGTGACCGCGGCCTCGTTCCGTGATTCCAGGGCACGGAAGATTTCCCAGTGCTCGGCCAGGGCGTCGGCCGCGTGCCCCTTTTCCGTCAGCGCCCGGTCCACCCAGATGCGCAACAGCGAGCGGATGCTTTGAAGGAGTTCCTGCAGGACCTGGTTGCCCGAACTGCTCGCGATCTCCCGGTGGAAGGCGGCGTCGGCCTCCACGAAGACGCCCAGGTCGTCCAGGCTTCCCTCCATGGTGGCGAGGTTGGCGCGCATCCGCTCCAGCGCCTCATCACTGATCCGCAGGGCCGCGAGCTGCCCGGCCTGCACTTCCAGGCCGCCGCGGAGTTCCACCAGTTCCCGGGTGCGCGGGGCGCCCAGCATGAGTCCCCAGCTGAGGGTGCGCGGGAGCAGCTCGGATATGTCATCGCGAAGGTATGTTCCGGAGCCGGGCCGGACGATGACGATGCCGAGGATCTCCAGGGCAGCCAATGCCTCCCGGACAGCGGAGCGGCCGACGCCCAGAGACGCCGCGAGCTGGCGCTCTGCGGGCAGACGGGTTCCGACGGCGATCTCCCCGCTGGTGAAATAGGCCAACAGGCGTTCCGCCACCTCGGACACCACCGAGCCCTGATCCATGGAACCGAGCGCGGCACTGATCTTGGCCGTCGAGGCGGCGGAGTTAACGGACACCCTCCCAGCCTAACAACCGGAGCCCCGGACAGAGGCGGGCACACCCGTCGGTCACAAACATGTCAACCGGTTGACCAATTTGGCTGGCCGGGCTTATGGTGTTGATCACAGGCTTTCCCGCGGCCGCCCTACTCGCGGATCAGGTACTGAGGCCCATCCCCGGCATCCAGCGAAGGACGCCGCCGGACATCAACATCTAGGAGTCAACGTGGACACCACACAATCGGTGGTCGAAAAATCTGCAATCAGGAAAGTGGCGATCCGGCTCGTGCCGTTCGTTGCCCTGATGTTCTTCATCAACTACCTGGACCGGACGGCCATCTCCTTTGCCGGCCCCAACGGCATGAACGCGGACCTCGCCCTCAACGCCGCGCAGTTCGGCTTCGCATCGGGCGTCTTCTTCATCGGCTACATCCTCCTCGAAGTCCCCAGCAACCTGGCGCTCCACAAGTTCGGCGCGCGGCGCTGGCTGGCCCGCATCATGGTCAGCTGGGGCATCGTATCCCTCCTCTTCACCTGGGTGAGCGGGGTCGAGCACCTTTACATCCTGCGCTTCATCCTCGGTGTGGCAGAGGCCGGCTTCTTCCCCGGCGCCATCCTCTTCCTCAGCCTCTGGGTCCCGTCCAAGCACCGCAGCAAGATCCTGGCACTGTTCTACCTGGCGCAGCCGCTGACTACGGTCATCGGTGCCCCGCTGGCCGGTCTCCTCATCCAGCAGCACGGTCTTTTCGGACTTGCCGGCTGGCGTGTGATGTTCCTCGGCGTAGCTATTCCGGCCATCATCGTCGGCGTCATCGCCTGGTTCTACCTGGCCGATTCACCCGCCAAGGCCAAGTGGCTCACGCATGATGAAAAGACCTGGTTGACCGGCGCCCTGGAGAAGGAAAAGAACGAAACCGCCGCCGGCAACAAGCACGTCAGCGTCCGCACTGTCTTCGGCAACGGCCGGGTCTGGATGCTCTCGGCGATCTACTTCGGCTTCATCTACGGCCTGTACGCCCTCGGCTTCTTCCTTCCGACCATCATCTCCGGGTTCGAAGGCATCTACGGCACCAAGTTCGACGTCCTCCAGAAGGGCCTCATCACCGCCATCCCGTACCTGCCGGCGGCCTTCGCGCTCTACTTCTGGTCCAAGGACGCCACGAAGCGCGGCGTCAAGACCTGGCACATCGCTCTTCCGGCCCTCATCGGTGGCCTGAGCATCCCGCTGGCTCTGTTCGCCGGCTCACCGGCGGCAACGATCGCTGTCATCACCATCACGGCCATGGCGATCTTCGCCGCGCTGCCCAACTTCTGGACCGTGCCCACCCAGTTCCTCACCGGAGCAGCGGCCGCCGCCGGCATCGCCCTGATCAACACCGTGGGCAACCTGGCGGGCTTCAGCGCCGGGTACATCACCGGCTGGCTCAAGGACTGGACCGGCAACTACTCCGTGCCCATGTTCGTGGTCGGCGGCTTCATGCTCCTCTCCGCGGTCCTGATGGTGGTGCTGAGCCGCTCCGGCAAGGTCAGCGAAGGCATCCCCGCGGAAGCCCTTGACCCCACCGGGGCCGGACACCATTCAGAGCCCTAACAGAACGGGCCCTTGCAGAACCGGCCGTAACAGACCCGGGGGCGCCCGCCTAACCCGAGGGCGCCCCCGAACCAGCCGCCATGGACGCATCCGCCCGGTACCGCCCGAAGCCCGATTCCGCACTGCAGCCCAGGAGTTCCGCATGACCCGCCTGTTCAATGAACCAGCAGCCTTCGCTGACGAGATGATCGAGGGCTTCGTCGCCTCCTCCGGCCGCTGGGTGAAGCGCGTCGCCGGCGGCGTGGTCCGCAACACCAAAAGCACCCCGGACACCGTGGCGCTGGTGATCGGCGGCGGCTCCGGCCACTATCCGGCGTTTGCCGGCCTCGTGGGCCAGGGCCTTGCCCATGGCGCCGCGATGGGCAACCTGTTCGCTTCGCCCTCGGCCCAGCAGGTCTACAACGTCGCCAGGGCTGCCGACAACGGCGCCGGGGTGCTGCTGGGCTACGGCAACTACGCCGGTGACGTGCTGCATTTCAACCAGGCCCAGGCCCGCCTCCGCAACGAAGGCATCGACTGCCGCAGCATCGCCGTCACCGACGACGTGTCCTCCGCCCCGCTGGCCGAACGCACCAAGCGCCGCGGCATTGCCGGTGACCTCACCGTTTTCAAGGTGGCCGCCGCCGCGGCAGAAGCGGGCTACTCGATGGATGACGTTGTCGCCGTGGCGGAGCGGGCAAACGAGCGCACCCGTTCGTTCGGCGTCGCCTTCACCGGCTGCACACTGCCCGGCGCGGACCAGCCGCTGTTTTCGGTCCCCGCAGGCCGGATGGCCGTCGGGATGGGCATCCACGGCGAACCCGGCATCGACGAAACGGACGTCCCAACGGCGGATGAACTCGCCGAATTGCTGGTCGGCAAACTGCTCACCGAGATTCCTGACGGCGTCGACACCCGGGGTGCACGGGTGGTGCCCATCCTCAACGGACTGGGCAGCGTCAAATACGAGGAACTGTTTGTCGTGTACCGCCGTGTGGCACAACTGCTGGCCGAGGCGGGCCTGGAAGCGGTGGACCCGCAGGTGGGGGAACTGGTCACCAGCTTTGACATGGCCGGCACGTCCCTGACCCTGTTCTGGCTCGACGAGGAGCTGGAAACCCTCTGGCACGCGCCCGCCGACGCCCCGGCCTTCCGCCGTGGCGCCGTGACCGCGGAAGCCCTCGAACCGGCGGCATTGTCCGACTTCGCGGAGACCGAGCAACCCATCCCGCACGCCAGCGCCGAGTCCTGCGACGCCGCCCGCCGTGTCCTCGCAGCGCTGGACGCCGCAAAGGCCGTGGTGGAGGCCAACGCCGATGAACTCGGACGGATCGATGCCGTCGCCGGCGACGGTGACCATGGCATCGGGATGGAACGCGGCGTCCGTGCCGCCGTTCTGGCCGCCCGCGACGCCGCCGCCCGCGGAGCCGGAGCCGCGACCACGCTGCACTTCGCCGCGGATGCCTGGGCCGACAGGGCCGGCGGCACGTCGGGAGCGCTATGGGGCATGGCGCTGCGGGCCGTCGGTGACGCCGTGGGGGACGCCGAAGCTCCCGACGCCGGAACTGTCGCCGCAGGAGTAGCCGGCGCTGCAGCCGCGATCATGGACTTCGGCAAGGCCAAGCCCGGAGACAAGACCCTGGTGGATGTCCTCGTCCCGTTCCGCGACGCCCTGGCGGCCGGCGTGAGCGACGGGCTCTCCCTCACCGACGCCTGGGGCGCAGCCGCCACCGCCGCCCAGCGCGCCGCCGAAGAGACCGCCCGGCTGCTGCCCCTCATGGGCCGTGCCCGCCCGCATGCCGAGAAAAGCCTCGGCACTCCGGACGCCGGCGCCGTGTCCATGGCACTGATCGTACGAGCCATCCACAACACGCTCATCGAGCGGACAACCATGAAGGAGAAAGCATGAGCGCCAAACTGCGCCTGGTCGTTGGAGCCGACGACGCCGGTTTCGACTACAAGGAAGCCCTGAAGGCTGACCTAAAGGCCTCCGAGCTGGTCGAATCCGTAACCGACGTCGGAGTGGATGCCACCAGCCACACCCCGTACCCGTCCGTGGCCATCGCCGCGGCCGAACTCATCGCCGCCGGCAAGGCCGACCGGGCCCTGCTGGTCTGCGGCACGGGCCTCGGTGTGGCCATCGCCGCGAACAAGGTCCCCGGCGTGCGCGCCGTCACTGCCCACGACAGCTTCTCTGTGGAACGCTCCGTCCTGAGCAACAACGCCCAGGTGCTGACCTTCGGCCAGCGCGTCGTCGGACTGGAACTGGCCCGCCGGCTGGCCCGCGAATGGCTCACCTACACCTTTGACGAAAACTCCGCCTCCGCCGGGAAAGTCACACTGATTAAGGACTACGAGAGTGTCACTTCCTGCTAGCCCCGCCGCCCCCGCCACGGTCGCCACCGCCACCGGCATGACACCGGCCAAGGCCATCATCGGGGTCAGCCTCAAGATGTATTTCGGCTACGGCCGCACGCTCGACTGGTGCCGCGAGATCGCCGGGATCGCCGCCGGCCACCCCGCAGTCCGCAACGGTGAGATCGAGATTTTCGTCCTGCCGTCCCACCCCGTGCTCGCCGAAGCGGCACGCATCCTCGGCCCTGCCGGGGCGTCCGCCGGGGCCCAGGACATCTTCTGGGAGGACGAAGGCGCCTTCACCGGCGAAGTCGGCGGCAGGATCATCGCCGAGACCGGCGGCCGCTACGCGGAAGTGGGCCATGCCGAGAGGCGCCGCATCTTCGGGGAAGACGACGACGTGATCGGGCTGAAGACCGCCGCCTCCTACCGGAACGGCCTGACCCCGGTCCTGTGCGTCGGCGAACCCGCCCGCGGCACGGCACACGATGCCGTCCGACACTGCATCGGCGAAATTGATGGCGTCCTGAACCGGGCCGAGAGCCTCGGCCAGTCCGGCCGGACCATCATCGCGTACGAACCGCAGTGGGCCATCGGAGCTGCCGAACCCGCAACTCCGGCCTTCATCAGCGACGTCATCCGGGGCCTTGACGCGCACCTCCGCAGCCGGCCCGGGCAGGCCGACAGCCGGGTCATTTACGGCGGCAGCGCCGGGCCGGGACTCATCGGCCAGCTGGACTCCCGCGTGGCCGGGCTCTTCCTGGGCCGCTTCGCCCATGACCCGGAAGCGTTCAGGACCATCCTGGACGAGACCGCGGAACGGATCGGACGGCTGACCCGGACCGAGGTGACAGCATGAGCGCCGCCAGCAGCACCGCCACAATCGGCCTGAGCAGCTATGCCTTTTTCTGGCAGCTTTCCGGGCAGGTCTCGGAGCCGCTGACCATCCACCAGGCACTGGAGCGGACGGCAGCCCTGGACGTGGACCTTTTCCAGATCTGCGACTACGAACCGCTTGAGTCCATGAGCGATGCGGAGCTCAGGGAGGTCCGGGCCACCGCGGACGCGCTGGGCATCGGGCTGGAACTGGGCACCAAAGGGATCCGCCCCAAGCACCTCCGGAAGTTCCTGCGGATCGCCGGCATCCTCGGCTCGCCACTGCTGCGGACAATGTTCAACAGCGCCGGCCACGCCCCTTCCGCGGACGAGGCCACGGCAATCTTCGCCGAGGTCCTGCCGGAGTTCGAGGCAGCCGGGGTGAAGATCGCCGTGGAAACGTACGAGCAGGTGCCCACCGCCCGGATTTTGGACGTCATCCGCAGGGTCGGCAGCCCCTACCTGGGCATCTGCAGCGATCCTGCCAACACCGTGGCGGCCCTTGAGTTGCCCCGTGAGGTGATCGACGCCGTCGCGCCCTATGTCCTCAACATGCACATCAAAGACTTTGCGTTCAGCCGCAAGGAGGGGTGGGTCGGGTTCACATACTCCGGCGCGCCGCTCGGCGAAGGCCTTCTCGACTATGACTACATGGCCGGAAAGCTCCAGCCCAAAGAAAGAAACATCAACCAGATCATCGAGCACTGGCTGCCCTGGCAGGACTCCGAAGAAGAGACCATCCGCCTCGAAAACCAGTGGACCCAACAAAGCCTTGATTTCCTAAGGAGCAAGTGAAATGTCTGCAGAACAATTGACCATCGCCGTCATCGGTGCCGGAGGCAAAATGGGACTGCGTGTTTCAGCCAACCTCCAGAAGAGCCCCCACAACGTCTTCTACAGCGAGAACTCCCCGGCAGGCCAGGAACGCGTCCGCGCCGAAGGCCGTGAGATCAGCAGCACCGAGGACGCCATCAAGGACGCCGACGTCGTAATCCTCGCCGTTCCGGACACTGTCCTGGGCGTCGTGTCCCAGGGCGTGGTGCCCCAGATGAAGTCCGGTTCGATCCTGCTCACCCTGGACCCTGCGGCCGCGTACGCCGGCCTGCTGGCCAAGCGGGACGACGTCGTCCAGGCCGTGGCGCACCCCTGCCACCCGTCCGTGTTCCTGGAACGCACCACCAAGGAAGAATGGGCCGATACCTTCGGCGGGCAGGGCGCCCCGCAGAACGTTGTCGCAGCCATTGACGAGGACGCGTCGGAGGCGACCCGCGCCATCGCCGAGGCCACGATCAAGGTCATCTACGCACCCGTGATCGACGTCCACTGGGTCACCGTCAAGCAGCTTGCCATCCTCGAACCCACCCTGGTGGAGACCGTGGCCTGCATGATCGGCACCCTTCTCAACGAAGCGCTCCACGAGACGGTGCACACGGCGGGCGTTCCGGAGGAAGCAGCCAAGGCCATGCTTTTCGGCCACGTGCAGATCGCGCTGACCAACGCCCTGCGCGGCTCCAACCCGTTCTCCGAGGCGTGCGAGATCGCCATCCAGTACGGCAAGGACACCATCATCAAGGACGACTGGAAGAAGATCTTCGACGACTCCGAGCTGGACAGCGTCATCGCCAAGATGCTGAAACTGGACGCCATCAAGCGCTAGGCAGCAGCACCGAAAGCAAGGCCAGAGGACGACGGCGGGACTATCCCGCCGTCGTCCTCTTGCGTCCGGTGCAGGGCTGCCCAGCCCGCCCGAAGAGGCAGGCCGACCGGTGACGGCCCGCCCTTGACATGGCATAAATTACGTGCGACGGTATATACATCAGATGGTCAGACCAACTGTCCTCTCTTCCAACTGCTTTTGGTTTCCCTGTTCTACAAAGGAGTAGCTTTATGAACCTCTATTCGCTCATGCAGAAACGAACTGCCGCCCAGGGGCCGATCCGCGTCGGTGTGATCGGTGCAGGCAAGTTCGCGTCCATGTTCCTCACCCAGGCGCTGAACACGGAGGGCATCCACGTCGTCGGCGTTGCGGACATCGACGTTCCCAAGGCCCGCGGCGCGCTGCAGCGGACCGGCTGGCCGGCGGAGCGGTACGCCGCGAAGAGCTTTGCCGAAGCCCTCCGGTCCGGAACAACGTTCGTCACCGACAGCTCGGCGGACCTCATCCAGCTGCCCCAGATCGAAGTGATCCTCGAGGTCACCGGCAATCCGATCGTGGGCACGGCCCACGCGGTGCAGAGCATCGACAACGGCAAGCACATCATCATGGTCAACGTTGAGGCTGACTGCATGGTCGGTCCCATCCTGCAGCGGCGTGCAGAGGCGGCCGGCGTCGTCTACTCGATGGCGTACGGCGACCAGCCTGCCCTCATCTGCGAAATGGTCGACTGGTGCCGCACCGTCGGTTTCGACATCGTTGCAGCCGGCAAGGGCACCAAATACCTTCCCGAGTACAACTACTCGACCCCGGACACGGTGTGGAACTACTACGGCTTCAGCGACGAGCAGCTGGCGTCGGGGGACTTCAATCCGAAGATGTTCAACTCCTTCCTGGACGGCACGAAGTCCGCCATCGAAATGGCGGCCGTGGCCAACGGAACCGGGCTCACGCCGCAGGACGAGGGCCTCTTCTTCCCGCCGGCCGGCGTCGACGACCTGCCCCACCTCTACCGCGAAAAGTCCGTCGGCGGGCTCCTGACCCGGCGGGGGACCGTCGAGATTGCCTCCAGCCTTCACCGCGACGGCACCGAAGTCGAGCGCGATCTCCGCTGGGGCGTGTATGTCACGTTCGAGGCCAAGACGGACTATGCGGCGCAGTGCTTCGCGGAGTACGGCGTGAAGACCGACTCGACGGGACGCTACGGATCGCTGTACCGCCCGTACCACATGATCGGCCTGGAACTGGGGGTCAGCATCGCTTCAGCCGTCCTCCGCGGCGAAGCGACGGGATCGCCCACCGGTTTCCGCGGCGATGTCATGACGACCGCCAAGAAGGACCTCAAGGCCGGCGAAGTGCTGGACGGGGAGGGCGGCTACACCGCCTTCGGAAAGCTCGCCCCGGCGAAGATCTCCCTGGAGCGCAATGCGCTGCCCCTCGGCCTCGCCCACGGCATGAAGCTCAAGCGCGACGTGCCCAAGGACGGGACCGTGTCCTGGGAGGACGTCGACGCCGACGAGACCCTTCTCGCGGTCCAGATCCGTCGCCAGCTCGAGACCGAGTTCCGCTCGGAGATGCTTTTGAGCAGGTAGGTCTGACCGTCAGGCCTACAACTACGATGGAAGGGCCGGGCCGCCAGCAGCAGGCTGGCGGCCGGAAATCGAAGGGGTGGTCCGCATGACGGCCGAAGCATGGGAACCCGTACAACGGGTCCGTACCTACGAACAAGTGATGGCACAGATCGAGGAGCGGATCCTCGACGGCAGGCTCAAGGCCGGCGACAAACTGCCCAGCGAGCGCGACCTGGCGGCCCTGCTGGGCGTGTCCAGGCCATCGCTCCGGGAATCCCTCCGGGTACTGGAAGCGCTCGGCATCGTGGACATCCGCCCCGGCGGCGGCGCCGACGGCGGGGCTGTCCTGGTGGGGGAGCCCGGTTCCGGTTTTGTGAACCTCCTCAAGCTCCAGCTGGCACTCGGGCAGTTTCATCACATGGAAGTCCTCGAAACCCGGATCGCCTTGGAGACCTGGTGCTGCGAGGAAGCCGCAGTGCGGGCCACCGAGCAGGACCACCGGGAACTTAGCCTGATCCTGGACCGGATGGACGACCCCGACATCACCACGGACGAGTTCAACCGCCTGGACGCGGCCTTCCACGTCCGGATCGCCGAATCCACCGGGAATACCCTGACATCGCACCTGATGGGGTCCCTGCGGATCGCCATCAACCGGCAAATGATTGAAGCCTACGCCCGGCTGGAGAACTGGAAAGAAACGGCCACCACGGTGCGGCGGGAACACCGGGACATCCTGGACGCCCTCCAACGGCGTGAGCCGGGTGCGGCCAGGCAGTGCGTGGGAGACCACATTCGAAGCTTTTACAACATAGGAAACGTCGGGGCCTGAACCAGCCTCGGTGACGCCGGCGGACCCGGCCTCACCTGGTACAGCGTCTGCGGCACGCAGGGGCAGGGATGATCCCGGCCCCATATCGAAGGAGATATGGACGCACATGAGCGCTCTTACGCAGTCACACTCGAAGCAGGCGGAGCAAGGCTCGCCGGACAAACTCAAGGTCGCCATCGGCAGCGCCGTGGGAACGACCATTGAGAACTACGACTTCCTCGCCTACGGCACGGCGGCAGCGCTGTACTTCGGCAAGGCCTTCTTCCCGGGCCAGGATCCGCTGGCGGCAACGTTGCTCGCCTTTGCAACCCTGGCCGTCGGGTTTGCCATGCGCCCCCTCGGCGGGCTGATCGGCGGTTACCTCGGTGACAAATTCGGCCGTAAGCCCGGTGCTGGTCGGTGCCCTGCTCGTCATGGGCGCCGCGACCTTCCTGATCGGCGTCCTTCCCACCTACGACCAGGTGGGCGTCCTGGCCCCGATCCTGCTCGTCGCCATCCGGATCATCCAGGGCTTGGCCTTCGGCGCCGAATGGGGCGGTGCCATCATGATGACCTTCGAGCACGCCCCCTGGCGTCAGCGGGGACGTTACACGGGGATCCCGCAGGCCGGCGTGCCGCTGGGCCTGCTGCTGGCCAACCTGGTCTTCCTCGCCACCACCGGCTGGAACAATGAGTGGTCCTGGCGCGTGCCGTTCCTTGCCAGCTCGATCCTGATCATCGCAGGCATCATCATCCGCCTGAAGGTCAGCGAATCGCCCGAGTTCGAGGAAACCAAAGCCAAGGGCGAACTGGTCAAGAATCCGCTCCTCACCGTCATCAAGGACGACTGGCGCAACATCCTGCGGGTGATCGGCCTGCGGCTGGCGGAATCCGGCGGCTTCTACGTCATCGTCACCTACCTGCTCTCCTACATCACCACGAACAAGATCGTCGACCGCCAGATCGGGCTGACCGGACTGGTGCTGGCAGCAGCCCTGGGCGTCGTCACCACCATCCTGTGGGGCGGCCTCACAGACAAGATCGGACGCCGCAAGCTCTACATCATTGGCTCGGCGGGCATCATCCTCTTCGGGTTCCCGATGTTCCTGCTGGTCAACACCGGGGCGCCGTTCCTGATTGTCCTCGTGTACATCATCGGACTCCCGATCCTCCACGACATGCTTGCCGGATCCCAGGGCGGCTGGTTCTCCGAGCTGTTCCACGCCAACACGCGAACCTCGGGTGCCTCCATCGGCTACCAGTTCTCCGCGGCGATCTCCGGCTTCATCCCCCTGATCGCAGCAGCCACCGCGGCAGCCTGGGGCTGGAGCGGCGTGTCAATCGTGTACGTGGCATGCGGAGCCATCGGGCTCATCGCGGCGCTGCTCACCCGGGAAACGTGGGGCGTCCGCGAGAAGAGCGAAGTCAACGAGCTGATTTCGGCCGGCAAATAACCGTGCACGTCCGCCCGGGCCGGCCCTGTGCCGGCCCGGGCGGACGTCTTTTCCCAGGACACTCACCGGGAACATCTGCGGTGCCCGGGGGTTGGTTCTTGAACAAGGAACATGTCACCCGAGCAAGTCATCCGCGTAGCACCACCGCCAGTCTTCACCCGGTTCGATGCTTCGCATCACGGGATGTCCCGTGGCATCGAAGTGCTTCGAGGCGTGGGTCCCCGGGGATGAATCACAGCACCCCACCGTGCCGCAGGACAGGCACATCCGGAGATGGACCGTCGTCGTACCTTCGCGCCGGCAGTCCGCGCAGAAGGCGTCGCTGGGGACGGCGGGGGAGCGCGCGGACTCAAGGTGCGCGCACACCCCGCCGGGCCGGGCAATTCCTTCCCCGCCGCCGCCTTCGGTGGTGTCCAGCTCATCCAGCGCGATATCCAGCATTGACTCTTCGACGTCGAGTTGGTCCAGGACGTTGCTCAGGATCTCGTGGGCGTACTCGCCGCCCCGCCGCAGCTCCAGCACCGTGGCCCGCTCGGCTTCCAGCATGGCCAGGCGAAGCCGCGCATAACGCTGGCTGGGAGTCGCGGCTTCCGCGGACGGGCGCCCGAGCCGTTCCCAGGCCGCAAGGCCGCGCTCCTGGGTACGCCGTTTCAGCATCGCCAGGACCTCCGGAGGATCGTTCTCGCCGCGCAGCTCCTCCAGGCGCTCCACCCCGGCAGCGGTGGCCAGTTGCACCAGCGATGCCTGGTTCAGCGCGTCCTCCCGGGGGTCCGGGCCCTGTACCCGGAGCAGCCGGACCAGCGCCGGGAGCGTCAACCCCTGCAACGTCAGCGTGCCCGCCACCACCACCATCGCCGCAAGGATCAGCACGGACCGGTGTTCCAGGTCTGCCGGCAGCACGAGCACCGCGGCCAGGGTCACCACCCCGCGCATCCCGGCCCAGGACACGATCGCGGCATATTGCCAGGGCGGCGCCGGATCGGTGCGGCGCACGGCAGGGATCAGCCGGGGGAGATACGTCGCGGGGAACGCCCAGACCGGCCGAAGCACCAGCACGGCCAGCAGGATCACGGCGCAGCCGGCCCAGATCCGGTCCATCCCCAGCGAGTCATCCTGGACCCCGTCAATAATGGTCCGTACCTGCAGCCCGATCAGCAGGAACACGGAATTCTCCAGCAGGAACTGCACGGTGTTCCAGTTGCTGCGCTGGCTCAACCGGGCGGCGCCGTTGGGCATGGACGGCGCCTTCGCCCCCATCACCAGGCCGGTGACGACGACGGCGAGAACCCCCGAGGCGTGCACGGCCTCGGCAGGAAGGTAGGCCAGGAAAGGCGCCATCAGCGAAATCGAGGTGTTGATCGCGACGTTCCGGATCCGCTTCCGGAACTGCGTGAGAACGTACGCCGCGGCGAGGCCGACCGCGAGTCCGCCGCCGGCGGCAACCAGGAAGTCACCGGCGATCCGCCCCACGGAGACAGACCCCGACAACGCTGCGATGGCCGCTCTCAAGCACACGAGCGCGGTTGCGTCGTTGACGAGCGACTCGCCCTCGAGGATGCTGACAATCCTCCGCGGCATGCCGACCTTGCGGGCGATCGCCGTGGCAGCCACCGCATCCGGCGGGGCCACCACGGCGCCGAGGGCCATGGCTGCAGCCAGCGGGATTTCCGGAAAGAGCCACCACACCACCAAGCCCACCGTGATGGTGCCGAAGATGACGTAGCCGACGGAGAGCAGGCCGATGGCGCGCCGGTTGGAACCGAAGTCGTACAGGGAAATCCGCAGCGCCGCGGCGTAGAGCAACGGCGGCAGGAGCCCCACGAGGACCAGTTCGGGATTCAGCTCGATCCGGGGGACGAACGGGAGAAAGGACCCCGCGACACCCGCGAGGACGAGGAGCAGCGGGACGGAAACATTGAGCTTCCGGCCCAGGGCGCTCCCGGCACAGACTACCGCGACGAGAACCACCAGTCCCAAGGCGACTTCCATTGGGCTATCTTCCCTCAGGTCAGGAGGGAGCTCCAGCCGCCGGGGGTGCGTCAGGCATTCCTAGACGAGGCTTTCCTGGTTCTCCCGTTGGGCGGACGCGGCCTCCTGGGCCGGAACCGCAGCCTGGGCCGGCGCCGTCCGGACCGGGTGGGCCTGTACGTGGTGTCCGAAGGGGTTGAAGCGGCTTTGTCCCAGATCGGCGAAGTCGTAGGCGCTCTCGGCGTGTTCGGAGCGGTCCACTCCGGCAATCTCGTCCTCATGGCTGACCCGGAAGCCGACGGTCTTCTGAATTGCAGTTCCAATGATGGCCGTTCCCAGCGCGGACAGCACCACGGTGATGACGACGGCAACCAGCTGCGCAACCAGCTGCTGGATGCCGCCACCGTACAACAGCCCTCCGCCGGCCCCGTCGACTGGCAAAGCGATGAAGCCCAGAGCGACCGTGCCGATCAGGCCGCCGCCGAGGTGAACGCCTACGACGTCGAGCGAGTCGTCAAACCCGTAGCGGTACTTCAGGTCCACGAAGATGGCGCAGGCCGCGCCGGCCAGCAAACCCAGGCCGAGGGCGGCGACGGGGCTGATGTTGGCGCAGGAGGGGGTGATGGCAACGAGGCCGGCGACGACGCCGGACGCGGCGCCGAGGGAGGTGGGGTGGCCGTGGCGGATTTTTTCCGTGACCAGCCAGCTGAGCATGGCGGCGGCCGGGGCAGCCATGGTGTTGATCCAGATCAAACCGGCCTGCTCGGCCGTGGCGGCTGCGCCTGCGTTGAACCCGAACCAGCCGAACCAAAGTATGCCGGCGCCCAGCATGATGAAGGGGATGTTGTGCGGGCGGTGGGACGCATCCTTGCCGAAGCCATGGCGGTTGCCCAGAATCAGGACCAGGACCAGTGCGGCCGTGCCCGAGCTGATCTCAACCACTGTCCCGCCGGCGAAGTCGATCACCTGGCCGAAGAGCGCGCTGACCGCCCCGTGCTGGCTCATCAGGCCCCCGCCCCACACCATGAAGGCGAGCGGGCAGTAGACAGCCGTGATCCAGATGGGCACAAAGAGAACCCAGGAGGTGAACTTGGCCCGGTCGGCAATGGCGCCGCTGATCAGCGCCACGGTGATGATGGCAAAGGTTGCGCCGTAACCGGCCTTGATCAGATCCGGTGAACCGAGGAGGCTCTGCAGGCCGAAGCTGGCGAACGGATTCCCGAAGATCCCCAGGACGCCGTTGCCGCTGGTCATCGAATAGCCCCAGAGGACCCAGACGACGCCGACGATTCCCGCAGACACGAAACTCATCATGATCATGTTGAGGGAGGCTTTAGCCCGGGTCATACCGCCGTAAAAGAGGCCCAGTGCCGGGGTCATCAGCAGGACGAGCCCCGCCGACACCAGCATCCAGACATTTCCCGCAGTGAGTTCCACGTGCCGTCCCTTCTCCACTTCGCGTACCGGCGTGCATCTCCGCCGGCCCCCAGTCCGGCTTCAATGCTCCCGGGTCCGTGTTTCCGACAGTGGGAAGGAAGGTTGCAGGGATGTTACGGGAAATGCTCCGGCGTGAAGATCACGTTCCGGTCATGTTTCAGGAATGTTAACGGCTGCTCATAAGGGGCCCCGTTCAGAGCTTGGCCAGTTGGGTCAGATAGCCGTAGTACCGCGCCCCTTCGGGGCGGATCGGATCACCCTCGAAGCCAAGGTCGTGGTCCTCCTTGTTAACGCTCTCTGCCTGGTCAAGGAAGTCCTCCATCACTTCTTTGCCCGAGCCGCGGCAGGAGTCCAGGCTGATGCACCGGGCTACCGATCCTGCCACCGCGGGGCTCGCGAAGCTTGTTCCGTGGTTCACGCTGTAACCACCCGGCGCGGTGGACAACATGCAGACACCCGGCGCCGCGACGGTATGGCGCTTGTCGCTGGAGTGCGTGGCGAAATTCGAGAAGAAGGCCGGCTGGTCGTCACGTTGTCCGGCACTCGCCCAGTTCTCGGCTCCGCAGAGCGGCGCGGCCACACCGCCGGGACGGCCGTCAAAGTCTGCCATCGCTGTCGCGGTGAGCACCTCGTGATAGGCGGCGGGTACCGTCCCGGCGAGGTCTGCGTGGGAGTTTCCGGCGGCGACTGCGTAGGCGACCCCTGCCCGGACCGAGCGGCAGATCGCGTAATGCATCGGATCCGTGCCCTTTCCGCAGTTGGGAGTGTTGCTGCCGGGCCCGCCGATGCTGATGTTGGCCACCTCAATGTCGTTGCTGTGGTCATCGTCCTTTCGGGTAGAAGTCACCCAGTCGATGGCACAAATCAGGCTTTCCTCGGTGATCACCTCGTTGTCGTCCACCACCCGGACGGACCACAGCGGTGTGCCCGGAGCAGTGCCGATGATCCCGAGGTCGTTGTTACGGGCTCCAATGATGCCGGCCACCGAAGTGCCATGACCGAGTTTGTCGACGGGGGCCACCTTGACCGGGGTGCCCGAGGTGCAGTCAACGCCTCCACGCACGTTGAGGTCCGGGTGGGCGCCGTCGATCCCGCTGTCAATGACGGCCACGTTCACGTCGACCGAATCCTCCGCCTTTGCGGTGCCGGCAACCCCTCCCACGGCCTGTTTCTTGGCCTCATCCACGGTCCCGCCGATTCGCAGCCACCAGAACGGGGCGACCTGGGCGTCGGACGGAACGGGGTCGTCGGGTGTGGCAAAGGTACGGCTCATCGTGACGAAGTCGACCTCCGGATCCACCGCGACCGCCTGCGCCTCGGACGCTGTCATGGTGCCGGCATATCCGCTCACCGCGTGGCTGTAGACCCTGGCCGCCCTGACGCCGTACTTGCCCTCGTGGGCAACCGCAGCAGCGGAAGCATCCGGCACCGTGTCTTTGAGGACCACGATATAGCTCTGCTCCGTCCCTGCGCCGAGTGACGGCGCCGCGGCAACTACGCCCCCGCCCACAGCCAATCCGATTCCGGCAAGAATCCCCAGCACCCGACGGCGCAGCACCCCTCCCGTGGGCGGATAGGCCGAATTCCAACACCGCCGCGGCGGCGCCGCCGATGATGCTCGGAACTGCGCAAAATGACCGCGGGCTTGGCTGTACATTGTGGCCTCCCATGAAGCGTCTTCGCTATCGAGTGCCCCCCTCTCCGTATGGTAGGCCCTTTGAAAAACCTTGGACAGCGTTGCGGCCGGTAAAAAAGAGGCAGGATCCGGCTCGACGGGCCGGTGGACGGGCGGCGTTCCGCATCCGCCGCCGGGGCGGACGCCGGCCCCACCTACAGCTGCAGCCAGCGCTGTTGAAAATCAGGGTGGTCCAAATAAGGCAAGGCGAGGGCGTTAAGGGAGCGTGTTGTCCACTCGATGGCCTGCGGACTCCACGGGGAATCGCCGTCGGAATCCCTGACCATCGCCGCGAGTGCGGCCTGGCGGGCCGATTCGACGATGCCGATAAGCCTTTTCTTGGCCTCGCATTCCAGCAGGACACGGCGTTCGTACCATTCGCCGGACTTGGAGAGTGACCTGTCGTTGAGCAGATTCAGCGCCGCGGCCTCGTCTTCGGCGATCCGCTGCGACAGGAATTCGACAACGTCCACAGTCTGAAGATTACGCGCCCGGGGGTCCCGGGCGTCAGTTTTCGTAGTCCTCCACCTGCTTCACAGGCCGCGGAGACGCTTCGTCCGGGTTCTCCCCATACTGGCGCTTCGCCCGCCGCTGCCGGAGGAGGTCCCAAGCCTGGTCCAGGTCCTCTTCCAGCCGCTTCAGCCGCTCATTGTCGGGGCCATGCTCGTAATCCGGCGAGGAGGACGGTGCCTTCTCCCGTAGCGTCTGCTCCTCTTCCACCAGGGCTGAGATCCGATTGAGGATGTCCTGTTCGTCCATAACTGGCCTGCTTTCTTCGGTAGCGTCCTCCCGCCAGCGTAGTGAGGCGCACGCCCGGTGGCCAGAGCGGCGGTGAACCGCGCCCACGTCGCTACGAGCGGGAGGCCGCGTGCCCTGGGGTGCGGGGGTGTGGAGACGGCCCCCGGCAGTGCCGGGGGCCGCTTTACCCGAAGGTGCCGTTCGCTTGCTGCCGGTGCGCTGTCTGGCGCTGTGGCGTGCACAAAGTGGCAATTCGCCCCAAATAGGCAGTCATCAGAGCGTCCGGACCTCCTGGTCCTCTGGGGAACTAGGCAGCGACCTCGCGCTGTGCCCCCTTGGTTCCTATCTCGATCTTGCGCGGCTCGGCCTTCGCGGCGACCGGGATCCGCAGAGTAAGGACACCGCCGTCGTAGGTTGCCTTTACATTCTCGGTGTCGAGGTTCTCCCCTAGGATCAGCTGGCGGCTGAACACGCCGCGCGGCCGCTCCGAAGCGATTAATTCAGTGTCCTTGCCCGCCGGATCGGGCCGTTCGGCCCTCACCGTCAGGACATTGCGGTCCAGATCCAGGTCAACTGAATCCACGTTCACCCCGGGCAGATCGAAGGCCACCACAAATTCCTTGTCCTCCTGCCAAGCATCCATCGGCATCGCCGCCGGCCGCGCTGCCGTGCCGAGGACCTGCTGGGCCAGCCTGTCCAGCTCGCGGAACGGATCGGTTCGCATCAACATGGCTTCCCTCCTCGAAGAGACGGTCCAACACATCATCCTTATCAGCCGATCTGTATTGGCTGATACAGATTTTCTAGCACCGGCAGGGGAGGTTTTCAAGGGGCTCCGGTCGAATTTTTTCGCCGGTTTTTCCTGCGCAACCCCGCGGGAACTACGTCTAGAGTGGAAAACGTAAGCCGTAACAGTTTCCGCGGGGGCACTTAAGTGGCATGCCGCCCTCTGGACCCCGCCCGGCACGAGGAGGACACATGTCAGAGCACAACATTGCAGGCAAGAGGGTCGCGTTTCTGCTGACGGACGGCGTCGAACAGGTGGAGCTCACCAGCCCCTGGAATGCCGTCAAGGAAGCCGGTGGCCAACCCACCCTAGTGGCGCCCAAGAGCGGCAAGCTGCAGGGCTACGACGGCACCGAGAAAGGCGAAACCTTCGACGTTGACCTCACGGTGGCCGAGGCCGACGCTGCCGACTTCCATGCACTGGTGATCCCCGGCGGCGTCGTCAACGCCGACCACCTCCGCGTGGACAAGGACGCCCAGGCCTTCGCCCGCGCGTTTTTCGAGCAGCACAAGCCGGTGGCATCGATCTGCCACGGACCATGGCTGCTGATCGACGCCGGCGTAGTCAGCGGCCGGAGCGTCACCTCGTACCACACCCTGCAGACAGACCTGAAGAACGCCGGAGCCAACTGGAGCGACGAGGAAGTGGTGGTTGACCAGGGGCTCGTGACCAGCCGGAACCCCGGAGATCTTGCTGCGTTCAACGACAAAATGCTTGAAGAGATCGAAGAGGGGGAGCACGCCGGGCAGACTGCCTGAACCGCCACGGAGGCTTGGGTGGACCCCTACCCAGACCGCCCGATCTGGGGCAGGATATGCCCTGTAACTGCACCCGCCCCGCCGAGGCCTTGCGCGTCGTGGGGGCGCCCCAAGGCCGCTAGGAGTCCAGGACATGACCACGCTCAATCCCTACTTAAGCTTCCGCGACAACGCGAAAGAAGCGATGACCTACTACCAAACGGTGTTCGGTGGTGAACTGAGCATGAGCACCTTCGGCGAGTTCCACGCCAGCGAGGACGCGTCCGAGCAGGACAAGATCATGCACGCTATGCTCACCACCGAAAAGGGCATGGTGCTGATGGGTGCCGATACTCCGAACGGGATGGACTTCACGCCAGGCAATAACATCTCGGTGTCCCTCAGCGGGTCCGATGAGGCCGAGCTCCGCGGCTACTTCGACAAACTGGCCGACGGCGGAACGGTAGCGATGCCGCTGGAGAAGGCACCGTGGGGTGACACCTTCGGGATGTGCAAGGACAAGTTCGGCATCGACTGGCTCGTCAACGTCGGCGCAAACGCCGTGTAGCCTGGCGGGCGGCGGCCTCAGTCCGGACTTGAATCCGTGGTGAGGCCGCGGTCGTCGCCGGTCTGTGCGTCCTGCTCTTCGGCAGGACCCACCGCCTTGTTGGCCTCCCGGTCGGCGTCCCGGGACCCGGGGTCGGCCTGCTCTTCGGCGGAGCCGGTCCCTTCCAGGGTGGACTCCTGGCCTTCTTGGCCTTCCTGGCGGGGTACCGGGGCGTTCCCGGCCGAGGTATCACCCTCAAGGCCGTCCTTGACGATGTCCTCTGGTTCCTTGGATCCGGTGCTCATCAGTTCCTCCCGTTGCGGGCCGCGGCTCCCGCGGCCCGTGTCCCCGTGGGGCTGTCCGTCCCAAGTTACAGGCAGCGGCAGTCCGCGTACAGGACGGGCGGCTATTGTGCGCTCTGGTGGCAACCCGCACCGGCCGGCGGTCCGTGCCGGTCCAAAGAGGTCAGTATGCTTACTGGAGGCTGCCAAGAGTCCTGAACAGAAATGAGTCCACCATGGCCAGGGCCGTCCGCTCTGAAATCGAGGCCGCGGGTCATCTCGGCCACGTGTACGCTTCCCGCCGCCCGCGCGTCCGCCCTGCAGACGCCGACCCCGGCGCGGCGCTGCCCGCGCCCGCCGTCGTGCTGGTCCACGGGATCGGGGTTTCGCACCGCTACCTGCAACGGCTGCACAGGGAGCTCGCCGAGTCCGTTGACACCTACTCCATTGACCTGCCGGGATTCGGCAGCACGCCCAGACCCGAGCACACCCTCACGGTCGCGGACCAGGCCTCGTACATCCTCGGGGCAATGGAGCAGTTGGGGGTCCTTGAATTCACGCTGGTGGGGCATTCGATGGGAGTGCAGTTCGGCATCGAGGCCGCGATCCAGCAGCCGGGGCGGATACCGCACCTGGTCCTGATGGGCCCGGTGGTGGACACGGAACGGAACACCGTGACGCAGCAGGCCCTGGCCCTGGGCCGCGACAGCCTGTTTTTTGAAAGCCCCTCCTCCAACGGCCTCGTCTTCACCGACTACCTCCGGTGCGGGCCGTCGTGGTACCTCAAGAACCTGCGCGTCATGATGGAGTACCCCACGGAACAACGGCTGGCTGCTGTCGAGGCGCCCGTCCTGGTGGTCCGGGGCGGGAACGATCCGGTGGCGCCCGAAGGCTGGTGCCGGCGACTGATTGAACGCGCTCCGCGGGGAAGGTTCGTGGAATTCCCCGGCAGCGGCCACGTCGTGCAGCACAACCGCTCAGCCGAAGTGGCGGAGGCCATCCTCGCCTTCACCCGGCAGCCGGGCGCTTGCAGCGAGGCATCCCAGGAGTTCCAGGCATGAGCGGGGCCCTGCAGGCGGCCCGCTGGTGGGCGCAGGACTATCTCTACGCCGCCGTCCGGCAGGTGCGCAGCGCATTTTCCCGGACCCAAGCGGATGAATTCCTCACCGGCACCGGCCGTCCCGTCGTCGTGATTCCCGGTATCTACGAGGACTGGCGCTTCATGCTGCCGCTGGTCCGGCAGCTGCACGAGGCCGGGCACCCGGTGCACGTGGTGACGCTGCTGCAGCGGAACCGGCTCGCGGTGCCCAAGGCCGCCGAGCTGATTGCGGGGTACATCCGCGAGCAGGGCCTGGAAGACGTGATGATCGTGGCGCACAGCAAAGGCGGGCTGATCGGCAAGTACACCATGATGTCCCTGGACCCTGAGGCGAGGGTGGCCGGCATGGTGGCCGTGTGTACGCCCTTTTCGGGTTCGAGGTACGCGGCGTTCATGCTCCTTCCCAGTCTGCGGGCTTTTTCGCCGCGGAACGCGGTCACGCTGCAGCTCGCCCGCGAGGAGCGCATCAACGAACGCATTGTCTCCGTTTACGGGCTTTTCGATCCGCACATCCCCGAAGGCAGCGTGCTCCCCGGTGCCCGGAACATCCAGCTGCAGACCGGCGGTCATTTCCGTATCCTGAGCCACCAGGACACCATCCGCACCATCCTGGCGGAGACCGCCGCCTGAGAAAGCCGGCGCCTGAGAAAGCCGGCCGACTAAGAATCGAAGTGCGTGCGGGCGGGCCCCTGGCCCAACGACTCCAGGACGCCTGCCGCCACGACCTGCAGCTTGACGTTGCGCGCGCTGGAGGCCGACTTGAGCAGCTCGAACGCCTCGTCCTGGCTGCAACGGTTCTGCGCCATGATGATGCCCACCGCGACGTCGATGCCCGTGCGCGTTTCGAGCGTGGCCAGCAGATTCGCCGCGGTCTCGCTGGAATGAGCAATCCGGACCGCGAGGCGGAGCGCCATGGACGTCTGGTTCACGAAGTCGCGGGCCAGTTCCACGGCCCTGGCGTCGAAACGGCCGGGCCGGTGTGAATAAAGGTTGAGTGCGGCACGGGTATCTCCGTCGAGCAGGAACGGCAGCGCCAGGATGGAGCGGACGCCCTGCTCCCGGACCGTCGCGGCGTACTGCGGCCAGCGGTCCTCGGCGTCCAGGTCGGGAACGTGGACCGTTTCCTGCTCCCGGGAGGCCGTCATGCAGGGGCCGTCGCCAAAGGCGTACTGGATCTCATCCATCGCCTGGGCGGCGGGACTGCTGCTGGCAACCGTGGCCGCCTTCCGACGCCGCAGGAGGGTGATGCCGCAGAGAATCTCGTCCCCGGGTTCAGACAGGCTCCGGGCGGAGACCTTCGCCAGTTTGCGCAGAAACTCCTCCACGTCGGCGCTGTTGAGCACCAGCTCGTGCAGGAACTGGTTGATCGAGGATGCATCAAGGGATGTTTCGTCTTCGGAGGTTGCCGTTGACTCGCTGGCCACTGTTTTCTTCGCACCGTTTCACTCAGGTTCAGTCGATGCGGCGGGCGGCACTTCCGCCTGCGGCAAGCGGCGGTAAAAGGGGCAGCGGTCAACCGGATCGATGGACAATCCAAACCGGCCCGCTGCAGGACCGAAAAAAATTATATACGGCGAGCGGCGGCTTTCTTCATTCGGCTCGGAACGGTGCCCGGAGGACCGACACCGGGCGCCTTTCCAATCCGGGCATTATGGCCCTCACCTGCTCCCGGGCTCCGGACCCATAGTGGAGGAGAGGCCGTCCGCTCCCTCCCCTGACTTTGGTGTCCTGACTGTGGTGCCCTTTCCGCGAGGAGGCCTTGACGGCTGACCTCTCACGTGGGAAGCCTTGCGATGAGCATTTTCGAGGACAGGGTCGACGCCGGCCGGCAGCTGGGGCGGCAACTCAGGAAACTGCGCGGACAGGACATCGTGGTCCTGGGGTTGCCGCGCGGCGGGGTTCCCGTCGCTTCCGAGGTTGCTGTCGCGCTCGACGCACCCCTGGACGTGATTGTGGTCCGGAAACTGGGTCTCCCGTACCAGCCGGAACTTGCCATGGGCGCCATCGGTGAAGGCGGAACGCGCGTGCTGGAACAACGTGTGCTCGCGCAGTCCCAGATCTCCGAAAAGGAGCTGGAGGCTGTCGAGGCGCGCGAACGGGCCGTGCTGGAGAACCGGGTGGTGCAGTTCCGGAAGGGACGGAGCCGGCGGGACCTCACCGGCCGCATCGCGGTGATCGTGGATGACGGGATCGCCACGGGATCCACCGCCCGGGTTGCCTGCCGAATCGCACGGCGGCTCGGCGCCGCGCGGGTGGTTCTGGCCGTCCCCGTGGCCCCCGCGGACACGCTCGGAGCCCTGACCGAGCCGGACGAAGTGGTCTGCCTGGCAACACCGCGGCACTTTTCCGCCGTCGGATACCACTACCGGGACTTTTCACCGACCGAAGACGAGGAAGTCGTGCAGCTGCTGGACGCGGCCGCCAGACGGGTGCAGGACTCCGCCCCCTGGGACCGAGACGATGCTGCCGACGGCGGTTTCGCACCGGCGGAATTTGACGGGGAGGTGGAGATACCGTCCCGGGGCGTCCGGCTCCAGGGCCAGCTGCACCTTCCTGTGCCGATGCGGGGGGTTGTCCTGTTCGCACACGGCAGCGGCAGCAGCCGGCACAGTCCGCGGAACCGGTTTGTGGCGGGTGTGCTCCAGCAGGCGGGCCTGGGCACCCTGCTGCTGGACCTGCTGACCCCGGGGGAGGAACACAACCGCGCCAACGTCTTCGACATCGAATTGCTGGCCCGCCGGCTGTCCTCCGCCACAGACTGGCTGGGCACGAGGGAAGACACCGCGTCCTGCAGGGCCGGTTACCTTGGTGCGAGCACCGGCGCCGGGGCTGCCCTGTGGGCCGCCTCCGAGCCTGTCTCCAGGGTCTCCGCCGTCGTCTCGCGCGGCGGCCGGCCCGACCTCGCCGGACCGCGGCTTTCGGCCGTGCGGGCGCCGACCCTGCTGATTGTCGGAAGCCTCGACTACGAGGTGCTGGAGCTCAACCGGAAGGCGAAGTCCCTGATGCGCTGCCCCAACCAGCTGGCCGTGGTGCAGGGCGCCACCCACCTCTTTGAGGAAACGGGCACGCTGGCGGCAGCCGCCATCCTCGCCCGGGACTGGTTCATGGAATACCTCGACTCCGCTGCGGAGACGCCGACGCAGACCTAGGGGCCGCGTGGCGGCAGCCACTGTTCTGCAGCCACCGTTCTAAGGTGGAACCGACCACCCGGCCCAGAGGAGACCCTGATGAGAATTGTTGTAACCGGAGGCAGCGGAAAGCTGGGCCGGAGCGTTGTGCGCCGGCTGCGCGACGACGGCCACACAGTCACTAACCTGGACCGCACCGGACACCGCGGGCCCGGCTTCACCGAAGTGGACCTGCGCAACTACGGCCACGTGGTCGATGTGTTCCTCGGCCTGGAGGACCGCCCCAGCGGTTTTGACGCCGTGGTGCACCTGGCCGCGATTCCTGCCCCGGGGCTGGCCCCCGACGCCGTCACGTTCGAAAACAACATGCTGGCCACCTACAACGTGTTTCAGGCGGCCCGCCGGGCCGGAATCAAGACGATCGTCTACGCCTCGAGCGAGACGGTCCTGGGACTGCCGTTCGACGTCGACCCGCCGTACATCCCCGTCGACGAGGAATACCCCGCCCGCCCGGAAAGCACATACTCGCTGGTCAAGCACCTTGAGGAGCAGATGGCCATCCAGCTCACCCGCTGGGACCCCGAGCTCAGCATCACGGGCCTGCGCTTCTCCAATGTCACCGACCCGGACGACTACGAGGACTTCCCTTCCTTCGACTCGGACGCAACGCTGCGGAAGTGGAACCTCTGGGGCTACATCGACGGCCGCGACGGCGCCCAGGCGGTTGCCCTCGCCCTGCAGCACGCAAAGCCGGGGTTCGAGGCATTCATCATCGCGAACGCCGACACTGTGATGGGCCGGTCGAGCACCAGCCTCGCCGCGGAAGTGTTCCCGGACGTGAAAGTGGTCAAGGACCTTGGCGAGCACGAGACCATGCTTTCGATCGATAAGGCCAGGCGCATGTTGGGTTTCGCCCCGGAGCACAGCTGGCGGAGCTACCACCCGCTCCGCACGACCCCCACGGAAGACTGACCCCCAGCCCGATCCTGGAAAGGAGCCGGAACTCCACGGCGGCCGCTGAGGGTCACATCGCCTGTGCCTGGTGGTGGCTGGACCAGATGTCACCCATTTCCTCGGTGGACTGCTCCACAATTCGGCTCATGGCGGCATGCGCGGCACTGGCCTCGCCGCGCTGAATAGCGCTGGCCACGTCCACGTGCAGCTGCAGGGCCTCGTGCTGCGGCAGCTGCGGCATGAGGCCGTGTTCGGTACGGCCGGTCAGCACCTCGGCCACCAGGTTGTGCAGCTGGGAAAACATGGGGTTGCCCGAAGCCTGGAGCACCGCGGCGTGGAACTCGATGTCCAGCCGGAGGAACTCGTCCCGGTCGCCGCGCTGGCCCGCTGCCCACAGCCGGGCCGCCTGGGACACGAGGCCGCTGCCGGCATCCCAGGAAGCGCGCTCAGCGGCAAGCCGAGCAGCCTGCGGTTCGATCGCGCCGCGCAGTTCGTTGAGCGCCCGCAGCTGCTCCAGCCGCCGGGGCGAGGCGAGGCGCCAGCGGATGACCTGCGGGTCATAGAGATTCCAGCACTCTTCCGGCTGCACCACCGTTCCCAGCCGCCGCCGTGACTCCAGCATGCCTTTGGACGACAGAACCCGGGTGGCCTCACGGACAACTGAGCGGGACACGTTGTGCTGGGTCTCAAGTTCATCCAGCCGCAGGATGGAGTGCGGCGCCAGGGACCCCTCGGCGATGGCAAACCCCAAAGTGTCGACCAGCACGGAGTGCAGGTCGGCTGAGGTCTCCGCCTTCGGGGATTTCATGAATAAATCATACGGGTGTGCCCTAGGGTCTTGTCTATGTCTGCTTTATTTATCTATGATCGCTTTCAGAGCAGATGTAAAGATGCATGTGCGGATGGCCGGGCGAGCACCGCCGGCCCTGAAAAGCAAGGGAGTCGTAATGAAGCGGCGTTCAATTGTGAAGTACGCGGCCGTTGCTGCGGCCATGTCACTGGGCCTGACCGCCTGTGGCGGCGGCGGCGGAGGCAGCAGCGATGCGAAGGCAGCGGGCACCGTCCGGGTCACGCTGGCCAACCACGTCTGGACCGAAGGCATCAAGGCAGCCATCCCGGAATTCGAAAAGGCAAGCGGCCTCAAGGTCGAACTGACCCAGCTCGGTGAAGACCAGCTCTCGGATCAGTACAACGTCAAGCTCAACGCAGGCAGCGACGAGATCGACGTCATGATGTACCGCCCGCTGCAGGAGGGCAAGGCGTTCGCAAAGAACGGCTACCTCGCGGACCTGACGTCCAAGGTGTCCTCGGACGCCACTTGGGACTGGAAGGATTACCAGGAGGGCCCGGTCAAGGCCTCCACCGTTGACGGCAAGGTCGTGGGCGTCCCGATCATCACCGAACGCGAAGTGCTGTACTACCGCAAGGACCTGCTGCAGGCCGCCGGACTCCAGGTCCCCAAGACCATGGACGAGCTCGAGGCCGCAGCCAAGGCGATCAAAGCGTCCTCGCCGGATACCGCCGGTTTCGTGGCCCGCACCGGCAAGTCCGCCGCCGTCACCCAGTTCTCCAGCTTCCTGTACAGCTTCGGTGGCGACTTCACCGATTCCAGCGGCAAGTCCGCCGTCAACTCCGACGCTGCCAAGAAGGCCTACGCCTTCTACGGCGGCCTGATCAAGAACTACGGTCCGGCCAACGTCAGCACGGACATGAGCTGGCCCGAGGCGATGGCCATCTTCACCCAGGGCAAGGCCGCCTTCTACACCGAAGCCGACTCGCTCTACAAGAACGCCACCGATCCGGCCAAGTCCAAGGTTGCTGACACGGTCGGTTTCGCCGCCCTGCCCGCGGGCCCGGCAGGTTCCAAGCCGTACAACATCCCGTCCTGGGGCCTGGCCGTGAACCAGGCCTCGAGCAACCAGGACAACGCCTGGAAGTTCATCCAGTGGGCCACGAGCAAGGAACGGACCCTGGCCGCACAGAAGGCTGGTGTCCCCGGACCCCGCGCCTCCGTCTGGTCCGATCCTGCGGGAACCTCGACCTACCCGAAGGATCTTGCGGACGCCATTGCCGCCAGCGCCAAGACCGGCATCGGACATGACCGTCCCGAGGTTGTCACGGTAGGCAAGGCCCGCGAAATCGTGGGCGCGCCGATCGTCGCCACCATCACGGGCGCAGACGCGTCCGCCGCCGCCGACTCGGCCCAGGACGCCTTCCAGACGTTCCTGGACAGCGAAAAGAAGTAGGGGCCGGGCGGATCCTGCGCCACGTGCACTACGCAGCCCCGGTTGGGTCGGCAGCGAACCTGCCGGCCCGCCGGGGCCCCTCTTCACTTCACCCCCAACTTTTTAGGTGAATCATGTCTGTACTGAACCCTCCCCGCAGTGCGCCTGCCCCCAGCGCCGGCCGCCCCTCCGGGGCGCGTGAAAACTTCTCCGCCTGGTCCAACCGGCACCGCAAATGGCTGTTCGCCGCCCCCGCCATGGTCTTCGTCGGTGTCCTCATTGTCTTCCCGCTGGCGTGGACCCTCTATCTGAGCCTCACCGATTCCCAGGGCTCCGTCCGTGCCGCTGCCGAGTTCATCGGCCTGCAGAACTACATGACGGTCCTCTCCGACACGGAACGCTTCTGGCCCGCCGTCGGCCGCACGCTGTCCTTCACCGGCGTCGCACTGGTCTGCGAGATCGTGCTCGGCATGTGCATCGCGCTGCTGCTGTGGCGCCCCTTCCGCGGCGAGAAATTCGTCCGGGTGGCCATCCTGCTCCCACTGGTCGCCACCCCCGTGGCCGTCGGCATGATGTGGCGGCTGATCTTCGACCCGAATATCGGCTTCGCCAACCAGCTGCTCGGCATGGTCGGCATCCCCGCCCAGCCGTGGCTCTCCGGCCAGGACACCGCGCTGGGCACCACGATCTTCATGGACGTGTGGCAGTGGACCCCCATGGTGGTCCTGATCCTGCTCGCGGGCCTGACCTCCCTCTCCGAGGAACCCGATGAGGCAGCCCGGATGGA
The DNA here is from genome assembly GCF_030816935.1 of Arthrobacter sp. B3I9. Taxonomy (NCBI): domain Bacteria; kingdom Bacillati; phylum Actinomycetota; class Actinomycetes; order Micrococcales; family Micrococcaceae; genus Arthrobacter; species Arthrobacter sp. B3I9. The sequence goes on from NZ_JAUSYO010000001.1 coordinate 948,901, forward strand.
CGGCGCCAACTCCTTCCAGCGCTTCTTCTTCATCACGCTGCCGCTCATGATGCCCACCGTGATCGTCGCCATCCTGCTCCGGGGCATTGACGCCCTGAAGACCTTCGACATCCTCTATGCCACCAAGGGCAAGGGCGGCGGATCCTTCCACGAGGTGGAGACCCTCAACGTCTACGCCTACGGCCTGAGCTTCGACTACAACCAGTACGGGCTCTCCTCCGCGGTGCTGATCCTGTTCTTCATGATCATCATCGGCACCATGTGGCTGCTGACCATGCGCAAGAAAGCGGTAAGCAAATGACCGTATTGTCCGAAAACACAGACAACACCGGCTCCCGGACCTCCGACGCCCCGGCACCGGTACGGCGCCGCCGGAAGCCCCTGGGCACGCGTGCATACAAGGTCTTCCGCGTCCTGGCCCTGATTGCCGTGGTGCTCTTCCTGATCGCGCCGCTGATCTGGATGCTGCTTGCCTCCTTCAAGACCAACGTGGACATCTACGACACCGGCAAGGCGCTGCTCTTCAGCCCCACCACCGAGAACTACGCCAATGTGCTGCAGCGCAACAACTACTTCATCTTCATCTTCAACAGCTTCTGGGTGGCCTTCGTCTCCACGGTCCTTTCCCTGGTCCTGGGTGTCCCGGCGGCATACGCAATGAGCCGCTTCACGATGCACCGCTCGGCCCTTGTGGTCCTCATGGCCCGCGTCATTCCCGGCGTCTCCCTGCTGGTGCCGTGGTACTACGTGTTCTCCAACCTGAAAATGGTCGGCGGGTTCGAGGTGCTGATCCTCAGCCACATGTTCGTTGCCCTGCCGCTGATCGTCTACATCATGATGAGCTACTTCGATTCAATGCCGCTCGAGCTCGAGGAGTCGGCCCAGGTGGACGGGCTCACCCCGATCGGCGCCTTCCGCCGGATCACGCTGCCGCTTTCGGTCGCCGGCATCGCTACCGCTGGCATCCTGTCCTTCATCTTCTCGTGGAACAACTTCATGTTCGCCCTGGTGCTCTCCGGCTCCAAGACCAAGACCCTGCCGGTCGCGATCTTCGACTTCGTCTCCTACGCCAGCATCGACTGGGGCGGACTGATGGCGGCGGCCACGGTTGTCACTATCCCCATCATGATCATTGCGCTCTTCACGCAGAAGTACATCGTCTCCGGCATGACCGCCGGGGCGACCAAGGGCTAGGTACCAGATGACACTCATCAGCAGAATTGAAACCTTCCTCGTCGCGCCGCGCTGGCTGTTCGTCCGGATCGAGACGGACAGCGGGATCGTCGGCTGGGGCGAAGCAACGTGCGAGGGCCGCAGCGAAACCGTGCGCACCGCCGTCGAGCAGCTCTCCGAGCTGCTGATCGGCACCGACGCGCTCCGGATCGAGGACCACTGGCAGGTCATGACCAAGGGCTCCTTCTACCGGGGCGGCCCCATCCTGGCCAGCGCCGTCTCCGGCCTGGACCAGGCCCTCTGGGACATCGCGGGCAAGCACTTCAACACCCCGGTGCACCAGCTTCTGGGCGGCCACGTCCGGGACCGGATCCGCATGTACGGCTGGGTCGGGGGAGACGAACCCAACGAAGTCGCCGACCAGATCAGCGCCCAGCTGGAGGTCGGCCTTACCGCCGTCAAGATGAATGCCAGCGGCCGGATGAGCCCCGTCGCCTCCGTGGCCGAGCTCGACGGCGTCGTCGCCCGGGTCGCCGCCGCCCGCGAGGTCCTCGGCGAGCACCGTGACGTTGCGGTGGACTTCCACGGCCGCTTCACCCTGGCCAACGCCCGCCGCGTGGCCCCGCTGCTGGAACCGTACCGGCCCTTCTTCCTCGAAGAGCCCGTGGTCCCGGAAAACACGCACCTGCTGCGTGAGTTCACCTCCTCGACGACGACGCCGGTCTCCACCGGCGAGAGGCTCTACAGCCGGCAGGAATTCCTGCCCGCACTGCAGGCCGGCATCGCCGTCGCCCAGCCGGACCTTTCCCACGCCGGCGGCATCACCGAGGTCCGGAAGATCGCCTCGCTCGCTGAAATCTACGAGGTCCAGCTCGCCCCGCACTGCCCGCTGGGCCCGCTGGCACTGGCCGCCTGCCTGCAGGTGGGCTTTGCCACGCCGAACTTCCTGATCCAGGAACAAAGCATCGGGATCCACTACAACAAGGGCGCCGAGGTCCTGGACTACGTCGTGGACAAGACCCCGCTGAAGTTCGTGGACGGTCACATCGAACGGCTCACCGGTCCCGGCCTGGGCATCGAGATCGACGAGGCAGTGGTCCGCGCCGCGGACAAGCGCGGGCACGCCTGGCGCGGTCCCGTCTGGCGGCACTCCGACGGCGCCTTCGCGGAATGGTGACGGCCGGCATGACAGCCACAATGACGGACACCCTATGAAGGAGCAGCCCAGCATGGAGAACAGCCTGACCGCCGAGACCCTGACCCCCGAGACACTGCTCGCCGGGATACGGCAGACCCGCCTCGTCGCGATCGTCCGGGGCACCGACGGCGCGGCCGCAGCGAAGGCCGCGCTGGCGGCAATGGAGGAGGGCTTCCGCTACGTCGAAATCGCCCTCACCACGCCGGGTGCGCTCGAGGCCATCCGGGAGGTGCGGGCAGCGGCTCCCGCCGG